>JAWWCR010000113.1:0-16458 GCA_033720355.1 Gemmatimonadota bacterium
ACGGCATCGTGGGAGGCCACCTGCCGCTCGCCATCGGCGTCGGGTACGCGATCCGTTACCGCGACGGCGATCAGGCATGTCTGTGCTTCTTCGGGGATTCCGTCGTGAACATCGGCTCGTTCCACGAGTCGCTCAACATGGCGGCGCGGTGGAAGCTGCCGGTGATCTTCTTCCTCGAGAACAACGCCTACGGGATGGGGACCGACATCCGCCGCGTCGCTGCGGCGAAGGAGCTGGTCGATCGCGGAAAGGCGTACGACGGTCTCCATTCGGTCGTCGTGGACGGCATGGACGTGCTCGCCGTGCGGCAGGTGACCGAGGAGGCGATCGAGAGGGCTCGCGAGGAGAAGCGGCCGACCTATATCGAGGCCAGGTGCTACCGCTACATGGGCCACTCGATGGCCGACCCCTCGCACGGCACCTACCGCACCCGCGAAGAGCTCGAGCAGTGGCGCTCGGACGACCCGATCCTGGGCTACCGCCAGCAGCTCATCGACGCCGGCCGGCTGACCGCCGAGCAGTACGACGATATGGACGAGGAGGCGATCGCGCAGGCCGAGGCCGCCGCCGAGTTCGCCGACGCGAGCCCCTTCCCCGAGCCGTCGGCGATCTACGAGAACGTCTATTCGGACGCGTACGCGCACGATATCGCGCGCCGCGACCGCTGGCGGAAGGAGTTCTCCTGATGGCGACCCTCACCTACCGGGAAGCCCTCAACGAGGCGCTCCGCGAGGAGATGGACCGTGACGACGCGATCTTCATCATCGGCGAGGAGGTCGGCGAGTACGACGGCGCCTACAAGGTCACGAAGGGCCTCCTCGACGCCTACGGCGAGTGGCGGGTGCGGGACGCCCCGATCGCGGAGCTGAGCTTCGCCGGACTCGGCGTGGGGGCCGCGATGGTCGGGCTGCGGCCGATCGTCGAGTTCATGACGTGGAACTTCGCGCTTCTGGCCATCGACCAGGTGATCAACAGCGCGGCGAAGATGTACCAGCAGTCGGGCGGGCAGTACAACATCCCGATCGTGTTCCGGGGACCGGGAGGCGCGGCGCTCCAGCTCGCCGCCCAGCACTCGCAGTGCCCCGAGCCCTGGCTGAGCTACGTCCCGGGGCTCAAGGTCGTCGCACCCGCCACGGCTCGCGACGCCAAGGGGCTGCTCAAGGCCGCCATCCGCGACGACGATCCGGTGTGCGTGATCGAGAGCGAGCTCATGTACAACACGGTCAGGGACGACGTGCCCGAGCAGGAGTACGTCATCCCGATCGGATCGGCGGAAGTCAAGCGCGAGGGATCGGACGTCACGGTGGTCACCTATTCGAAGATGGTGCACGCCTCGCTGGCGGCGGCCGAGAAGCTGGCGGCGGACGACATCGACGTCGAGGTCGTCGACCTGCGGACCGTCCGACCCATCGACGTGCCGACCGTCATCGAGTCGGTGAAGAAGACCAACCGGGCGGTGATCGTCGAGGAGGGCTGGCCGGCCTGCAACGTCGGCGCGCAGCTCATCGACGACATCCAGCGCGAGGCGTTCGACTGGCTGGATGCGCCGATCGCGAGGGTCAACGGGCTGGACGTCCCGATGCCGTACGCGAAGAACCTCGAGAAGATCGTGTTCCCCAACGCCGATCACGTGGTCGAGGCGGTCCGCCACGTGTGCCACGTGAACTGACCCGGGAGATCTCCGGCACCATGGCAACGAAGGTCGTGATGGCGCAGCTCAGCCCGACGATGGAAGAGGGCAAGCTCGTCGAATGGAAGGTGAGCGAAGGCGACGAGATCGCGCAGGGCGACATCGTCGCCGAGATCGAGACGGACAAGGCGAACATGGAGGTGGAAGCCATGGGCGCCGGAGTCCTACGGAAGATCCTCGTCCAGCCGGGCCAGACGGTACCGGTGGGCGCGCTCATCGGCGTGATCGCGGGTCCCGACGAGGCGATCGACGACCTGATCGCGTCGGCGTCGGGCGATGGTGCGAGCGCCTCGGCCGACGGCGCGGGCGCTTCGACGGCACCCGCGGAGGCCCCGGGCGACACCGCCGCTCCGGCCGCTACGGAGACGTCGACCACCCCATCGGACCGCGAGGCCACCGACGCGGAGCCGGGCGCCGCGACACCGGCGACGGCCGAGCCCGCCCCCGACGCCCCCTCATCTCCGGATGCGGGCGAGGAGGGGCGACGGAAGGTGTCGCCGGTTGCCCGCCGAATCGCGGCCGAGAACGGACTCGACCTCTCGGGGATCGAGGGCTCGGGCCCCGGCGGTCGGATCATCAAGGCCGACGTGGAGGCCGCGCTCGCCGCCCCCGCGCCTTCGACCGCGGCCGCCGAGCCGACGGCCGAAGCGCCGGCCGCGACACCGCTGCCCCCGCCCCGGGCCGCCACGGCCGAGCCCCTCGAGGACCGGGTCGAGGAGGCGAGCCAGATGCGGAAGGCCATCGCGCGCCGGCTCGTCGAGTCGATCGGCCCCGTCCCACACTTCTTTCTCACGACCGAGATCGACATGGGGCGTGCGCTCGAGCTGCGCGCCGACCTCAACGCCCGCTGGACGGACGGCAAGATCGGCGTCAACGACCTGCTTCTGAAGGCGACCGCCGAGGCGCTGCGCCGCCACCCCGCGGCGAACGCGTCGTGGGAGGGAGACGCCGTCCGATACCACGGACGCGTCGACCTCGGGATCGCGGTGGCGCTCGAGGGCGGACTCATCACACCCGTGGTGCGCGACGCCGGCCGGAAGGGACTGCGCGAGATCTCGACCGAGGCCAGGGACCTGATCGCCCGGGCGCGCGACCGGAAGCTCGTCCCCGAAGAGTACCAGGGGGCGACCTTCTCGGTCAGCAACCTCGGCATGTACGAGATCGACCAGTTCACCGCGATCATCAACCCGCCCGAGGCCGGGATCCTCGCGATCGGGCGAACGGAGGAGAAGCCCGTGGTGCTCGACGGGGAGATCGTGGTCCGGAAGCGGATGCGGGTCACGATGTCGTGCGACCACAGGGTGATCGACGGGGCGACCGGTGCCGAGTTCCTCGGGACGTTCAAGGCGATGCTGGAGAACCCGCTCGAGATGATCCTCTAGCGCACCCCGAGGCCGACCGGGCGTTCTCCTCCTGACCGACAACGACTTTACCGATTCGTAAAGCGAGCATATGACATGGCGGACACCTACGACTGCGTAGTCATCGGAGCCGGACCTGCCGGGTACGTGAGCGCGATCCGCGCCGCGCAGCTGGGCCAGAAGACGGCGATCGTCGAGAGCGGATCCTACGAGGGCGGATTCGGTGGCACGTGTCTCAACTGGGGCTGCATCCCGGCGAAGGCGCTGCTCGAGAGCGCGGCGCTGGCCCACGGCCTCAAGAGCCACGGCACCGAGATGGGCGTGAAGCCCGTCCAGGTAGAGTACGACTACCCCGCGGCCGTCGAGCGCAGCCGCGGCATCACGAAGCGATCGACGGGCGGCGTCCAGTTCCTCATGAAGAAGAACGAGATCGACGTCTACAACGGACGCGGTCGGCTCGCCGGACGCGGGAAGGTGACCGTCGAGGGCGACGAGGCGAAGACCCTTTCGACGAAGAACACCGTCATCGCGACCGGTTCGGTCATGAAGACCTTCCCGGGGTTCGACTTCGACGGCGACAAGGTGATCGGCAGCCGTGAGGCGCTGGGTCTCCAGAAGCTTCCCGGACGCCTGGTGATCGTCGGGGCGGGGTTCGTCGGCGTCGAGTTCGCCGACGTGTTCAACGCGTTCGGGGTGGAGGTCACGATCATCGAGGCGCTCGACTCGCTCGTCCCGCTCGAGGATCCCGAGATCGGGAAGACGCTGGCGCGGTCGTTCAAGAAACGCGGAATCCAGGTGCGTACATCGACGAAGGTGAAGGAGCTCGACCGCGGGCCGAGTCCGATGATCCTGACGGTCGAGAACGCCGACGGCACCGAGGGGATCGAGAAGACCGACATGGTCCTCATGGCCGTGGGTCGTCGGCCGGTGACCGAGGATCTGGGGCTCGAGGAGAGCGGGGTCGAGCTCGAGGGCGGATTCATCAAGACCGATGAATGGATGCGCACGACGGCCCCGGGCGTCTACGCGATCGGCGATGTGGCCGGACAGCCGATGCTCGCGCACGTGGGCTCGCACGAGGGGATCGTCGCCGCCGAGCACCTGGCCGGACAGCCCGGCCACCCGATGAAATACGACAACATCCCGTCGGTGGGGTACTGCCACCCCGAGATCGCGTCGATCGGGCTATCGGAGACCGCCGCGAAGGAAGCCGGGTACGATGTCGTGGTCGGCACGTATCCGCTGACCGCGCACGGACGCGCCCTCACGGCCGCGGCCAACGAGGGGTTCATCAAGCTCGTCGCCGACGCCAAATACGGAGAAGTCCTCGGAGCGCACATGATCGGACACAACGTGAGCGAGCTGATCGCCGAGGTCGGGCTCGGCCGCGAGATCGAGACGACGCTCGACGAGATCGCCGGTCACGCCCACGCGCACCCGAGCATGGCCGAGGCCGTGATGGAAGCGGCGTTCGCCGGTCTCGGGCGCGCGATCCACATCTAGACTCACACCAGGCAGAGGTAGACGCGAGTATCGAGAAGTCGGACGTGCCGGCCGTCGTCTGGCGGGATCTCGGTCGGGTCGAGTACGGTGAGGCGCTCGCGCTCCAGCGTGAGATCGCCCTCGCCAGGCGGGAGGATCCGGACGCCGAAGACGTCATCCTCCTGCTCGAGCACCCGCCCGTCCTCACCTACGGGCGAGCGGCCTCGCGCGCACACATCGTCGAAGAGCCCGCGCGTCTCGCCGAGCGGCTCGTCTCGGTGGTGGAGATCGAGCGGGGCGGCGATGTCACCTATCACGGGCCCGGACAGCTCGTCGGGTATCCGATCATCGATCTCGAGGGCTTCCGCAAGGACCTCCACTGGTATCTGCGCAGCCTCGAGGAGGTCCTGATCCGGACGCTCGGCGGGCTCGGTCTCGCCGCCGCGCGTGCCGACGGACTTACCGGGGTCTGGGTCGGCGCCGGCCTCGAGTCGATGATCGACGCCGGTCAGCCCGAGGGCGATGGTCGGGTCGTGAGCATCACCCGAGACCGGGCGGCCGCTGCCATGCGGACGGGCGAGATCCGGAAGATCGCCTCGATCGGCATCCACGCGAGCCGGTGGGTCACGATGCACGGGTTCGCTCTCAACAGGACGGACGAGGCGCTCGAGGGATTTCGGTGGATCGTGCCGTGCGGTCTCGACGGGGTCACCGTGACGAGCATCCAGAGCGAGGGCATCGACGTCTCCGCGGACGAGCTGGCACGTCGCGTCATCGGGGCGTTCGCCGATGTGCTGGGGGTCGTGATCCGGCCGGACGACCGCGTGTCGACCCGACCCGAGTCGCGCGACGACCGCGTCTCACGCTCGGCGGGCTGAGCAATGGCCAACCTGTTCGACATCCTCGGGCCCAGCATGGTCGGCCCGTCCAGCTCGCACACCGCGGGGGCGTGCCGGCTCGGGTTCGTCGCCCAGTCGCTCATCGGCGGTCGACCCGAGCGCGCGACCATCGAGCTGCACGGCAGCTTCGCGATGACCGGCGAAGGACATGGCACGAAACGGGCGATCATCGGTGGGCTCCTCGGGATGCGCCCCGACGACCCGGGGCTCCGCGACAGTCTCGCGCGCGCGGCGGAGGAGGGGCTGGAGTACACGTTCGCGAGCGTGGACCTGGGCGAGTCGGCCCACCCCAACACCACCCGGATCCGCGCCGTCCGCGGCGAGGTCGAGACCTTGATGACGGGGTGTTCTGTCGGTGGCGGTCGCATCCTTGTGCAGGACATCGACGGGATGCCCGTCGCGCTCTCGGGCTCGTTGCCGACGGTCGTGCTGGTCGCGGACGACGTGCCGGGGACGATCGCGGAAATCACGGGGCTCCTGTCGAGCCGGGGCATCAACCTCGCGACCATGCGTGTCGACCGGACCGGGCGCGGAGAGCGGGCCCTCATGACGATCGAGGCCGACGCGGACATCCCGGCCGACCTCGAGGCCGAGCTGGCGGCGCTCCCGTGGGCCCACCGCGTCCGCACCATCGGGCGGCTCGACTGATGTTCGCGTCGTTCGAGGAGTGGTGTCGACGCGCCGAGGAGGCCGATCTCACGCTGCCCGCGACGGTGATCGCGCGCGAGCGGCACAACACCGACGCGACCGAAGAGGCGATCCGGGCCCGGATCCTTCAGACGCTCGACGTCATGCGGGCGGCGATCGCGGACGGTCTGTCGACGGACGAGCAAAGTCCCACCCGGATGACGGGGGGTCGGGCCCGCCGGCTCGATGCGGCCGACGATCCGCTTCTCGGGAAGCCGTTCCGCGACCTGCTGGTTCGGGCGATCGCGACACTCGAGGTCAACGCGCGGATGGGGCTGATCGTCGCCGCACCGACCGCGGGCGCCGCCGGGATCGTCCCGAGCGTGCTGCTCACGATGGCCGAGACGCGCGGGTGGTCCGATGACCGGCTCGTCGACGGGATGCTGGTGGCCGGCGGTGTGGGGGCGATCATCGCCCACCGTGCCTCGCTGGCGGGCGCCGGTGGCGGGTGTCAGGCCGAGACGGGCAGCGCGGCCGCGATGGCCGCGGCCGCCGTCACGTGGCTGGAGGGTGGCACGCCCGCGCAGGTCGGGCAGGCGGTCGCGCTCACGGTCCAGGGGATGCTGGGGCTCATCTGCGACCCGGTCGCGGGTCTGGTGGAGATCCCCTGCGCCTACCGGAACGCGACCGCGGCGGTGCAGGCGGTCGCGGCTGCAGAGATGGCGCTCGCCGGGCTCGACTTCCCGATCCCGGTCGATGAGGTGCTGGATGTGATGGGCGAGGTGGGGCGGAAGATGGACGTGCGTTACCGCGAAACCGCGCTCGGCGGACTCGCCACGACCCCCACCGGGCAACGCATTGCAGAAGAAGCCGGCATGCCCGAGCTTGTGGCGCTTCAGAGAAAGGGCGGAGCCCGCGGCGAGGACGCGGCGCGCCTCGGGCCGAGCTGACCGATGGCGCGGGGCCCGGCGACGCTCCGAGACGCGAAGCACGAGGAGACACCTTGGACTCGACGATGACGGTGGTTCTGGCGGTTCTGGTCGTGACCACCCTGCTGGTGTCCGTCCTCATCGGGCGGCTCGCGAAGCTCTCCGTCAAGGAGCTCGCGACGCAGACGCTCTTCATGCTGACCGCGGCGATGGTGTTCTTCGGCCTGGTCGCCATGCTGCCCGCCCCGCACTGATCCCCGCACGGGCGTTCAGCCTGCTCGCAGCTCCGCGCTCCGGGCCTCCACCTCGCCGAGCACCCTGAGGAGATTCCCCCCGAGGATCTTCGCGATCTCCTCTTCCGAATAGCCCCGTCCGACCAGCTCGACCGTCAGGGCGGGCAGCTTCGACACGTCCTCCATCCCCTCGGGCAACATCGGCACCCCGTCGAAGTCGGACCCCAACCCCACATGGTCGACCCCCGCGACCGACACGATGTGGTCGATGTGGTCCGCTATGGTCGCGACGGTGCCGCGCGAAGAGATCCGCTCGTGGTACCAGGCATCCATCGCGGCCGCGAAGGCCGCCGGATCGGGGTACTCGGCGCGGATGCGCGCCTCCTCCTGGAAGAGGTTCACCACGTTGCGCGCGCCGTGCGGGGTCAGGAACCCCGAGAAGAAATTCACCATCACGACGCCGCCGTTGGTCGCCATCCTCGCGAGGACGTCGTCGGGCACGTTGCGGGGGTGGTCGGCGAGGGCGCGCGCGGACGAGTGCGAGAAGATGACCGGCGCCGACGTGGCGTCGAGTACATCGCGCATCGCATCCGCCGTGACGTGAGAGATGTCGACCATCATCCCGAGGCGGTTCATCTCCGCGATCACCTCGCGCCCGTAGTCCGACAGACCGCCGCTTCGGGGCGTGTCCCCCGCGGCGTCCACCCAGTCGAGCGTGGCCGAATGCGTCAGCGTCATATAGCGAACGCCCGAGTCGTACAGCTCGCGCAGCACCTCGAGCGAGCCGTCGATGGCGTGCCCGCCCTCCACGCCGATCATCGAGGCGATCTTCCCCTCCCCGACGATCCGCTCGACGTCTGCCCGCGTGAGCGCGAGCTCGAGATCGGCGGGATAGCGGTCGACGAGACGCCGGATGAGGTCGATCTGCTCGCGCGCGACCCGTACGGCATCGGCGCCGGTGAACCGCACGGGCACGTAGGCGGCCCAGAACTGGACGTCGACGCCGCCCTCGCGGAGCCGCGGGATGTCGGTGTGTCCGTCGTCGTGGCGCTCGTCGAAGGCGAACGGCTCGAGATCCAGATCCCACAGACCCCGGATCCGCCACGGCAGATCGTTGTGCCCATCGACGACGATCGCCGCCACGTGCACCCGTGCGGGATCGAGCGGGGCTTCGGTCACATCACCCTCCTCGGTCGGTGGACGCTGTTCGGCGGACGCCGGGCCGGCGCCGGCATCGGGCGTGGTCGGGTTCGCGGCGTCGCCGTGCTGGATCTTCGAGCCGAGCCACGCCGCGTACGCGACGGCGGCCGACGCGAGGAGCCCGACGATCAGGACGAACCGGCGGAGCCTCGTGTCGTCGCGCTCGTGCAGGGCGAAGGCCGCCAGCGCGCCCGCGGTGAAGACGGGGATCGCGGCCCACGTCGCGGCGAAGCGGTGCGTCTGCACGATCCCGGGACGGACGAAGATGCGATCGGCCACGACATCGGCCGCGGCGAGCCCGGTTAGATAGGCCGGCGCGACGAACGCCGCCGCGATCACGAGCGCGACGAGCGCCCAGGTCTCCAGCTCGGGCCGATCACGCGCCCATCCGAACAGCCCGACCAGCGTACCGCTGACGCACATCACGATCGGAAACGAGTGTGCGATCAGGTGGAGGTGCTCCCAGGTCACGCGCGCTTCTCCTCCCCGGTCGGGGTTGACACTCGGCGAGCGCCCCATAGAATTCCGGTTCCCAACGAGACAGGCCCCCTTCGTCTAGTGGCCTAGGATACCTGGTTCTCAGCCAGGAGACAGGGGTTCGATTCCCCTAGGGGGTATGGCCGCCGGTGCCGAGCCGGCGGCTTTTTCGTGCCCGCTTCCCGGGTCACTCCGGGCGGACGATCTCGTGGACGACGACGTGCTCGACTTCGAGCTCGTCCTCCACGGCGCCGACGAGCACACCGTCGCCCACCGCGTGCACGTCCATCCCGGTCGGCACGGCGACGTCCGTCACCCAGACGCCTTCCGGCGAGAACACCGACCAGACCTGCTCGGTGTCGCCGGGGAGCGGGTACGACCGAACCCAGAGGTGACCGCCCGGCGACGCGAGCACCGCGTTGAAGGCGGCCACGGCTTCCTCGGCGGGCATGGCCTCGAACATCTCGCGGATGGCGCCGTGGTAGTCCGCCTGATCCTCGAACCGGGCGTACTCCTCCTCGAACCGCGACATGAGCATCTCGCGCGTGATCGGGACGCTCTGGTGCGCCCGGCGGATGATCGAGACGAGGGCGCCCGTCGCGTCGTACCGCCTGATCTCGAAGGGTCTGCCGGCGCCCGCGACGTACCCGTCTCCGATGGGAACCGGTCTGTTCGCAGGATCGAAGGGGATCGTCGTGACGGCGATCCCGCCGCTGTCGCCGAGGAACTTGATCATCGACCGCGCGTTCGGGTACCGGCCGAGCGTGTCGCCCGGGGCACCGTCGGGTCCGTATCGGAGATATGTGCTCTCTCCCCCGATGATCTGGAAGTCCGCGAGCTCATCGTTCACGATGCGACCGGCGATGACGAGCAGGTCGCCATCGCCGAAACGGTCTGCGTACGACGGGTAGCCGCCGCCGTCGGGCTCGGCGAGCGGGAAGCTTCGCACGAACCCACCGGTCGCCGAGAAGACCGAGACGCGGCGGTTCTGCTGATCCCAGGCGAAGATCGAGTCGCCGGGCGTCACGTCGATCGCCGTCAGCCGCCGGAACTCTCCGGGCCCCTCGCCCTCGCCGCCGTATGCGCGCACGAAGCCCCCCGAACGGTCGAAGATCCGCAGCTCGTGGGTTCCGCGGTTCGCGATCAGCACCGAGCCGTCGGAGAGCAGCGCCGCGTCGGCCACGTCGAACAGCTGCTGCTCGGGTGGCCCGTCGACGGTGCCGATCGTCGCGATCGGCGTCGCCGAGATCCTCCAGGCAGTCTCGAGCGCGCGCTCGGGCCCGGCGCTCGTCACGATCGTGATCCCGGCCGAATCGACGACCGTCGACGACGCCTCCCGGGGTTCCGAGGCCGCCTGGCCGCCGCACCCCGCGAGCGCGAGCCCTCCCGCGAGCACCATTCCGACGAGGCGTCGACTCAAGGGTCCACCCATTCCAGGTCATGGAGAACGAGATATTCGACGTCGAGCTCGTCCCTCCGCACACCCAGCACGTAGTCCGACCCGATCTCGAAGACCGCCAGCCCCGGGGGGAGCTCGACGGAACCGAGCCACGCGCCGTCGCGATCGAGGACCGTCCAGGCGGTCTCGTCGATGCCGAACGGGCGCAACCACGGCCGACCATCGACATCGACCAGCAGACCGCCGTGTGCGGGCAGGTGCTCCGGCGGCTCGAGGGTCTCGAGCGCACCCTCACGCCGCCGTCGCGTGTCCGGGGTCGGATCTCCCCGCTCGACGAATTCACGTACGTGTTCGGCGGTCAGGGGGTCGTGCGTACCGGCGTATCTGGCGACCGTGACCGGACCCGATCGACCGAAGAAACGGACCTCGAAGCGCGTCGACGAGGCGAGGAGGATCCCCTCGGGCCCCACGGCGATGTGGTCCGTCACGGTGAACGGCGCGGGCCCGATCGAAAAGATGTTCTGCTCACCCCGCTGGAATCTCTGGACGATGTGCGGGCCCCGCGAGAACCGCAGCGCCTCGGTGAGCTGGCCGTCCTCGATCCACCACGCCGTGTCGTCCGCCCGGATGACTTCGCCATCGGCGACTCCGGCAGGAAAGTCCATCGTCCGTCCGACCTGCAGGCCCGGTCTCACCGATCCGAGGTACTGCATCGAGGACTGCTCGATGGGTGATTCGAGCCGGGTCGTGGACAGATAGGTCCCGTCCGGCGAGATCCTCGTGAGCCGCTGCTGTCCCCCGTCGTAGGCGTACAGGGTATCGCCGGCCAGACGCTCGATCGATGTCAGAGACGTGAACTCGCCCGGGCCGTCCCCTTCACCTCCGAGCGCGACCTCGAGACGCCCGTCGGGCAGGTAGAACCGCACCTGATGGGTGCCCGAGTTCGCCACCGCGATCCGGCCGTCCGACAGCCGTGTCGCGCTGAACACTCGAAAGAGCTGCTCCTCCTCCGGTCCATCGAGGGATCCGATCACGAGGCTCGGCTCGCTCGACACCCGTGCGCCGCCCCCCTCGGGCCAAGCGGGCGCGCGACTCTCGACGATCGTGACGCCCGCCGAGTCGCGGCGGACGACCAGCGGTTCGTCGCCACCACTCGGGTCTCCCCCAACGCAGCCCGTCGCGGCGAGGGCGATCCACCCGACCACGAGCCCCCGGCACACGCGGCGGCGCATCAATAGTCCACCGGGCGCAGATACCACTCGCCGATCGCGGTCGCCGAAAGCATCGCCACCGTCGGCAGGTGGCGCTTCCAATGCGTGCGGTGCAGTCGGCCCACGACGATCTCGACCTTCGCTTCGTCGAACCCCGCGCCGACGAGACGCGCGGGCGACACGCCGCGCAGCAGGTGGTGGAGGATGAGATCGGCCTCGGGATATGAGATCCCGAGATCCCCCTCATCGGTCTGGCCGTGGATGAGATCCGCCGTGGCCGGCTTGTCCACGATCTCCGCCGGCACGCCCACCGCCCGGGCGAGCGCCCACACCTGCGACTTGAAGAGATCGCCGAGCGGGTTGATCGGGGGGGAGTCGTCGGCGTGCCAGGTGTAGTAGCCGAGCAGCCGTTCGGACTTGTTGCCCGTCCCGACCGGGAGCGCGTTCAGCTTGTAGGCCTGGTCGAAAAGGACGATCATCCGCTGCCGCGCTGCGACGTTCCCCACCCGATGCCCGCCGGCGTCGGGTTCGAACCGGTCGAGGTAGCCGTCGACCGCGGCGGTGATCTCGATCTCGCGCGTGGCGATCCCGAAGCTCTCGGCGAGCGCGAGCGCGTGGTCGCGGCTCGCGTCGCTGCTCGTTCGGTAGGGGAGGAGGAAGCCCTGAACGGCCGCGGCGCCGAGCGCCCTGACGCACAGCGCCGCGGTCAGCGACGAGTCGACCCCGCCCGAGAGACCCACCACGACCTTCTCGAACCCGCGCCGCCGGACGATCTCCTCGTACAGGAACGCCTCGAGCCACGCGACCGCCAGCTCGACGTCTATCTCGAGCGCCGACGCGTCGGCCGGATCGATCCGAGGCGCCTCGGGGATCCCCGGGTGCCAGGGCGACGGCCCGGTCTCGGCCGGAACTTCCCGGACGGGGGTGCTCACCGCCTCGGCCCGTCGGGTGCGGGCCGCCCGATGCCGGCGCCCGGGCTGTTGACGAGGAGCCGGGTCCACGAGCGCTCGAGGTCGGCGAACAGCGGCTCCTCCGTCCGCGCGTCGGCGATGCGTTCGGGGTCGATGTGGATCGGCAGGAGCGCCTCCTCCCATAACGGCCCGGCGACGATCCGCTCGCCGCGCGGCGTATAGGCCGCCGACCCGCCGGCGAACCCCTTGCCGCCCTCGAACCCGACGAGCTGCGATACCGCGACGAAGATGCCGTGCTCGGACGCCAGCCCGCTGCCGAGCATGTCCCAGCGCGCGACGTTCGTCGGGACCCCGACACCGGGTGCGGCGCCACGCGCCGGAGAGGCACTCAGGACGAGGACGAGCTGCGCCCCGTCGAGCGCCGCGAGCGTCCCCGAGATCGAGTGGAAGGCGTCTTCGCAGATGAGGATCGCGACCCTCCCGATCGACGTGTCGAACGCGCGGATCCCGCTTCCCGACTCGACGAACCGCTCCTCCTGGAAGACGCCGTACGTGGGAAGGAACACCTTCCGCTGCACATGCACCAGCTCGGGCTCGGGCCCGAGCCGCGCGTAGAGAGCGGAGTTGTAGGCGTGCCCCGCGTCCATCTCGTAGAACCCGAGCGCCACGTCCACGGCCGGGCCGGCGGCGGCCCGCTCCGCAAGCGCCTGGAACACCTCCCCGGCGGGTCTCGCGACTTCGCGCACACCGCCTTCGAGGAAGTAGCCGGTAAGGGCCGTCTCGGGGAACACCACGAGATCGGGCGCCGGCTCGGCGGCGACGGCGGCCGCGATCGTCGCCGCGGCGTGGTCGAGCGTCCCCTCGAGATCGCCCTTCGCAGGTCGAAACTGGGCGATCGTCACGTTTCGTATCATGGGCTGGAACGTCCGGCGGGCTCCCACCGGTGTCAACGCGGCGAGCGGGTCCGACCCCGCCCCGGCCACAGTCGGCGCGATATCACTCGCGCCAGGGTCCCGGGGAGGACACAGTAGGAGTCCGATGAACACCGACCCGACCCTCGTCGCGACCGCCTTCGCGCTGCTCCTGCTGGTCGGACTCCCCCTGCTCGCCGCGTGGGACGCACGACGCGGCGTCGACCTCGAGATGGCGGCTGGCCACCGTCGGGCGCTGTACGCGTCGGTCGCCCTGTCGCTGACGGTGATGACGTCGGTCACCCTCGCCGTGATGGCCTGGCAGCGCATCGCCGCGGCGGATCTGGGGTGGCGCGTGGCCGACCCGATCGAGGCCTGCATCTGGGGCGCGGCCATATCGGTCATCGGACTCGCCGTCGTCTGGCTCATGACGACGCTGGCGCGCCTCGCCGGGCTCGAGGAGAGCCCCCTCGCGATGATCCTCATGCCGCGGACACCGGGCGAGAAGCGGGGCTTCCTCATCCTCAGCGGAGTCGCCGCCGTCGGCGAGGAGCTGGTCTTCAGGGGCTTCCTCCTCGGGACGCTGACCGCCTGGACGTCCTCGCCCTGGTTCGCCGCGGTCGTCGTGTCGCTTTCGTTCGGGCTCGCGCACGGTTATCAGAAGCTGTCCGGGATCTTGCGCTCGGGTACCATGGGGATGCTGCTGGCGGTGCCGACCGT
This sequence comes from Gemmatimonadota bacterium, assembly GCA_033720355.1. Taxonomy (GTDB): domain Bacteria; phylum Gemmatimonadota; class Gemmatimonadetes; order Palauibacterales; family Palauibacteraceae; genus Palauibacter. The sequence goes on from JAWWCR010000113.1 coordinate 14,051, forward strand.
GGTGACGGGCAGCCTGTTCCCGGCGATCCTCGCGCACTTCTGGATCAACGCGGCGATCGGGCTGGGTGGCTGGCGCTACCTTCTCGACGACGAGTTCGACGACCATACGAACCGACCGGCGGATTCGGGCGACCGATAGAAGACGGAAGCGGAGGCTGACGGGATGAGTGGAGGATGGCGTGTCGCGGTGGCGGTCGCGGTGCTGGCGACCGCCGGGGGGCCGGGAACGACGGCCGCGCAGATGGCGGACGAGCCGCTCGAGTTCGGCGGCCTCTTTCAGACCGGGTTCCGCGCCGACCCCGACGAGACCGGGCGGACGAACGGGTTCGAAGTGTTCGCGGCGCGTGGCCTCGCCCGGGGGGGCGTCGGGCTCGTCTTCGACTACTTCGTGCAGGCCGAGTACCGCACGTACGATGAGACTTTCCGGCTCCTCGACGCCTATGTCACGCTGCCGGTGATCCCCGAGCTCGCCGTGACCCTCGGTCTGTTCCGCCCCGAGTTCGGGCTCGAGGCCTTGCTCGACCGTGGCGAGCTGACCTTCCTCGAACGCGCCCAGGCGGACCTCCTCATCGCTCCGGGTCGCCAGGTCGGCGTGAGCGCGGGCGGCGGCGCGTTCGACGGACGCCTGACCTACGGCGCCGGTTTCTTCAACGGGAACGGCCCGTCGCTCCAGAACGACGGGGACGACTACATGTTCGCCGGGCGGGTCATGTACAACTCGATCGGCACCATCGCGTTCTACGACGATTTCGTGATCCAGGTGGGCGGGTCGATCGGCTACTCGAGCGACACGTCCGCCCCGCTGTTCGGCGACCTCGTCAGCGAGCCCTCGTTCGACCCGCCCGCCGCCGCGATCCGGTACGCGGGAAGCCGGCTGTTGCTGGGCGCCGACGTGCAGGCGAGCTACCGCGACTTCACCCTGACCGGTGAGTATTACGGGGCCGACTACACGCCCGATCCGGGCGGCGAGCTGCCCGATGACGCCAGTGCGCACGGCGGGTACGTCGAGGCCGGATACCGGGCGTACGGGGTGCTCGAGCTCGTCACGCGGTGGGACGCGTTCAAACCCGCGGTCGGGGATGACCGGCAGTTCCTGCTCTTCGGGCTGAACGTGTATCCGGGCGTATACACGAAGATCGGCGTCCAGTACGCGGTCGCGCTCGAGGACGCGGCCCCCGCCCTCCCGGTGGCCGGAGACCAGTTCATCGTCGTGGCGCAGCTCGCGTTCTAGGGCTCGTAGTAGCGGAAGATCTTGAGCTCGCCGTCCCGCTCGAGGACGTCCTTGAAGAGCTGCACCGGCGGAAACATTTCACCGTCTCGCCGGAAGGTGACCCGGCAGTCGGTGTGCACGACGTAGCTCTCGAACACTTCGGTCGGACCCGCGCACTCCGCGCGAACGAGTTCGAGCGCCTCGCCGCCGAACTCGGCGAACAGACGCTCCTTCGCGACCCGGTCACGCGTCGAGATGTTCGCCCAGGCCATCTCGGCCGGGTGGTTGTTCTCGGGCCGCGCGGCGGGAAGCTCGGGGTACACGAGCTCGTTGTGCTCGTACTCGGTCAAGCGCAGGCGGTCGAGCCGAAGAGTGTCGGCCGACGCCAGCCCGGCGAGGACTTCGGTCGCGAGCTCGTCGAGAGAGCTCACTGAACCCTGTAGTCTCTGCCCTTCCGAAGAATCGTCAACGCAGGGCCCTGGCAGGAGCGGTAGCAGACCCAAGACGAGGACGAGACTGACGTGGCCTCCACTCGTTCCGTCGCGTCGGCGGGGGGGCATGATGCCCCCCCACCGCCTGCTGGACGTCGGACAGTCGTTCAATTGACGGGTCAGCTGGTCTCGGTCGTGATCCAGCCGTCGTACCACGGCGTGCCATCCGGGCTCACGCCGCCGATGAAGTCGACGCTGTCGAAGAAGCCGTCGGACGGCGGCGCCGCGAAACCGGACAGAAGCGGCGACCCGCCGTTCGGGCGGAAGTCGGGCGAGGACCGGTTGAACGGATCGGCGAGATCCGGGTCCGTCCCGACCGTGTTGTTCCAGGCCACGTTCTGGAAGTACGCGGCCTCGTCGATGTTGTCGTCGTCGCCCTCGAACGTCGTCGGCGAGCCGAAGAAGTAGCTGTTCCGGAGCGTGACGCGACCGACGGTCTCGGCGTTGTCCACGTCGATCCCGGTCTCGAACCCGAGGATCACGACGTTGTAGACGTCGCCGGCCGTCCCGCGCCGGAAGAGGATGCCGCGGGTCGACTCGCCGGCGGAGCCCGTCCCGGTCTCCTTGCCCACGAGCGTGACGTTGTAGATCAGCGGGTCGGTGAACGGCGCCGCGTCGAAGTCCTCCTCGTTGCCGTCGATCTCGAAGCCGTTGTCCGCGTCGTTCGGATCCTGCTGCGCGATCCAGAACTGGCCGCGGCCCTGCCA
>JAWWCR010000114.1:0-16352 GCA_033720355.1 Gemmatimonadota bacterium
AGGCGACGCGCTCGCCGCTCGTGGAGTCGTCGAACACGACCCGGGCGAGGTACTCCAGATTCACCTGGTGGACGATGCCGGTGTCGGGCGGCACCACCTTGAAGTTGTCGAACGCGGTCTGGCCCCACCGCAGGAAGGCGTATCGCTCGTGGTTGCGCTCGAACTCGCGTTCAGCGTTGATCGAGAACGAGAGCGGGGTTCCGAACGAATCCACCTGCACCGAGTGGTCGATCACCAGCTCGCACGGCATCAGCGGGTTGATCGACGCCGGGTCACCGCCGAGGTCGGCCATCGCGTCGCGCATCGCGGCGAGATCGACCACAGCCGGCACCCCGGTGAAGTCCTGAAGGAGGACCCGGGCGGGGCGGAACGAGATCTCGAGCCCGGGCGTCACCTGCGGGTCCCAGCTCGCGATCGCCGAGATGTCGTCGGCCGTCACCGAGACCCCATCCTCGTGTCGGAGCAGGTTCTCGAGAACGATGCGGATCGAGAACGGCAGGCGACGCAGATCCACACCGGTCGCGTCGGCGAGACGGTCGAGGTCGTGGATCGTGACGGACCCGCCGGGGGCGTCGATCGTCGTGCGCGTGTTGAACGTGTCGTGCGAGGCGGTGTGCGACATGATGCGGTTCCTGACGGACTTGTATGAGCTCGCGGCCGGTCACGCGGCCGTGGTGCGGCGAATCCTCAACCTATCGACTTCCTGGCCGCGGATCGACGCCCGGGCCCGCATCGGCGGTCGTGTCAGGAGGTCTTGAGGAAGAGCTGGAGGAGGACCATGACGCCGGCCGACAGCACGGCGGTGGCGAGCGCCGGGATGCGCCCGCCCGACTCGCGCACCGCGTCGGGTACGAGCTCGGTCGCCACCATCCAGATCATCGCGCCGGCCGCGAACCCCAGCCCCCACGGAAGCACGGGCCGGAACGCGAGGACGAAAGCGAAGGCCGGGACCGCGAGGAGCGGTTGGGGGAGACTCGAGAAGACGCTCCACCCGGCGGCGCGGAGGGCCGACACACCGCGCGGCACCAGCACGAGCGAGATGGCGAGTCCCTCGGGAATATTGTGTACTGCGATCGCCAGCGAGATGAAGATGCCCAGATCGGCGCCGCCCCCGAACGAGACGCCGACGCCGATACCCTCCGCCGCGGAGTGGACGGTCATCGCCCCGACGAGAAGGATCGCCTTGCGGGCGTCGGCGCCCCGGAGACCGGCGACGACCAGCTGGTCGTGGTCGTTAAGCCAGTGCCGACTCGCCGTGATGAACAGCGCGCCGAGCAAGACGCCGCCCCCGACCTCGGCGGGGCCCACCGCCCACCCCTCGACGATGAGCCCGCCGGACGCCGCGAGCATCAGACCGCCGGCGACCGCGTTGCCGTACCCCAGCCAGCGGCGCGTGGGCCTGTAGAACCAGAACGGCACCGCGCCGAGCCCTGTAGCGAGCGCGGTGAGGGTGGCGAGCAGCAGGACCTCGAAGGCCCCGATCTCGGCCGAGAATATGGAACTCAGGTCAAACGACTCCGTCCGCCTGTTCGTATCGCTTCAGCTTGCGATACAAGGTACGACGATCGATCCCCAGAATCTCCGATGCCCTGGTCTGGTTGCCGCGCGTCTCCTCGAGGACCGAATAGATGTGCTCGCGCTCGAGCCGAGCGATGGTCCAGCGATCGTCGCGCGCTCGCGAGAGCGTCGTCGCCTCGAGGGCGCCGGCCCCGCCCGGCGGGTCGAAGCGGATCGACGGCGAGCCATGGTACATGATCATCGCGCGCTCGATGAAGTTCTCGAGCTCGCGGACGTTGCCGGGCCAGTCGTACTCCATCATGCGACCCAGCGTCTCCGGCGAGATCGCCGGCGGATCGATGTCGTTCTCCTCGGCGAAACGCTGTCTGAAGTGGTTCGCGAGCAGCGGGATGTCGTCGAGCCGGTCCCGGAGAGGCGGTACCTCGATCGGGAAGACATTGAGCCGGAAGTAGAGATCATCCCGGAACCGCCCGGCCTCGACCTCCTTCATCAGATCGACGTTGGAGGCGGCGATCAGACGGAAGTCGACGGGGATCCACGCACCGCCACCCACGCGCTGGACCTGCCGCTCCTGGAGGACGCGAAGGAGCTTGACCTGAGTGGGAGCGGAGATCGTGCCTGCCTCATCGAGGAAGACCGTCCCGCCGTGGGCGTCCTCGAAGAGTCCTCGACGAGTCGCGATCGCGCCGGTGAAGCTGCCCTTCATGTGACCGAAGAGCTCCGACTCGAGCAGGGTCTCGGGCAGCGACGAGCAGTTCACCGGGACGAACGGCTTCCCGGAGCGGGGCGAAAGGTCGTGGATCGCTCGCGCGACGAGCTCCTTGCCGGTTCCGGTCTCGCCCGTGACGAGTACGGTGGACCGGGTCGCCGCCACCCGCTCGATGAGGTCGAACAGCCGCTCGAGCGCGCGGGAGCGCCCGATGATCCTCGAGCGCGGTCCCCGCGAGACCTGACGGCGAAGCGAGGCGACCTCGCGTCGCAAACGACGCTGGTCGAGCGCCCGCATGATCACGAGCAGGAGCTCCTCCGGGTCGAGCGGCTTCCGCAGGTAGTCGTACGCCCCGAGCTTGATCGCCTCGACGGCCGTCTCCACCTCGGCGAACGCCGTCATCATGATGAACTCGGCGTCCGTCTGGGTGTTGGGAGCGGCGGTCAGCACGTTGATGCCGTGCATGCCCGGCAGGTTTATGTCGAGCAACGCGACGTCGACCGGCTCGCGCTGGAGGACCCGAAGACCATCTTCGCCGTTGTCGACCGGGAGAACCTCGTACCCCTCCCCCTCGAGCAGCTCTCCGAGCAATGAGCGAAGACCGTCGTCGTCCTCGATGATCAGGATCCGCGCCGGACCCTCGGTGGAGGGTTCCGGCCGGGGCTGTCTTCCGTAAGATGGCATGGTGGCAATCGCTGAGTCTGGCATCCTGGCAACCGCCTCGATGGTTGGCGCCTCGTGAGGGGGCTTTCCCCCGCGGGGGTTCGAAACGCGCGTTCCGTACCACGCTCGCTCCGACGATCACCACGGTGTATCTCGTTGTACGTCATACTCTTAAGACACGAACCCGCCGCCGACACAACTCCCGGCGGGTGCCCGACCTGCGAGACATAATAGCCCCTATCGGGCCACAATGTCCCGTTCAGGGTCGGGCGGGCGAGAGGTGGTGGACACGAGCCGGGCGGATCTTAGCCGTCGCGGATGGGGATCCGCACGGCGATCCGCGTGCCCTCGCCGGGAGCGCTCTCGACCCTCGCGACCCCACCGATGATGGCGGCTCGCTCCATGAGACCGAGGAGCCCGAGACCCCTGCCTGCGGACGGCTCGGGACCCTGGGGGTCGAACCCCACGCCGTCGTCCTCGACGTCGACCGCGATCATCCCGACCTCCTCCGCGATCCGGACCCGGACGCCGGTCGCCTTCGCATGCCGCACGATGTTCGAGAGCGCCTCCTGGACGATCCGGTAGAGGGCGAGCCGCTCGTCGGAGGTGAGGTGGTGATCGACATCCACGGCCTCGAACGAGATCTCGAGATCCCCGGTGCCGATGACCGACCGGGCATGGGCGCGCAGCGCCGGCACGAGCCCCGACTCTTCGAGGAGAGGCGGGCGGAGACCCCGGAGGATCCGCCGCACACCCTCCGACGCCCTGAGCATGTCTTCGTGGAGCTGACGCAGGTGCCGGTCGCGGTCGGCGGGGTCATCGGTGCGCCGCGCCATCTGGAGCCGTAGGACGAGCGCGGCGAGGTTCTGGGCGGTCTCATCGTGCAGCTCGCGTGCGATCCGCTGCCGCTCCTCCTCGGCGCCCTGGAGCACGCCGCTCCCGAACGCCCGCAGCCGGCGACGCTCGGTGATGTCGTGGATGACCGCGAGGATGTACCGGCCGTGCTCGACCACGACCGGGCTCAGCCCGATCTCGACCGGGACGAGGTGCCCGTCGGCTCGCCGCGCGTGCAGCTCGCGTCCCATCCCCATCGGGCGCTTGACCGGGTCTTCGGTATACGCCCCGCGCAGCTCCCCATGTCGAGCGCGCGACTCTTCGGGGACGAGCCGCTCGACCGCCAGACCGATGAGCGTCTTCCGATCGACCCCGAAGAGCCGCTCGGCCTCGTCGTTGGCCGCCACGATTCGCCCATCGGGATCGACGATGATCGACGCATCCGGCGCGCCCTCGAAGACGGCCCTGAACTCGGGGCCCTCGAAGGGGGTCGAGGCCGCCGTCACGCGGGCGGCCCCGGGTGTGCCGGCGGCGCGGAAGTCAGAAAAGCGTGAACCCCGGCGAGGTCAGCCGGGCCGGCAAATAGCTGACGAAGAACGGCCCGTAGGCGATGACGACGAGCACCGCCGCCGCGAGGAACCACAGACCGAGTCTGTCGAGCTTGACGTCCCATCCCGCCTTCGATGCAGGTAGTAGCGTATCTCCGAACGGGATGTCCTTCGGGCCCTCGCCCTTCCTGCCCGTCCACACGGTCATCAGGATGACGACGAAGAAGAGGAGCGCCCCGATGGTCATGAGCGTCCCGCCGATCCCCGTGAGCGCGCCCGCGAGCCCCCACGAGTCCTTCGTGTAGTTCGCTTCCGCGAGGAACGTGCGGCGAGGCATTCCCTCGAGCCCGCCCGAGATCATCCCGCGCGCGAAGATAAGGACCCCGATCGTGTAGATCCAAGCCTGCGCCAGGGCGACCTTCGGGCCCCACAGCTTCCGGTCCGACAGGTACGGGATCAGCCAGTAGGCGACGCCCATCAGCGTGAGGGCGACCGCGCTCCCCACCGTCATGTGGAAGTGGCCCGGGATCCAGGCCGTGTTGTGGACGACCTGGTTCACCGTGAAGCTCGCGTTGATCAACCCCGTGATCCCGCCCAGGACGAACGTCAGCATCGCCAGAATCTGCGCCACGACCGAGGCATCACCCCACGGTAGCGTGCGGATCCACCCCAGCACGCCCCCGCCGCCGCGAGCGCGTCCGCCCATCTCGAGCGAGGCGACGACCGAGAAGGCGGTCGCGAGGCTCGGGTAGAAGACGCCGAAGGTGAGGAGAGCGTGGAACGCCTTCATCTGCGTGCTGATCCCCGGGTCCGTGTACTGGTGGTGGAACCCCGTGGGCACCGACAGCAGCAGGAACATCACGAAGACCAGCCGCGTGAGCGGATCGCTGATGATCCGCCCCCCGACCTGTCGGGGGACGAGCGCGTACCACGAGATGTAGGCGGGGAGGAGCCAGACGTAGACGATCGCGTGCCCCGTGAACCAGAAGAGCGTCCGGTTGAGAAGCGGGTCGGTACGCTCGAGGATCCCGAGCGACCACGGGAGCAGGAACCCGATGAACGAGATCGCGACGCCCAGCGAAGCGAGGATCCACATCGCGTATGTGGCGATCGAGATGAACGCGAGTAGCGGGATTCGCTCGCCCGTCTTCTCCTTCTTCCACCCGGCGAGCAGGACGAACAGGTGGGCCGCCGCGATGTAGCTCGACACCACGAGCAGGACGAGCCCCAGATAGTAGGTCCAGTGCGCCTGGAGAGGCGCGTACGAGGTGTAGAGGACCGACGCCCGGTTCGTCGTAACCGCGTAGATGACGAGGATGTTCGCCGCGACGAGGGTCCAGAGACTCGCCTTCAGAAGTGCCGAATTGAGCTGGCGTCCCAGCGCGCGCGCCGTGAGCAGCGGCAGGAACCCGTTCGAGAACGCGAAGGTGAAGAAGAGCGCGTTCGCGACGCCGTGCGCCGTCAGCCCCTGGTAGTAGCCGCGCAGGAACGGGAAGAAGCGCAGGATGTCGATGCCGGCGTAGGAGAGCGCCTGCGCGAACCCGTGCGACACCCCGGCGAAGAGCGCGAAGTAGCCGATATAGATCGTCCAGCGGATGTCCCGGCGACGGCCGGCATCCATCTCGTACCCGGTCGGATCCGCGACGATGGCGCTCATTCGACCACCACCCTTCCGCTCATCGTGTGGTGTCCGATGCCGCAGTATTCGTGGCACACGAGGAGGTGCTCGCCGGGGTTCTCGAACACGTACGTGTTACGCGAGACCTGTCCGGGAATCAGCATCATGTTGACCCTCGTCCCGTCGACGTGGATGCCGTGGAGCACATCCACCGATGTGGCGATGAAGGTGACTTCCGACCCGGCCGGGACCCGCACCTCGTTCGGTACGAAGCCCCATGCCTGCGACAGCAGCACCACCTCGTACCGTCCGCCGCCCAGATCGCGGACCCCGGGGTCATCGAAGGGCGGCATCTCGCGCACGGCCGCCGGGTCGACCTCCCCGGCGCGGCCGGGCAGGTGGATCCCCATGGCGACCGAGGTATAGGCGAGCGCCACCAGAAACACGACCAGCGTGACGGCGCCCACCGCGAGAAACGCCTTCTCGTAGCGTTCGATCTTCATCGTGTCACCGTTCGAGCATGAGTCGGTACATCAGCGTCCACAGCGCGATGAGCGCCATCATGAAGAGCATGAGGATCACCATCGTGCCGGTCGTCTTCGGCTCTTCCTCCGCCGGGAGCCGGGGCTCGTCGGCGGGGCCGCCCGGCATCGGGTCGGTCATTCCGGTATCTCCTTTCGGTGCCGGGCGGTCCGGTCCGCCGGGCTGGGTCACGGGTCGGGAAGTCGCTATGGCGCCTCGTCCCACGCCGCGGCGCGTCGTGCGACGAGCTTGAGGACGGCGAACAGCCCCACGCCGCCGACGATCGCCAGGCCGAACGAGACGAGGTCGAACCGGCCCGACAGCGCGTGGTTGATGAAGTCCCAGAGCAGATAGACGAACGGGAAGCCGACGAGGATGAAGAGGATCATCCAGAGCACCGTCTTCACCATGCCGGTCTCCGTCGCGCTCACGATCGCGCCGGCTTGAGGGTGAACACGGGGCAGTCGGCACGTCGCAGGACGTTCTCGGCCACGCTGCCCAGGAGAAGTCGATCCCACCCCGAATAGCCGTGCGTCGGGATCACGATCAGATCGACACCGTCCTCGGCAGCCTCGAGGATCTGCGTCGCCGCGCCGCCGACCCGGATGTCGGTGTGCACATCGATGTCGCCGAGATCCGCGGTAACCCCCGCCAGCTCCTCGTGCGCCCGCTCGACGGCCTGATCGAGGTTGAGCGACGGTGCCATCACGGGACCGTAGAACTCGGGCAGGACCGGGATATCGATCACGTGGACCAGGTCGAGCCGGGCGCTGAATCGCCTTGCCAGATCGGCCGCGAGCTCGACTCCGGGAGCGGTGTTCGAGGAGAAGTCGACCGGCGCGAGGATCCGCCCGTAGTTGGCGGTCGCGACCAGGGACTGCGGGCCCTTGCGGACCGTCAGCACCGGCCATCGACCGACCCTGATCACCTCCTCGGTGACGCTCCCCATGAGGAGCCGCCTGAAGCCGCGTCGGCCGTGGCAGCCCATGACGATCGCATCGACGTCGTTGACATCGGCGTAGTCGAGGATCGCCGGCCCCGCCGAGACCGCTCGCACGACCGCCCGGATGACCCGGCTCTCGCCGGTACCCATGCCGTCGAGCGCCTCTCGAGCGTCGTCCTCCCCCTCCAGCTCGTCCATCAGGGCCCCGGAGGAGCCGTGGAGCGCCATCACGTGCAGCAGGTGCAGCTCGCCTCCCTCGAGCGCCGCGAGTCCGATCGCGTGCGGAAGCGCGGCGGCCGCGTGCTCGGAGAGGTCCGTGGGAAACAGGATCCTTTTCATGTGCGATCTCCGGGGGTTGTGGACTCGCCGTTCGACCCGCCCTTCACCAGGAGGACGGGAGACGGGGCGACGATCGCGATCTGGTAGCTGAGCGTCCCCAGACCCTTCCCGGGTTTACCCGGTACGATTCGGTGGGAGTCGAGGATGATCAAGTCCACGTCGTGCTCGTCTGCGAACTCGATCACCGTCTCCGCTCGCTTGCCGTAAAGAATGTGGACGGTGACCGGCACGTCCGCCTCGTCGACGATCCGGGCCAGCGGTGTGAGCTTCGCCGTCGCCCTCCGTTCGAGCCTGTCGTAGAAGTCCGCCAGTTCCTCGAACGGGAGATCCAGCGTCTCGATGACGTGAACCAGATGCACTTCGCCACCCCACTGGAGCGCCAGATCCCGGGCGACCTCCACGGCGCGACGGTTCTTCGGTGTCAGGTCCACGGGGACCAGCAGACGTCGGAACACCCGATCCTCCTCCCGACTATCGAGGGCGTGGGTCACGGCTGCCAGAGGGTCGGCCACCGCGGTCTCGGCCGGGGAGGAGGCACGCTCCGCGCCTGCGTCTCCCGTCTATTCAACTCATTGTAATATAGCAGGTTACGGCCCGTCACGCCTCACGGGCCGCGACCCTGAATGGGACATTGTGTCCCGGCACGGGGCCGGGTAGTGGGTCAGCAGGGGCACCCTGCGGGCGGGAAGTGGCACCCCCGGCGGTCGAGACAACCGGGGGGCACCAGAAAGCGTCGGGCCCGGGCCCCGGCCAGCGACTCGACGACCTCGAGCGCCGACAGGGCGAGACCGGCGAGTCCCTCGACCCGGTGCGCCGGGCCGGTCGGGGGGCGCGATTGCTCGCGCGCCCCCGCCCGAACGGCGCTGCCGCACAGGCGGCTCACGACGGCTTCCTCGCCCGCACGAAGGCCGACATGAACGCCCCTGCCGCCCGCCGCGCGATCTCGTACGACTCACCACCCAGATCGGCGACGAGCGCCTCGGCGTCGTCCGCGCCGTAGATGCGCGTCGGCTCGATCTCGATGTCGACGAACCCCGCCTCGCCGAGCAGCCGGACGTACTCGCTCTCCTCGAGCGCCCCGGCGACGCACCCGATCCACAGCTCGACGTTCTCGCGGATCGCCGGATCGACCTCCCCGCGGACGACGATGTCGGAGACCGCGAAACGCCCCTCCGGCCTCAGCACGCGGAACGCCTCGGCCAGGGCCGTCGGCTTGTCGACGGAGAGGTTGATGACGCAGTTCGAGATGATCACGTCCACGGAGTCGTCGGGAAGCGGGATCGCCTCGATCTCGCCCTCCAGGAACTCGGCGTTCTCGACCCCGGCCTGCTGCTGGTTGTGTCGGGCGAGGGCCAGCATGTCGGGCGTCATGTCGAGACCGTACGCCTTCCCCGTCGGGCCGACCCGTCGGGCCGACAGCAGCACGTCGATCCCGCCCCCCGATCCGAGGTCGAGCACGGTCTCGCCTGCCCGCAGCTCGGCGAGCGCCGTCGGGTTGCCGCACCCGAGCGACGCCAGGACGGCCCCGTCGGGCAGTCCGTCCTTCTCGAGGGCCGAGTAGAGGTCGCTGGTGATCGGGTCGCCGTTCCCCGTCCCGCAGCAACTCGACCCCCCATCGCCCCCGGTGGGGCCGCAACAGCTCGCCCCCGCCCCCGCCGCCGCCTGGCGCGCCGCCGCGCCGTACTTGTCCCGCACCGTCTCCTTCAGATCGCTCGTGCTCATGGCGTCCTCCATATAAAGAAATGTTTATACAACTGGGGAAATGAGAACCGGCTCAGCAGCACCCGGCCGCGGTCCGGAGCTCGCCGTCGGCGAGCGCGCTCAGCGTGTCGGCCAGATCGCGCACCGCCTCCCGATCGAGCGAGTAGTGCATCCAGCGCCCGTCCCGCCGCGCCTCCACGAGCCCGGCCTCCCTGAGCCTGCGCAGGTGGAAGGACGCGAGGGGTTGCCGGTCGTCGCAACAACCGGACAGGTCGCAGGCGCACTGCTCTCCGGGTGCGAGCGCGGCAAGGATGCCCAGCCGCTTGGTCTCACCCAGCGCAGCGAACATGGTCGCCAGTCTCTCGAGAGTCGGGTCGCCCTCCACGGGCGCGCACGTGGTAGCCATGCGACCCAATATATAAATATTTCTTTATGTGTCAACCCCCGCTGCGCCCGGTGCCCCGGAACGCGACTTCGACACCGATCGACTCGCGCTCGGCGGCGTCGAGGGCCGCCATGGCGATCGCGACGTCCTGCGCGGCGTTGCCCACCGATTTGAAGAACGTGAGCTCGTGCCCATCCGCGCCGCGCGGCGCGGCGCCGTTGACGATCTCGCCGAGCTCGGCGGCGACGATGTCTTCGCTCACATCACCGACTTGCCGCGGGACGATCAGGTCGCCGGCTTCCTCCCAGGCGGCCTGGCGCTGGTCGACCACCACCCGGCTTCGGCGAACGACGTCGACGTCGACCTCCTGCATGTCGGGCCTGAACGAGCCGACCCCGTTCACGTGTGTCCTCCTCGCGAGGACGCGTCCGGGGAAGACAGGTGTCGCGCTGGTCGTAGCGGCGACGACGATGTCGGCCCCCTGGACCGCCGCTCTCGGGTCGTCATGCACCACGACGCGAGGGGGTGAGCCGGTCGAGCCCGGGGGCAGCAGGTGCAGGGTGTCCACGATGTCCCCGGCGAGCCTGCGAGCCGACGCTCCCGTCCTCGACAAGATCCGGATCTCGCGGAGCGGACGGGTGGCCGAAATCACCTCGATGTGGGCCCGCGCCTGAACGCCGGCGCCGAACACGGCGAGCGTGCCCGCATCCTCCGGGGCCAGGAGCTCGGTCGCCAACGCGCTTCCGGCGGCCGTCCGAAGCCCCGTGAGACGGGCGCCCTCGAGGAGCGCCCGGGGCCGACCCGTCCGCCCATCGAGCAGCAACACGGCCCCGTTGATCGGGGGGCACGCGTCGTTCTCCGGAAAGACCGACACGATCTTTGCGCCGAGCCCCCCCGACCCTCCGAGAAACGCCGGCATCAGGAGCGTCGTGCCATGTGCGCTTTCCACCGCGCCACGTATCGGCACGCGAGCCGATCCGTCCGAAAGCTGGCTGAACGCCGACCGCATCGCCTCGACCGCGTCGGCCGGCGTGAGCGCCCGATCGATATCCGCCGCGGAGAGCACGCGTATGGTCATCCCGGCCTCCCGCTTTACGGGGCCTCCGCCAGTGACGTCTCCCTCCCCGACACCGACGGCCGCGCACGTCGCGCGGAGAACGATAATCGGGACAGGGAGGGCGCCATGTCGAGCAGCAAGCTCGCGCTGGCGCTGCCGGGGTTCTCGCTCGCCGGCGTCGTGGGGCTCGATGCGCAGCGGAGGATCCCCCGTCACGAAGCGGCACGTGCCGGGAGACGGGCGCGGGCCCGGCGCCAGATCGAGCTGCGCGATCGCCGGGAGGACGTGCGCGGATCGGTTGAGAACCTCCGCGACGCCCGGGAAGTTACGGCGCGTCCGGCGGGTCGCGCAGGTCGATGACGACATCCGTAACGAAGAGCATCCGGGGATCGCGATCGGCTGTGGCGCGGTCGAGCAATGTCCGCGCCGACGGCTCGACGCGCTCGTCGTGGCGCACGCGGCCGTTCACCTCGACCGTGATCGGACGCGACAAATCGAACTCGCGGGGCGAAACGAGCAGCCGGAAGGCCGCGACGCCATCCGTCCGCACCCGCACGACGTTCCCCTCGCGCTCGATGACGGCGCGCCCCGAGGCGAGTCGGTGGGGGAAGGCGAGGTAGCGCTCGCTCTCTCCGTCGACGGTGAGCTCGTTTCGTCCCGGGAGGTCGCTCTCGCCCTCGACATGGCCGACCTCGTCGATCACCAGCCAGCCGAACCGTCCCCCCGACACCTCGGTCTCCCATTCCAGACGGTCGGGGAGCGGATCGCGGGGGGTGGCCACGACGAACGAGTCGATGCGGGCGCCCTCCTCACCGACCCAGGTCAGGTCGTGCCCGGCCTCGGGTTTCGGGCGATAGATGAGCGGGACGCCGTTCTCGCTGAACAGCCGGATGAAGGGCTCCACCGACGAGGTCGGATAGAGCCGGTCCCGTCCGCCGTTCACGACGAACAGCGGACGGTTCCGGAGGTTCGTGACGTACATCTGCCCCTCGACCCCCAGCCGTGGGTTCGACAGCACCGCCGGGTGCCCGATGAACGCCAGGAACGACGCCCACGGAGTGGCGGCACGGGCGGCGTGGTAGTACACGCCCGTCGCACCGTCGGAGATGCCGATCAGGTGGACGCGGTCGCGGTCGATCCGGTATTCGCGGCCCGTGCGCGCGAGGATGGCCGCGAGGCTCTCGATCTGGCTCTCCTGCCACCACATCGACTCGCGCCACGAGGCGGGGACGATCACGATCCGCTCGGGGTCGGCGATCCGTTCGTAGTCGCGCCACCACTCTCCCGGACGGGTCCATTCGGCCCGCCCGATACCGCCGTGCAGGTACACGAGCACAGGCCAGCCGCGATCGGGGGTGTAGCCTTCGGGGATGAGCAGCGTATAGGGATGGACCCGACCGTCGGTGGTGCGGATCGACCGGTCGAGACGACCGCGCTCGACGTCCCCCGGGAACGACGGATCGGCCTCGAGCGCCGCGACGAGGCTGTCCACCGGCGCCCCCGACGCGAGTAGCCGGTCGCGCGCGCCGGCACGCGCCTCGGGCGTCGCGCCCAGCCAGAAGAGACGCGCGTCGGCGGCCAGCGACGCGTCGGCCGTCCGGGCATCGCCGGCGGGGGCGCCCTGCCCCGCCACCGCGGCCGCCGTCGCGACCAGCCCCGATGCCACGAAGGCGGCCGCGGGCATTGCCCGGGCCGCCCTGGCGGTCCTGGCAGGTCGCCCGATCATCGAGGCGGCGGTCGCCCCTCCGAGAGCGAGCGGTAGTACTCCTCGACGAGCTCCCGGTACTCGGGCGGCACGTCATCCGACCCGGAGAGGAAGAGGCGCTCGATCTCGGCCCCGAGGTCGCGG
Organism: Gemmatimonadota bacterium; assembly: GCA_033720355.1. Classification (GTDB taxonomy): domain Bacteria; phylum Gemmatimonadota; class Gemmatimonadetes; order Palauibacterales; family Palauibacteraceae; genus Palauibacter. Next base: position 12,687 of record JAWWCR010000114.1, read on the forward strand.
CGGAGCGCAAACTCGAAGTCCTTCAGACCCTTGATGACGGCCTCCTGGAGCCGCGCGAGCTCCTCGGGATCGTCGAAAGACGCGTTCGCCAGCCGGTCGAGCGACGACAACGCGTCGGACAGATCGCCGACCTCGACGCCCTCCTCGCGGAGCGCGTCCCTCAGAGAGCGCGCGTCATCCCGGCGCTCGCGGAACTCGCGCTGGAACTGACGAATGTCCTCGGGGGTGAGCCCGGCGCCGCCCGCGGCGCCCGGACCGAAACCGCCACCCCGGGCGCTGCCGCCCTGCGTCGCACCGCCTCGCTGGCCGCCCTGGCCCTGTCCCTCGCCACCACCCTGGCCCTGTCCCTCGCCTCCCTGTCCCTCGCCCTGGCCCCGGCCTTCGCCCTGACCCTGACCTTCGTCCTGGCCCTGGCCTTCGCCCTGACCCTGACCTTCGCCCTGACCCTGACCTTCGCCCTGCTGGCCTTCGCCACCCTGACCCTCGCCCTGCCGTCCCTCGCCGCCCTGGCCCTCTTCCTGGCCGGCGCCGCCCTGCTGCCCCTCTTCGCGCTGTCGAATCCGTTCCTGCAGCGACTCGAGCCCTCGCACCAGGTCCCGCGTCTCCTCGAGCTGCTCGCCCAGTCGACGCGGGTCCGACTCCGAGAACGCCTCGCGCGCCTCGGCGACGCGGTCCCGGACTTCCTCCGTATCCGACGTGATCTGCTCCTCGAAGTTGTTCGCGTACTCGGCCGTGCGGGACCCGAGGACCCCCTTCGAGAACAGGAGCTTGTCGCGCAATCGGCTCTCCCGGATCGTCTCCGCCGCTTCCTGGAGCGAGCGCGCGGCCTCGGGCTGGTCGCGCCGCGACTCGCGGGCGATTCGGTCGAGGTCCTGTTCGAGACGGTCGACCTCGTTGGCGAGCTCGTCCTTGCGATCGCGGAGATCGCTCAGCTCCTCGGGCGAGCCGCCTTCCGCGGCCCCCTCGACATCGTCGGCGAGATCGCGCTGCCGCTCGACGATGCGCTCGGCGCGCTGCAGGGCGTCATCGACCTCGCGCTGCGCCGAAGCGGTCTGGCGGTTCTCGAGCAGCCGCCGCGCCTCGCGCAGCCGGTCGAGGGCGTCCGAGGCCTCGGCCTGCCCCTGGCCGCTGCGGCCGTTCGCCTGGGCCTGCCGCATCCGGTTTGCGGCCTCGCGCAGCCGGCGCGCGGACTCTTCGAGCTCCGGCCGCTGGTCCTCCCGTGAGAGACGCTCGAGCTGCCGCGCCAGCTCCTCGGTCTCCTGAATGAGCTGCTCCTGCCCGGCCTGCCCACCGCCGGCTCCGCGCTGCATGGCCGCCTGCCGCTCGTTCATCTGCTGCTGGCGGCGCGCGAGCTCCTCGAGCTTCTGAAGCGCCTCGTCGACCTGCTGGTCGGTCTGCTGCTGCTCGCCGCGCTGTACCTGCTCGTACTGGTTGCGGAGCTTGTCCATCTCGAGCTCGAACAGATCGGCGAGCTCCTCGGCGTTCGCGCCGCCGCCACCACCGCCACCGCCGCCTCCGCCCTGCTGGCCCATCTGGACCTGGATCTCGCGGAACGCGGCCTCGGCGCGCTGGAGGTGCTGGAGCGACCGCTGCTCGGGCGACAGCGCCTGGTCGAGCGCACGCTCGCCGAGGTGGGTCTCCGCCTCACGCATGGCGGTCACCGCCCGCGGCAGCTCGTCGAACACCGCCTGGAAGGTCGGATCCTGTACGACGCCGCGGGACTGCATGTTCACTACGAGTGTCTCGACCTGCTCGCGGAGCCGTCCCTGAAGCAGGGTCAGCGTCGCGAGGTTCTCGGACATCTCGGCCGCGTCGAAGTCGTCGCCGTCGCGGATGAGCCGGAAAGTCGCCGCCACGATCTGTCGCTGCTGTTCGGAGAGCTCGCCGTTCATCCCTTCCCCGCCGCCGCCTCCGCCCCCGCCCCCGCCCTGCTCGGCCTGCCGAAAATCGCGGTCGAACGGCCGGATCTCGAGGAAGTAGATGTCCGACGTTTCTTCCCGCGAGCCGCCCGGCGCGAGGTCCGTGGCACGGGCGTAGTAGGAGACGACGTCGCCGGGCTCGAGGCCGTACTCCTCGAGAAAGAACGTGTGTCCACCCGATACCTGCGTGGACCCGCCGCTCGTAGTGCCGTGAATCCCGATCCGCTGTTCCTCGCCGCCGTTGATCGAGTAGACGAGCTGGACCGTCCCGATCCCGAAATCGTCCTCGGCCTCGACCTCGACGTACACCTCCTCGATGGTGCTGGCCTGTCTGTCGCGGCCCGGCTCGGTGATCGTCACGCCGGGGGGCTGGTCATCCAGCGGCTCCACCAGGTACTCGGGCGACGCCACGACGAACCGTCCGCCGGGGCCCTCGAGCTCGATGCGGTAGAAGGTCTCCTCGTCAACGGTGAGGCTGCCCGCGAACCCTTCCCCGTCGTTCGCGAGCGGGATCGCCGACGCCACGTCATCCTCGAACACGATCCGCGCCCCGGGCGTCGCGAGCGTCGGCGTGATCGCGAGCACGACCTCGGTCCCGCGGATCGCGGCGATATCGCCACCGTCCTCCACCTGCCGCGGGCTCAGCCCGGTGTAGTCGGGGAACCTGTACTCGAGGTCGATCCGGTCGACGTAGGGCAGATCCGCGACATCGATCCGGAACACGGGCGACCGGACGCCCTCCGACTCGATCGTGTAGTCCGCGGGCTCGTCGAGGTCGAAGAGGAGGATCTCGAACGCGGTCGCGTCCTCGTTGGGAGTCATCGAGTAACGATCCCACACATCGGATTCACCGCGACGGACCGCGATCTCGACCTCTGCGGTCTCGAAGCCCTGCGGGTACGCGGTGATCCGCTGATCGGACCCGCGGGCGATGAGGACATCGCCGGGGTCGACGGCGAGGCTGTAGGGATTCGCCGCATCGGCCGTCTTCCACGGCCCCAGCAGCAGCGATCCCGCCGTCCCCTGGAACGCCGGTCCGAAGATGAGCGTGAGGGCGACCGCCGTCGCGATGCCGGCGAACCACGCCGAGTTGCGGCGGAGACGGGCCCGGTCGATCCGGTGGCCGCGCTCGACCCGACGGGCACGCTCCATCGCCACCAGGAGCACGCGTCTGTCGAGCCCTTCGGCGCTGCCGCCCTCCCTCGCCTTCTCTACGGCCGAGAGAAACGCGGACCGCAGCGATGGCTCGTGCTCTTCGAGATACAGGGCCACCTGCTCGTCGCTCACCCGACGCAGCATCGGGCGGATGAGGAACCACGCGACGAGGAGCGCGACGGCCGTCCACAACAGGATCCGGAAGACGAGGACCGCCGTCTCGTCGAAGCGCATCCGGTCGATGCCGAACGTAGAGAGGAAGAACACCCCGAACCCGGCGGCGAGCACGATCGCGCCGCCCTGGAGGAGCTGGCGGGCTCGCCACCTCCGACGCACCTCGCGCACGACCTCGAGAAGCTGCCCCTTCGCGTCTTTCGAGCCTGCCCTGTGTCGCATCACACCCTCCGGCGGTTCGCCCGGGGCCACCGGGCGCCACTCTCACACCTCACACACATCGTCATGCCGTCGTCGTATTCGCAAGCCCCGACGTCGGCAGCTTTCGCGTCCACCTGTTCGCGATCACGCTCTCCGTGACGAGCACGACAGCGGCCGCGACCAGCAGCCACCACCACAGCTCGCGCCGCGCCGGCTC
>JAWWCR010000115.1:0-15941 GCA_033720355.1 Gemmatimonadota bacterium
CCTGTTTCGACGCACCCTCGAGGCGCTCGGGATCCGGCACATCTTCACCCGGCCCTACACACCGAAGACGAACGGGAAGGTGGAGCGCTTCATCCGGACATCGATCGAGGAATGGGCCTACGGGCGCCCGTACCACACCTCAGCGGAGCGGACGGCCACCCTTCGGCGCTGGCTGGACTACTACAACCTCACCCGGCGCCATGCCGGGATCGGGCGTCAGACACCCTTCGACCGACTCGTCGAGCTCAGGGTGACCAACGTCCTTGCGACGCACACCTAGAAGCGTTCGACCTCGACGGTACCGAAGGCGGCTTCGAGCTCGATCTCGAGGTGGATCTCCGCCGTATCCCAGTTCGGGGTGACGTAGGACCTGTCGACGCGCTCGAACCCGGGGGCATCGAGCTTGATCAGAAGCGAGCTCCGGACGATGCGGACGGCGATCTCCTCGGGAATGCGGATCGCGAGCTCGCCCACGCCCATCGTGATGTTGGCCGTCGCGTCCCGCGTCCACTCGCCCGAGAAGTCGAGCGAGACATCGCCGATCGCGCCCTTGAACTCCAGGCGCTCGAAGCGCGCGTTGCCGAGCCCCTCGGCCTCGAAGTCCGCCGCACCGGCCTTGAGGACGAGCTCGGACATCGAAACGCGGTTGGGCTCGGAGAACGCGAGGTCCGTCTCGCTCGCCCCGGTCAGGATCTCCAGCGATGACAGCGAGAGCCCACCCAGCTCGAGTCGTGACCTCGCGGCCCCGATCCCCAGCCGTAGCCTGGTGGGAATCCGCGGGTGGAGCTCGAACTCGAGCTCTCCGAGCTCGTTCCCCGAGTCCCGCAGATCCTCCAGATCGAAGTCGACGTCCCAGTCCTCGAGTCGGACCGTCGCCGAGCTGGTCTCGTCGTCGACGGAGGTGAGCGCGAGCCGGAAACGGCCGTGGCCGCCGTCGACCTCCCACGCACGGACGGGCTGGAAGCGCTCGGTGTCGTACCGCACCCGGGCATCGTACAGGAACGGCGCGCCGGACGGTTCGACGGACAGCCGGCCCGCCCCGTAGAGCAGCTCGACGTCGAGCGACTCGATGTCGCCCGCCTGGCGGGCGACCCGGAAGTCCCGCCACCCCTGGGCCGACGCCGGCGCCGGGGCGAAGATCGATGCCGCGACGGCCAGCGCCAGCGCCGGGAGCAGCGGGCTACGCATCGTCGTCCTCTCCGCGGGACGGCGGCCCCTCGCCCTCGGGCCCCGTCGAGCCGTCGGAGGTCGTGGCATCGCCGGGATGATCGTCCCCCGACGATCCCCCGGCGCCGGGCCGCACGTCGAAGTCGTCGACCGCGAAACCGGCGCCGGTGTGAGACCCGGCATCGGACCAGTCGACCACCACGCTGCGCGAGCCCGCCCGCGTCAGGAGGAGGCTTCCGAACCCGGCCGTCATGAGAATCCAGGTGCCGACCGCCGCGAGGAAAGCCACGATGCCACGGACGAACCCGGCGGTGCCGCCGAGGATCCACAGCACGGCCGTGGCGGCGAAGGGGAGGAGCAGCAGGACGAGCCCGCTCAGCATGTAATAGTACGAGTTCGAGCGTCGAATCCGCTCGAGCCATTCGTACCGGTACCGGCGGCGCGCGAACATCTCGCCGGCGCCATGGGCCACGGCGAGGTATCCCGCGACCAGCGCGAGCCCGGTGCCGAAGACGAAGAACGGTACGATCGGCCACGTGATCACGAGGACGCAGAGGACGATGAGCGCCGGGAAGAAGAGGACCTCGGCGGCCAGCCCCATCGCGAACGACCGGGCGAATTCGTGGCGGACCGTGTCCGCGACCGTCTCGAGCCGCGACTGTGCGAAGTAGACGAGGAGCAGCCCGATCGCGCCGAGCGTCACGAAGAACGTGAGCGCCCCCATGAGCCCCTCGCCGGCCCGGCCGAGATTGCGGGCGAACCGGGCGACGGGACCGCGCCGGGTCGATCCTCGCGTCACCCGGTCGGCACGCTCCCGGGCGACCGGCGTCTCGTCCGCCCGCTCGGCCCGCGGCGCCTCGGCGACGCCCGTCGCCGGGAAGTCCGACACGATCTCGCCGACGATCGTGATCGACTCGCCGTCGAGTGACAGGTCGCCCCCGACCTGGAGCACATCGCCTTCGATACGCGCGCCATCATCGAGGAGCAGCTCGCCATCGAGGATCAGGACGTTGCCCCGCACCTCGCCGGCCAGGTCGAGCTCGCCGCCGAGGAGGGCGAGGTTGCCGTCGACCGCCTCGCCCCCCCCGATCGCGAAGTCGTCGTGGACGATCAGGGCGAGATTGTCCGTCGAACGCGCGGCCGCACCGCCGAGCTGTTCGAGGGCGCCGCGGAGACGGTCGAGCTGTCCGAGCAGCTCGTCGAGCTGGACGCCCCCCGGAGCGATCGTGAGACGCGATCCGTCCGGTGCGCTGATCGTGGATCTCGGCCCCGTCTGCGCGGTCGCTTCGGCGTCGTCCTCGAGGACGTCCCTCAGGATCTCGAGAAGCTTGCGGCCGAGCGACCTCCACGACTCGGCATCCTCCTCGTCCGCATCCCGTGCGCCGAGGCGCTCGCTCAGATCGACGAGACCCTCCTCGAGTTCGGCGGCTTCCGCCCCCGCGTGCTCGCGCAGGAACTCGCGCCACTCGGCGACGAGCTCACCGCTCGGCTCGTACGTGCCAACGGCGCCGCCGTCAACGACGATCGAGCCGTCGGCGAAGGCGAGCCGGTGCTCGCTTCCATCCTCGAGCCGGACCCACAGCTCGGCACGTCCGTCGCTGCCGGAGGAAAGCGTCACCGCGCTCTCCTCGATGCGGGTCGCCTGTGCCACGGCATCGGTCGTCGAGACGACGCTCGTTCCCAACAGCGCGGCGACACCGATCGCCGCGGCACCTCGAGAAAGGGTGCTCTTCATATCAGCCCTTCGTCTCCCTGCATCCTGAACTCCGTTTTCCCTCCCGCGACCCGGGGCTCATCCCCGGGCCGTATCCGTCCCCTCGACCAGCCGCATCGCCGGACCCGTCCGCATCAGCCGCGCCATGACGACCAGCGATGCGAGCCCGGTCGCGCCGACCAGCGCGAGGCTGCCGAGCGCCGCCACCGGGCTGATGTCCGTGATCGCGCTTCCCGCATCCACGAGCCCGAGCTCGTAGCCGAGCTCGCCGACCGCGAGGAGCCCGCTCACCGCAAGCTGCCGCAGACCGTCCAGCACGAACATCACGAACTGGGCCGGCGTCACGCCCTGAATCCCGAACAGCCACCCCGCGCCGGCCGCACTCGTCGCGAGCGTCGCGCCAGCCGCCCCCGCGAGGGCCACCCTCCGTCTCCGCACGAACCGCCCGAACCGCTGGTGCCACGGGACCGGCAGCCGTACGCGCTCCATCACACGTGTGGCGAACCCGGGGTCGGGCGCCGTCTGTGGCACGCGCTCGAGCGCGGCCGACAGCCAGGGGGCGGGCAGATCGACGCGCTCGAGCACCGCCGCCCGGAAGCGGGCGGACGGCTCGAGCTCGGGCAGCTGCGCCAGCACCTCGTCGAGCCACGGCGCGGGCAGGTCCACCCGCGACATCACGGCCGCGGCGAACCCCATCGACGGGGTCGCCTCGGGCAGCGTCTCGAGCGCTTCGTCGAGCCACGGCACGGGCAGGTCGACATCGGCCATGACCGCATCCGCGATGCTCCGTTCGGGCGCTACATCCGGCAGCTCGGCCAGACACCGCGAGAGCGCCCGGACGGCCTCGACCTCCTCGCGGCATTCGGCGCATCCGTCGAGATGCGCGAAGCGTTCGCCGGCGCGGCCGCCGTCGGACGCGTCGGCGATCGGCCACGTGCCGGCCGCCATGCGCTCGATCTCGTCAGGTGTCAGGTGTCTCAAACCGCTGCTCCGCTGCCCCGATGTCCGCACGAGCGACTCGCCCTGGCAGGTCGATGAAGAGAATGCCTCGACGACCTGCCGGAGCCGCGTCCTATCGTACGAACCGCGCGAATTCGGGGTTTCACGCCCGTGGCACGGCGAAAACCCGCGTAAGTCAAGGCTCCCTCAGGTGTACGAGGGCCTCTTTGAGTTCGTTTCGGGCCCGGTGGATGTATGTCTTCACCGTCCCGAGCGGGACGTCCATCACCTCGGCGATCTCGTCGTACGCGTACCCCTGGACGTGCCGGAGGAGGATCGCCGTACGGTATTCGGGACGCAGCCGGTCGATCGCCGCCTCGATCTCGACGCCGATCGATCGCGCCTCGAGCAGCTCGTCGGGTCGCTCGTCGGCGGTCTCGAGCGTGATGCGCGTCGCCGCCTGCTGGTCGGCCGTGACCGCGTCCGGAGCTCCCTGGATCGAGACGACATCGAGCTCCTTCTTGCGCAGGTGATCGATCGTCAGGTTGTATCCGATCTTGAAGAGCCAGGACGAGAACTTGTAGGACGGATCGTACCGCTTGAGGTTGTTGAGCGTCCGGACGAACGTCTCCTGCGCGAGATCCTCGGCGAGCTCGCGATCTCGCACCATGCGGTAGATCAGCGAGAATACCGGCTTCTCGAACCGGACGACGAGCTCGCGCGCGGCGCGCTCGTCCCCCTGCAGACAGTGTTCGACCAGCGTCTGGTCCGTTTGATCCGAGTAGTTCACGCGACCAAACTACGTCAACTCTGGCAGGATGGGCAGAAAAAGGTACTCCGTCCCGCCTGGACGACGCGCTCGACCGGGTCTCCGCACCGCCGGCACGCCTCGTCCTCGCGCCCGTAGACCCGGAGGCGGCTCTGAAAGGAGCCGCTCCGACCGTTGACGGCCCGATAACTCCGGAACGTGGTGCCGGCCCACGACAGGGCCTCGCGCAATACCGCGCGCACCGCCCGGTGGAGACGGACGACCTCTTCGGTGTCGAGCGAACCGCCCGCACGCCGGGGATCGACGCGGGCGCGAAAGAGGGCCTCGCTCGCGTAGATGTTCCCGACGCCGGCGATTCGACGCTGGTCGAGGAGCGCGTTCTTGATCGGGGCGCGCGAGCCGGCGAACCGCTCGCCGAACCTCGCCGCCGAGAACGACGACGCGAGCGGTTCGGGGCCGATCCGGCTCTCGAGGACGGCCCACTCGGCGGGCGTCAGGAGGTCGAACCCTCCGAGCCGTCGCGTGTCGTCGTAGAAGAGCACGCGTCCGTCATCGAGCCGCAGCTCGATCCCGGGGTGCCGGAACTCTTCCGGATCGGGTCGGGTGGCGCCCAACCAGAACTTCCCGCTCATGCGAAGCTGGACACGGATGATCCGCTCGGGCTCGTCGGTCGGCCCGGCCCTGCCGAGGGTGAAGAGGAGGTACTTGGCGCGCCGCCCGACGTGCAAGAATGTCCGGTCGCGCACCCCCCGCGAGAACGCGCGTCGCGTGTGACCGCCCAGAATCAGGTCGTCGTGGTACACACGGACGCCGACGATCGTGCGGCCGGTCAGTTGGGGCTCGAGCTCGGCCCGGATCGTCTCGACCTCCGGAAGCTCCGGCACGGCGGGGTCTTCAGACGGGGGCGAGCAGGTCGCCCCACCCGGCGTCGATGCTCCGTTCCCCCAGCTCGTGCCACCCGATGTCGCGGCGCCAGTGCGCGCCCTCGAACTCGATCGACGCGGCAACCTCGCGGCTGATCGCCGCCGCGTCGGCGAGGGTGGGGCCGAGCCCCGTCACGGCGAGCACGCGTCCGCCGGCGGTCACCAGCCGGTCGCCCTCGAGCCGGGTTCCGGCGTGATATATCCGGGCCCTGGCGGGGTCCACCTCGGGAAGCCGAATGTCGCGTCCCGGGTCGCTCGACTCGGGGTAGCCCGCGCTCGCGAGCACCGTGACCAGCGCGGCGCCCGTCGCCGCATCGGGGCGCCAGGAACCGAGCGACTCACCGCGCGCGACCGCCGAGAGCGGTTCGAGAAGGCTCGAGGAGGTCAGGGGAAGGACGGCCTGGGTCTCGGGGTCGCCGAGCCGGCAGTTGAACTCCACGACCTTCGGACCATCCGCCGTGAGCATGAGGCCCGCGTACAGGAAGCCTCTGTAGGGGGTGCCCGCTTCGGCCATTGCGCCCAGCACGGGGTCGGCGATCGTCTCACGCACGGATTCGATGAACTCGTCATCGGAGGGGGCCGCGGGCGAGTAGGCGCCCATGCCACCCGTGTTGAGACCGACGTCGCCCTCGCCGACCCGCTTGTAGTCGCGCGAAGTGAGGAGCGGGACGGCCTGCTCGCCGTCCGCGATGAAGAAGACGGAGAGCTCGATCCCCTCCATGAACTCCTCGACGACGACCTGGGCCCCGGCGTCGCCGAAACGGCCCTCGATCATCAGCGCTCGGATCGCCGCCGCCGCGTCCTCGCGGGTCTCGCAGACGATCGCGCCCTTGCCCGCCGCCAGACCCGACGCCTTCACGACCAGGGGCTCGGGGTGGGTCGCGATACGATCGAGCGCCGCCGCCGAGTCGGTGAAGGTCTCGTACGCCGCGGTCGGCACCCCGTGCTCGCGCATCAGGTCCTTGGCGAACGCCTTCGACGATTCGAGACGGGCCGCCGCCGCGACCGGACCGAACACCGGAAGCCTTCCGGCGGCGAACCGGTCGGCGATCCCGCCCGCGAGCGGGGCCTCGGGGCCGACGACGGTGAGGTCGATCGAACGCTCCGAGGCGAAGGCGAGGAGTCCCTCGATGTCGGACGCACCGATGTCCACGCACTCCGCCCGCTCGGCCATGCCCGGATTGCCGGGCGCCGCCCAGATCTTCGAGCCGGGGGCATCCCGACCGAGCTTGTCCGTGAACGCGTGCTCGCGACCGCCGCTGCCCACGACGAGGATGTTCACCCGACCTGCCTCCCTGTCTGGCGTCTCCCGCGGACGCCCGACGACGCGTCAGTCGTCGCGGCGGGCGCGGAACGCGTCGGTGATCTTCGACTTTAGACGATCGACGCTCGCGTCCACTTCGTCCAGCAGCTCGCGGGCCGCGTCCTTGTACCCCTTCGCCGCTTCCTGGAGGTCCTCGCGGTACGGCCGCTCGTCCTTCTCATCCCTCCGCTGGTACTCCCCGGCGAGGATGCGATCGTACGCGCCGGACTCGATCCAGTCGCGCAGCTCCCCGACCCGGATAACCGCGAACGGGTGCGTCTGACCGAGCACGTTGAGGACCTTGTAGACCGCGTCGAGCAGATCGCCGCCCTCGCGATACTCCTCGGATTGGGCGACGAACTCGTCGAGGTCGAGCGTCTCGCCGCGCATCCCGCCCGCCATGTGCATCAGCGCGGACATCGTGACCTCGGGGTTCTGCACGGACAGCAGCCCCGCGCGATCCGAGGACAGCTCGCTCTTCCGATACCACTCCATCAGCCCCATGAGGATCGGACGAATGGCGAGACCGACGATCGTGTACCGGAACACGACGAGATTGAGGATGATGATGAGCAGGGTGCGGTAGAGGACGTGGCCGCTCAGGATATGGCCGACCTCGTGACCGAGAACCGCTTCGACCTCGTCGTGCGAGAGCACCTCGAGCATCGAGGAGTTGAGGACGATGAAGGGGTCGCCCATGCCGACGGCGCCCGCGTTGACGATCGGGGTCTGCGAAATGTAGACCTCGGGCGGGTCCTCCATGTCGAGGACCTCGCACACGCGGAGCAGGCGCTCGTGGATCCACCCGTACTGGTTCGGGGAGACCCGGACGGCGTTGGCCTTGAACGCGAGCCTGATCGCCCGTTCGCCGAAGAGTCCGAAGATCTTCCGGAGGGCGAGGTCGAACCCCGGGATCTTCCGCAACGCGTTGAGCGCGGCGCGGTCGGCCGGGTGCTCCCACGCGACCGGACTGATCTGTGTCAGGATGCGTCGCTGCATGCCGTTCTCTTCGCTCATGTCTACGTTCCTCGGGCTATCGCGCGCCCGGCCGGGGCATCGCGTCGTGGTCGTCGGGCGGTTCGCGGCGAGCCGCGAAGTCGACCGCTCCTACGACCCTCCACACCGGGCTGTTTCAGACGTCCCGCGCGGCCGTTCCGCTGTCAGAGACCGGCCAGGGCCGACTCGATGTCGGCGACCAGATCGGCCTCGTCCTCCACCCCGACCGACAGCCGGACGAGACCCGGCGTGAGGCCGATGCGCTCCTTCTTCTCGTCGGGAACCGACGCGTGCGTCATCGAGGTCGGCACCGAGACCAGGCTCTCCACGCCGCCGAGGCTCTCGGCCAGCTGGAACAGCCGCGTCGAGGCGGCGAACCTGTTCGCGCGCTCGGTGGAGCCGAGATCGAAGCTCAGCATCGACCCGAAGTCGTCCATCTGTCGTCCCGCGAGCTCGTGCTGGGGGTGGCTCGCGAGCCCGGGGTACAGGACCCGCTCGACCTCCGCGTGCGCCTCCAACAGCCCGGCGATCCGCCGCGCGTTCGCGCAATGCGCCGGCATCCGGAGGTGGAGCGTCTTGGTGCCGCGGAGCACGAGCCAGCAGTCGAACGGGCCGGGCACGCTGCCGGTCGTCTTCTGGTAGAACCGGAACTTCTCGGCCAGGTCGTCGGAGCTCGTGATGAGCGCCCCGCCGATCATGTCGCTGTGGCCGTTCAGGAACTTGGTCGTCGAGTGCATGACGACGTGCGCCCCGAGCTCGAGCGGTCGCTGGAGAAAAGGCGTGGCGAACGTGTTGTCGACGGTGAGGAGGGCCCCCGCGTCTTCGGCGACGGCGGCGCAGGCCGCGATGTCGGTCACGCTGATCGTCGGATTGCTCGGGGTCTCGACGTGGATGAGACGGGTCTCCGGACGAACCGCGGCCCGCACGGCCTCGGCGTCCGTCGTGTCGACGAAGTCGAAGGAGACGCCGAAGCGGTTCCACACGTGCCTCAGCATTCGATCCACTCCGCCGTACACATCCGCGCCGCAGATCATGTGGTCGCCGGCGTCGAGCGCCCCGATGATGATCGCCTCGATCGCCGCGAGCCCCGAGGCGTAGGCCACCGCGTGCCGCCCGCCCTCGAGCGCCGCGAGGTTGTCCTGGAGGGCCTCGCGGGTCGGGTTCTTGACGCGTGCGTAGTCGTAGCCGTCGGTCGGCGATCCGACCGCGGACTGCACGTACGTGGATGTCTGGAAGATCGGCGTCATGATCGCGCCGGTGGACGGGTCCGGGCGCTGGCCCGCATGGACGGCGCGCGTCGCGAATCCCTGGCTCTCGTGGCCCACTGAGCGGTCGCTCCCGGCTGGTGGTGTGGTGGAGGCTGCGAACGCCCCGAACGTACCGAGCGGCTTCGCGGCACGCGAGGCGCTTTGAGAGGGAGTTGTCGGACCGGGCGACGCTGCCTCCATGGCGACCGAAACGGAACCCCGGGCCCCGCGGGAGACGCACCGTCTCTATGTGCACGTCGCGTGGACGACCCTCGCGCGGGTCCCCGTCATCCCCCCGGAGCGTTGCGCGGCGATCGAGACGCACATGATGGCGGCGTGTCGCCAGCTCGGCGCCGAGCCCGTCGAGGCGCGCGCGCTCGTGGACCGGATCCACCTGATCGTCCGCCTCCCGGTCGTGGCGAGCGTCGCGGCCGTCGCGAAGGGCGTGCGGGCCGAGGTGGCCGAGCGGCTCGAGCGATCCGGACGCGTGGTGCGCTGGAGTCCCGGCTTCGCCGCCGTCACGATCACGCCCGCGGACGTTCGACGCGCCCGGAAGCGTCTCGCGGCCTTCGAGGACCCGGCCGTCACACCTCGAGACAGGGGCCGGGCGGGAGGAGCCGCCGACCCGCCCGGCGGTTGACGGGTGGGGTCGAGTCGGCCTACTTGCCTGCGGCGCGGCAGTGGCCCCGGGTCCGACTCGCCGCGAACGGTCGTTGAGCTGGGGAGAGCTCGTGAAAGAGTCGCTGATCGTCTCGGCGTCGGGAATTCGGGGAGTGGTCGGGGAGGGTCTCACGCCCGAGGTCGGGGCGCGCTACGGGGCGGCGTTCGGGTCGTGGGCCCGGGATCGCGCGGGCGGGCGCCGGGGGGCCGTGCTCGTGGGCCGCGACAGCCGGACCTCCGGCGAGATGATGCTCGACGCCGTTTCGGCGGGGATCCGCTCGGTGGGCGTGGACGTGCTGGACCTCGGTGTCGTGGCGACGCCGACCGGGCTTCTCGCCGTCGAGGAGTCGGATGAGGCTCTCGGCGGTCTGCTCGTCACGGCGTCGCACAACCCGGCCGAGTGGAACGGCCTCAAGCTCGTCGCCCCCGAAGGGCGTTTCCTGACCCCGGAGGACGGTCGCGACGTCGAGAGGAGGTTCCGCGATGGGGTGGTCGGAGCCGCGTGGGACGCGGTCGGCTCGCGGACCGCGCTCGCGGGGGCCAACGAGCGGCACGTCGCCCGTGTCCTCGCGCTGCCCATCATCGACCCCGACCTGGTCGCGTCGCGGGACTTCCTGGTCGCCCTCGACTGCGTCCGCGGCGCCGGGGCCTTCACGATGCTCCCGCTCCTCGAGGCGCTGGGGTGCCGGGTCGTGGGAATCGACCTCGAGCCCGACGGCCGCTTCCCGCGACCGCCCGAGCCCATCCCCGAGAATCTCGGCCGGCTCGGCGAGCTGGTGCGGCGCGAGGGGGCGGATCTCGGTCTGGCCGTGGACCCGGATGTGGATCGGCTCGCCCTGGTGGACGCGACCGGCACTCCCGTGGGCGAGGACTGGACGCTCGCGCTCGCGGTCGAGCTGGTCGGGGCCGCCGAGCCGGGACCGGTGGTCACGAACCTCTCCTCGAGCCGGACGATCCAGGATGCCGCCGATCGGGTCGGAGTCCCGTTCCACCGCGCCCCGGTCGGGGAAGCGAACGTCGTCGCGCGGATGAGAGAGGTCGGCGCCACGATCGGGGGAGAGGGGAACGGAGGGGTGATCTACCCGGCTCTGCACCTGACGCGGGACGCCCCCCTTGCCGCGGCTCTCATCTTGCAGTTGCTCGCGCGGACGCAACTGCCGCTGGGTCAGATCGTTCGAGACCGTCCGGGGTACCGGATCGTCAAGCAGAAGGTCGAGCGTGGCGGGCTGGCGGTGCCGGAGTTGCTTCGGAAGCTCCATGATTCGGCCCCGAAAGGGGTTGCGGGCGATACGCAGGATGGGATTCGGCTCGACTGGCCCGATGGCGCGTGGGTGCACGTCAGGCCGTCGGGAACCGAGCCTATTCTGCGGATCGTGGCGGAAGCGCAACAAGACGAACGGGCGGGCGAGCTCGCGGACTGGGTCCGGATGCTGGTCTTGCCTATGTAATAGAGCTCTCAGGCGGGGCCGTATGTGCGGAATCGTGGGATACGTGGGGAGGAAAGACGCCGTGCCGCTCCTCGTGGAGGGGCTGAAACGGCTCGAGTACCGTGGCTACGACTCCGCCGGGGTCGCCGTCCAGAACGGGGCCGGCATCGAGCTTCGCAAGTGTGCCGGGAAGATTGCCAACCTCGACCGGCTGATCGCGACCTCCCCCCTGAGCGGAAAGTCGGGGATCGCGCACACCCGGTGGGCCACCCATGGCGCTCCCAATCAGACCAACGCACACCCCCATACCGATTGCGGTGGCGAGCTCGCGATCGTCCACAACGGGATCATCGAGAACAACGACGTGCTGCGCGCCAAGCTCACCGAGCTCGGGCATACCTTCTCGACCGACACCGACACCGAGGTGCTCACGCACCTCATCGAAGAGACGTTCGAGGGCAACCTCGAGCAGGCCGTGGCCGCGGCGCTCACCCAGGTCGAGGGCACGTTCGGGATCGCCGTCATGAGCAACCGGGACCCCGGCAAGATCGTCGTGGCGCGTCGCTCGGCGCCCCTTCTTCTCGGCGTCGGCGAGAACGGGGACAGGGCGATGTGGGTCGCTTCGGACGTCGCGGCGATCCTCGGTCACACGCGCCAGGTCGTGTACCTCGAGGACGACGAGATCGCGATCCTTCGAGAGGGCGAGTACGAGACGCTCGACCTCAAGTCGATCGATGCTCCCGGCGGCCTCCAGCGTATCGAGAAGGAGATCTCGCACGTCGCCTGGGACCTCGAGCGGATCGAGCGCGCGGGATACCCGCACTTCATGCTCAAGGAGATCCACGAGCAGCCGATGACGGTGCGTGACGCGACACGCGGGCGGCTCCTCGAGGAAGAGGGCACCGCCCGACTCGGCGGGCTCGATGAGATCAGCGAACAGATCGACAACGCCGAGCGAATCATCCTGACGGGGTGCGGCACCTCATGGCATTCCGCGCTCGTCGGTGAGTACATCATCGAGGAGCTGGCGCGCATCCCCGTCGAGGTCGAGTACGCCTCGGAGCTTCGCTACCGGAACCCGATCATCCCCGAGAACACGCTCGTCGGCGGGATCAGCCAGTCGGGCGAGACGGCCGATACGCTCGCGGCGATCCGCGAGGTACAGGGACGCGGCGCCACGACGTTCGGGATCGTAAACGTCGTCGGGTCGACGATCGCGCGGGAGACGCACGCGGGCATCTACACACACGCCGGACCCGAGATCGGGGTGGCCTCGACAAAGGCGTTCGTCGCCCAGGTCACGGCCCTCTCGCTCGTCGGCCTCATGCTGGCGCGTCGTCGGGGGCTCACGATCCTCGAGGGGCGCGAGATCGTTCGGGCGCTCTCCGAGCTTCCCCGACAGATGCAGGAGGTGCTCGACACCGAGGATCATATCCGGCGCATCGCCACCGAGTTCCAGACGTCGCGCAACTTCCTCTACCTGGGCAGGGGCCAGAACTTCCCCATCGCGCTCGAGGGGGCGCTGAAGCTCAAGGAGATCAGCTACATCCACGCGGAGGGCTATCCTGCCGCGGAGATGAAGCACGGACCGATCGCGCTCATCGACGAAGAGATGCCGGTCGTTTTCCTGGCCCCGAAGGACACGGTCTATCCGAAGGTGGTCCTGAACATCGAAGAGGTGAAGACCCGCGGCGGGCGGGTGATCGCGCTCGTCACGAACGGCGACATGGAGCTCGTCGACAAGGTCGACCACCTCCTTCGTGTCCCGAAGACACACCCGCTGCTCCAGCCCGTGCTGAACGTGGTGCCGCTCCAGCTACTGGCGTACCACATCGCGGTCCTGCGCGGCTGCGACGTCGACCAGCCCCGTAACCTCGCCAAGAGCGTCACGGTCGAATAGTCGAGCGCGTTCCCCGGACGCGAGAACCCTCGGTCCCGTCCGGGGGTTACATGACCGGGAAGGCGTCCTATCTTTCCAGAGTCGCAAGCGACGCCAGCGGGACAGGGGGCCGACCGGGGTCGTGCCGGGCGCCCGCCTGCCAGTCAGGAGCCGTGGGGAATGTCGGGGATGACGCGCTTCGCCCTCCGCAAGCTTCCGTTCTTCGAGTCGACCGTCCGTGACGAGCGAGCACGTCGGCCATCCGGGGCCGTCCCGTTGCCGCTGGTGGCCGTGGTCGTGTGGCTCGCGGGCGTGCCTGCCGACCTGGTCGCGCAGTACACGCTGACCGCCCCCGGCGGCGAGGATGTCGTATTCGAGGGCGACCGCCTGCTCGAGATGCGAGACCGCTCGCGGTCGCTGTGGAACGAGTTGCAGGAAGACCCGCACATCCTCTACTACACGGCTTACGGGCGGGAGCTCGGCCCCGCGGACGCCAGCCAGGCCTATCCGTGTAACGCGATCGAGGTCGTGGCCGACTCGCTCGCCGCGGTGATCACGCCGGGCAATCTGCGCGAGGCCGATCGGGCCTACTACAACTACGCGGTACTCAGGATGCACGCCGTCGGGGAAGATCCGGACGTGTCCTGCGACCAGGTGTTCGCCCGCGAGATGACGGCAATCGATGGGTTCGTCGACGGCTGGGTCATCGCCCGCACGCTCTTCGGTGGGCCGGCGTACGATCCGCTCGACGAGTTCGCGTTCGCCAGGGAGGCGGGCGTCCTCGAGGGGATGATCGCGGCGAACGGTGACCGTCAACTCGGCGGTTGTCTCCGGGTCTGGCGGGACGCCAACGCCGACGCGGTGGACGCCTACCGGGCCTGGCGAGCCGACAGCTGGGTCGCGGAGGGCGAATGACCCTCCGATTCTACAACTCTCTCTCCCGCCAGCTCGAGACGTTCGAACCGACGGAGCCGGGTGTGGTCCGCATGTACACCTGTGGGCCGACCGTGTACGACCGCGCTCACATCGGGAACTTCCGGACGTTTCTGTGGGAGGATCTGCTCCGCCGGTACCTCAAGTGGAAAGGGTACCGGGTCGAACAGGTGATGAACCTGACGGATGTCGACGACCGGACGATCACCGCCGCGATCGAGAAGGGCGTGCCCCTCGAGGAGGTGACCGCCGGGCCGATCGAGTGGTTCTTCGAGGACTGGGACACCCTCGGGCTCGAGCGGGTCGAGCACTACCCGCGCGCGACCGAGCACGTGGCGGGGATGATCGCCCTCGTGGAGCGGCTCGGCGAACGCGGTCTCACATACGAGACAGATGGGTCCGTCTACTACGCGATCGGCGAGTTCCCCGAGTACGGTCGCCTCGCCGGCATCGACACCGCCGCCGTCGAGTCGGCGGGCCGGGCGGCGGGCGACGAGGAATACGACAAGGACGACCCGCGCGATTTCGTCCTGTGGAAGGGGGGCGAGCGGGGCGGCGAAGGCGACGTGGCCGTGTGGGACTCGCCGTGGGGCGAGGGCCGGCCGGGATGGCACCTCGAGTGCTCGGCCATGGCGATGGAATACCTCGGCGAGACGCTCGACATCCATACGGGCGGGGTCGACAATCTCTTCCCCCACCACACGAACGAGATCGCGCAGTCCGAGGGTGCGACGGGGCGTCCGTTCGCCCGGTACTGGCTACACGCCGCTCACCTGCTCGTCGAGGGCGGGAAGATGTCGAAGTCCCTCGGGAATTTCTTCACGATCCCCGACGTGATCGAGCGCGGGTACGCCCCGTCGACGATCCGCTATCTGCTCTCGAGCGGACACTACCGCACCCAGCTCAACTTCACCTTCGACGGTCTGGAGGGCGCCG
Source organism: Gemmatimonadota bacterium (assembly GCA_033720355.1). Taxonomy (GTDB): domain Bacteria; phylum Gemmatimonadota; class Gemmatimonadetes; order Palauibacterales; family Palauibacteraceae; genus Palauibacter. The sequence continues at coordinate 14,894 of JAWWCR010000115.1, forward strand.
CGCGATCGGTGAGGAGGCTGGCGGAGTTCCGCGATCGCGTGCGCGAGGCCGACCGAAGCGAGGGCGAGCGGGTCGGGGATCTCGCGTCCGCCGCCGCGCGGGCGCGCGCGGGCTTCGAGGCGGCGATGGACGATGACCTCAACGTCTCGGAGGCGCTCGCCGCCATCTTCGGTCTCGTACGCGAGGCGAACACCACTCTCGACGAAGCCGGGGGGGGCGCGCCGACGGGGACGGCCGAGACCCTCGCGGCCCTCGACGACTTCGACGCCGTGTTCGGGGTGCTGGCCCTGCGCGACCACGAGCAGGCCGCCGTCGACGACGATCTCGAGACGTGGATCGAGGAGATGATCGACGAGCGGAAGCGAGCCCGCGGTGCCCGTGACTTCACCCGGGCGGATGCGATTCGGGATGAACTGCTCGCCCGGGGGATCGTCCTCGAGGACACGGCCGGAGGGACGCGCTGGAAGCGCGAGGCGACCGCCGCGGCGATGCGCGCGGACTGAGCCCGACCGGGCGTCCCAACCCGTTGTCGTGGGCCGCGATGTGACACGTACGCGACGTGTTGACGCTCCTTCGGAGCGCTCATATGTTAGACGTCTATTTATGGAAGGGTCGCTGGCGTAGCTCAACCGGTAGAGCATCGGATTTGTAATCCGAAGGTTGTGGGTTCGAGTCCCACCGCCAGCTCGGTCGAGCAGCTTGCAGGATCGCCCTCACCCGACCGGTTCGCAAGACAGACGACGTCGTCGTACGGAGGGCCGATCGGTGGGGTACCGAAGCGGCCAAACGGGGCAGACTGTAAATCTGCTGGCTTATGCCTTCGGAGGTTCGAATCCTCCCCCCACCATTCTCGTTTTTCGATGATGACGCACGCGTGGGCGTGACCCACTGACAGGCGAGCACCGAGACCCAGGAGAGGCCCAGGGTGGCGAAGCAGAAATTCGAGCGGACGAAGCCGCACGTGAACGTGGGAACGATCGGGCACGTGGACCACGGGAAGACGACGCTGACGGCGGCGATCACGGAGGTACAGGCGGCGAAGGGCCTC
>JAWWCR010000116.1:0-15853 GCA_033720355.1 Gemmatimonadota bacterium
CCGTCGCCGACGAGCGAGCGAACGCTGTCGGGACTCGGCGCGGTCAGGCCGATCCGAAAACCGAACCCCTTGAGAAAGCGGTCTGGCGCGAGCTGGCTCCATTCGAGGACGCGGTCCGTCGTCCCGCTCAGCACGCCGTAGACGTTGTGCTCCCTCATCACCTCGATCGTGCGGTCGCGCAGCTCCTCATCCGTCTCGGGCGACCAGAGCGGATCGTCGCAGGGCAGGGTCGACATGAACGTCTGCGGCCAGGGCGTCGCCGGATCCCAGGCGAGGAACTGCTCGAACGGTGCGCAGACGGAGATCGGCGCGGGGCCCTGGTCGTTCGCGCCCAGCGCGTGGAGGTGCATGTCGAGCACGGGCGGTGGGGACTGCGCGGCACTCGGCATCGGGTACGAGATGGCCGCGGCGACCGCGACCGCCAGTGTCCTCCTCATGAGCCCTCCAGCGGCCGTACGTCGGATCCCGAAGCGGTCATGAGATACAACCGGAATCCCCCGGTTCTATTCGAGACGAAGACGATCTCCGTCCCGTCCGGCGACCACTTCGCCATGACGTCGGCCCTCGGGTCTCGGGTCAGGTTTCGCGGCGTGGATCCGTCGGCACCCATCAGGTAGACCTCGTCGTTGCCGTCCCGGCGGGTGGAGAAGATGATGCGGCCTCCGTCGGGCGACCATGCGGGCAGGTGATCGCGGCCGGGATCGGCGGCGAGCACAGAGCGTTCTCCCGTCGCGACGTCCAGGAGGTGGATGTCCCGATCGTCGCCCGCCTCGGACTCCAGCACCAGCCTCGCGCCATCGGGCGCCGGCGACGCGTAGTACTCGTTCCCGCCCGTGTGTGTAAGTCGGGTCTCGGCCCCATCGTGCGCGGTCCACCGGTAGATCTCGGCGTTGCCGTCCCGCTCGGAGTAGAAATAGAGCCGATCGCCGGCCGGGCCCCAGAACGGCGTGCCGTCCCACCCGGGACTCGTCGTGATTCGGCGGACCTCTCTGGTCGCGACGTCGAGGACGTAGATCTCGCGGTCTTCGGTGCGGTGCGAGTCGAACGCGATCGACGTGCCGTCAGGAGACCACGCCGGGTGAGAGTCCACCCCCGGAGAGTCCGTAATGCGCTGGAGGTCGCTCCCATCCGGACGGATCAGGTACAGCTCGGTGTCGCCGGATCGATCGGAGGCGAACACGATCCACTCGCCGTCGGGAGACCAGTGAGGATACGAGTCGAACCGGGTGGCCTCCTGCGCGCTCACGGCCTTCGAGACGAGCAGGAGCGCCAGGAAAGCCCTGCTCACGGCTCCAGTACGCCACGTTCGAGGTCGCCCCGGATGACCTCGCTCCACTCGTCGAAGTCCCGGAACCCCCTTACGAACCGCGTCATCCGACCGCCGTCGTCTACCACGACCGTGTAGGGAACGCCGTCGCGAAGCTCGTAGAAGAGGTCCGCCCAGTCGACGCCGCTGAGGCCGTGGAGGATCGTCAGGGTCAGTCCGAAGTCTTCGACCCACTCCTCGAGATCCTCCTGCGGCGACGTCATCGCGACCGAGACGATCGCGACTCCTTCATCAGTCCACGTCTCGTGAAGACGCTGTAGCTCGGGCATCTCCCGCTCGCAGGGCAGGCACCATGTGCCACCGAAGTTGACGAGCGTGAGACGCTCGCCGAGGTGGTCGTGGAGCGGGACACTGTCGCCATCCATCGTCAGGAAAGTCGGGTTCGGAAGAGGCTCGTCGAGGGTTCCGGTCCGCGCGCCACGCAGCTCGGCCACCCGATCGAGGTGCGGGTTCTCGCGGCACCCCGAGAGGCCGATGACGCAGATCAGGAACAACGCGCGCCGGCTCACGGTCCCCGGACCTCGTAGTGGCTCGACTCCTCGTCGAACCGCGCGAGCAGCGCGCGGGCCCTGGGCGGCACGTACGCCCTCGCATAGTCGGCCCCCGCGAACTCTCTCACCGCATCGAGCGAGTCGAAGCGCATGAGGGTCACGAACTCCACCTCGCCGCCCGGCAGCTCGCGGCGCAGCAGCCTGATCCCCCGATACCCCTCGACACCCTTCGCGTCGATTCCCGGAAACACCTCATCGCGCAGCAGGGCTTCGTACGGGTCGGCGTTCTCGGCCGTCGTCCACCCGTGCCAGATTCTCTCGATCATGGCGATCTCGGCCTTCCTCGTCTCCGGTCTCGAGCGATCTGGACGCCCCGTGGTCCCCCGGCTACGGTAGGATTCGGACGGATACCGGGCGACCCCCCAGGAGAAGCGACTCGATACCATGAGCGAGCGAAAGACCATCGCGGTGATCGGCGCCACGGGCGCACAGGGCGGCGGACTCGTAAGGGCGATCCTGTCGGACGACGACGGCTTCGCGGCGCGGGCCGTGACGCGGAACCCGGATTCGGAGAAGGGGCGGGCGCTCGCCGATTCCGGGGCCGAGGTCGTTCGAGCGGATCTCGACGATGTCGACAGCCTCCTCGCGGCGTTCGACGGGTGCCACGGCGCCTACTGCGTGACGAACTTCTGGGAGCACTTCTCGCCCGAGAAGGAGCTCGCCCAGGCCGGAAACCTCGCGGCCGCCACCGCGGGCGCCGGGGTCCGGCACGTGGTGTGGTCGACGCTCGAGGACACACGCCGCTTCGTCTCGCTCGACGACGACCGTCTCCCGACCCTCCAGGACCGGTACAAGGTCCCGCACTTCGACGCGAAGGGCGAAGCCGACGGCTTCTTCGACCCCGGCCGGACCACGCGTCTCATGGCCTCGTACTACTGGGACAACCTCATCTACTTCGGGCAGGAGCCGCAGCGCGACGAGAGCGGCCGGCTCGTATTCTCGCTCCCCATGGGCGATGCGCCGCTGGCCGGGATCGCCGCCGAGGACATCGGGAAGTGTGCGCACGGGATCTTCCAAGCCGGCGTCGACATGCTGGGCGAGGTCGTCGGGATCGCCGGCGAGCACCTCACCGGTGCCGAGATGGCGGCCGCGCTGAGCGAGGCGCTCGGCGAGGAGGTGGTCTATCAGGCGGTGCCGTTCGATGTCTACCGGTCGCTCGGCTTCCCGGGTGCGGAGGATCTGGGCAACATGTTCCAGTTCTACCACGACTTCGGAGAAGCCGTCCTCGGGGCGCGAGATGTCGAGACATCGAGGAGGCTCAACCCCGAGCTGCTCGACTTCGAGGCCTGGCTGCGGAAGTACGGAGACCGAATCCCGAGACACTGACCCGGCCCACTCCTCGATCGCCGCGCCCCAGGGGTTGCGTTGGAGCGCGCTCGAAGAGCGAGGTTCCTTACCATGACCGATTCGATGGGGATTCGGGAGCTGTCGGACCGCACCGACGTGTCGCCACATGCGCTCAGGTACTACGAGCGGGCGGGTCTCATGATCGACGTTCCGCGTGACGATCGTGGTCGACGCGCGTACGGCGACGAGCACGTGCGCTGGGTCGCCTTCCTGCGGCGGCTCCGCGATGCCGGCATGGGGATCTCGCAGATCCGCGAATATGCCGAGCTCGTGCGAGCCGATGGTGCCGCCTCGCGTTCGAGACGGCTGGAGATCCTCCGGGCCCACCGCGATGAGGTCAGAGATCGCCTCGCTCGTCTGAGCGAGCACCTCGAGGTTCTCGATCGGAAGGTGGCCGACGGCTGTGCGCCCGACGGAACCTGACACGCGACCCCGGAGACGACGGATGAGAGCTACTGACACGGCGGCCGAGCCGCTCGATGTGATCGCCATACTCTACGAGCTGTTCGGGCAGGGAAGGCTCGACGAGACCTTCGACCTGATGGACCCCGAGGTACGGCTCGTCGAGCCGGGCGACCCGGACGTGGTGCCGTGGGCCGGCGAGTTCCACGGGCACGACGGGCTACGCCGCTTCTACGACGGGCTAGCGACCGGCCTGTCGAGCATCTCGATCGACCCGGAGACGCTGCGTCTCGCGCCGATCGGCGACGACCGCGTGCTCGCGCTCGGCACCGAGCGGGGGACATCTGCGCGGACCGGCGAATCGTACATCACCCAGTCCGCCTGGGTCTGGACGGTCCGAGACGGGCGTGTCGCACAGCTACGCGCGTATCACGACACCGAAGCGATGACGCGGGCGCTTCGGCCACATGGCGATGGCGGCGGGTCGGATCCCCTCCCCGTAGACGAGCCGTGACCCGCCGTTACTGTCTTAGCGGGAAGAGGACTTCTCTCACCTCGATGACCGGCGGTTCGACGACCCGGTACGCTTCGGCGATCGTCTTCGCGAGATCCGACTCCCGGAACGCGGTCAGCGCCTCCATCGACTCCCACACGTACACCCCCGCGAACTCGCCGTCCCCCGCGCCCCGCACGTAATACTTCTGGACGAGCCCGTCGAGCGCCCTGAACTGCGGCGCGCGCTCGTGCGCGATGGCCAGGAGCTCGTCCTCCGGGAGCGAGCTCCTGAGCTTCACGATCTGGATGATCAAGGGACGGTGGCTCCCATCACGTCCTGGAGCTTCGCCGTGTCCACGTACTGCTGGAACTTCGTGATCCTGCCGTCCTGGACGGTCCAGATGTGACAGACCTGCGCGTCGAGCGGCTTCCCGGTGCCGGTGTGGGTGGCCGAATACCGTCCCTCGACGACGACGACGTCGCCCGCGTCGTGGAACGAGCTCGTGAGGACCGCGAAGCCGCCCCAGTCGACGCCGAGCTTGCTGAACAGGTTCTCCACGATCGCGTCGGGCCCCACCCAGGCCTCGCCGCTGGGCTCGTAGGGATTCCCCTCCGCCTCGTACCAGTGGATCTCGGGGTGCATCGCTCCCAGCACCGCCGGTACGTCTCCTCGGGCGAACGCGTCGTACAGACCGGCGACGATGTCGACGTTGCTCATGACCTACCTCCGGAAGGGAAAGTGATCCGACTCACCAGCCGCTTACGGGAGCCGGGATCGCACGTTCGCCGCGCGAAGCCGGGTGCGCCAGACCCGGGAGCTGCTCGCCCCGGAGCGAGCGCGGAGGTTCCCCCACCCGTCACTTGATCCCGATGGCCATACTGTCCGGGCCCACGAGGTGCTCGACCCTCGTCGAGCCGAACCCGGCGTCCGTCATCCAGCGCGCGCAGTCCGCACCGGTGAAGTCGAAGCCCTCTTCCGTCTCGATCAGCATGTTCAGGCTCATGAGCAGACCGAACGCGTTCCGCCGCCGATCGTCGTCGATGAGCGATTCGTAGACGATGAGCGCTCCGCCGGCGGGCAGCGCATCGTAGGCCTTCCGGATGAGCATGCGCTTGTCGTCGATCCCCCAGTCGTGGAGGACGTGACCCATGAGGATCACGTCCGCCTCGGGCAGCGCATCCTCGAAGAAGTCGCCCCCCACGAAACGGATCCGCCCGGCGGCCGAACTCCGCCCCACGTAGTCCTCGAAGACGGGCTCGACGACGGGAAGATCGAACCCGATCCCCTCGAGGTGTTCGTTCGCCTCGGCGATCTGGACGACGAGGTCCCCCTGCGCGGTGCCGACGTCCGCGAACGTCGAGTAGTCCGCCCAATCGAACGCGCGGGCGATCGCCATGTTCGCGCCGTGACTGACGCCGGTCATCGCGGCCAGGAACTCCTTGAGCCGCGCGGGATCCGCGTACAGGGTCTCGAAGATCGGGTCCTGCCCGTGTCGAGTCTCGTTCTGTGGCTGTCCGGTGCGGAGCGCCTCCGTCAGACTGCCCCAGAACGGGTAGAGGCGGTGGTTCGCCATCTCGAGCATGCCACCGATGTAGGACGGCTTGGCCTTGTCGAGAAAGAGGTCAGTCGCCGGCGTGTTGCGGTACGTCCCGTCCTCGCGCTCGAGCATGCCGAGGGCGACCAGGGCGTCGAGAAAGTCGCGAGCCGAGCGGCGATGGAGGCCGAGCCGGCCCCGCAGGGCCTCGAGGTCCTCGGGGTGCTTCGCCAGTTCGGTGAACAGCTCGAGCTCGATAGCGCTGAGCAGGGTCTTCGAGCCCCAGAAGCCCATTCCGAGCTGCATGATCGCGTCGGGTGTCGGGTGGTCGGACATGTGTGCCTGGCTCCGTTCGTAGGGAGTGAGGTTGGCGCGTGATCGGACTGGCCGTCAGCGCGACCCGAGAGACTCGAGAATCGCCCGCGCCAGACCCCGCGTCTCGGGATAGATGCGATCGGAGATCGAGTTCAGGTAGATCGCGCGTTCGGCAAGAAGACCCTCTGTCTGGCTATCCGTGAGGATCGCTGTCGGAGGGCGCGAGAGTCGACTCGGGGGCATCGGCAGCGACGGCGAGAACGACGCGACGGAAATCCCGCTCGCGGCCCACGAGCGCACGATCGCGGTGGTGCTCCCCTCCATGCGGTCCGCCCAGGAATCGGAGATCTCGCCTATCCGTCGCCAACGCGCCAACAGGACGGCTGTGGAATCCCCCACGAGTCCCGCGATCTCTCCGGCGTCCAGGGTGGCCGAGACGCCGACCGTGGGGGTGAACCCTCGGCCCTGCCGGAAGCTGCGGGCCACGAGGGTGCTGACGGAATCCGACGAGATCGTCGGGGGCTCGGGGGAGAAGTTCGCGAGCAGGGTGGTCGTGGCCGCGATCGCTTCCGCGAGGCGCAGCGAATCCGCCCGGAACAGCTCGAGATTGGTCTGAAACTCCGCTATTAGGGCGGACTCCACGTCGCGAGCGTGCGCCCTCGACCCGCGGGCATCCCACCACGCCTCGAGCCCGAACGCGATCAGGATGGAGACCACGATGAGCACGACGTCGCGGATCGCGTCGCGCCAGTTCGAGGCGAAGGACGATAGCGGTGCTTCTCCCACGGCTCCGATCGGGAAGGTGTCGGGGGACTCACGCTCAGCTTCGGATGCAGGGTGACGAGAGGCTAGACGCGCGGCAAGGGAGCGCGAGAAGCGAAGCAGAATCCGACGGCCCGCGGACGTCGTCCGGCGACCGACAACCCCGGCTCGGCTAGCCGGCGTCGGGTCGGCGGTTCACCCGCTCGATCTCGCCCAGCGTCTCGGGGTCGAAGCCGACACGCTCGAGCACCCCGAGGAGAAAAGACGACTTGCCCTCGATGTACCCGTCGATGTCGTCGCCGAACTCGTCGGCCAGACGCACCTTCAGCGCGCCGTACGTGCGTGCTTCTTCGGGATGATCGCGCAGGTAGTCCCGTACCGCGAGGTGGTTGGCCAGCGCGGGACTCCCCGCCGGGCACACGTACAGGTGGTGTCGCGGCGCCTCGCGGGGTTCGTGGAACGCCTCGCGCCCGGGGACCCCGAGGTCGCCGCGATGCTCGTAGCCGATGGCGGCGAGTCGCGCGATCGCGTCGCCGACGCGGCCCTGCGGAACCACCACGTCCATGTCGATCACCGGCTTGGCCGCCAGACCGGGGACGGCGGTGCTTCCCACGTGCTCGATCGCGACGGCGAGGTGGGCGACCGCCTCATCGATGTCCGTTCGGAGGCGCTCGAAGACGGACGGCCAGGCGGGGTCGTATTCGACCACGACGACCTTGTTCGTCAACGCGACGAACCCTCGGAAAACGCGGGGACGGCATACATCTCGATCGACTGTAGACCGAGCTCGCCGGTCCGCACCACGTAGACTCCGCGCTCGGCGACCAGCCCGATCGAGCGCTCGCCCTCGAGCTCGACCCGTGCCACGCGAGTGCCGCTGTCATCGAACACTTCGTATGCCATCCCCACCTCGCCCCCGTCGATCCCGACCCAGACACGTCCGCTCGCATCGGTGAGGACGTGTGCGGCGGAGAAATACGGATGCGTGTCGGCGAACTCCGTGGTCTCCACGAGCCGCGCGATCTCCGACGGACTCGCCGACGGCGCATGCCCCAGCCCGCCGTCCTCGCCGCGGCCGGACATCGCGCTATTCGCCATGAACTGCTCGACGAACGCCCTCCGATCGGCCTGCGTTACGGGCCGGGGCTCGTAGGCGTACGAGGGACCCGCGACGAGTCGACGCATCGCCGACCAGATCTCGACGCGATAGTCGCCGCCGCGTACGACGACGATCGTGCCGTTCGGCCCGACCTCCCATGCGTCCTGCGAGGCGTGTCCGACGACGGGCAGTCGCAGCTCACGGCTCGGCTCCTGGTTTCGCCGTCGCCGCGCACCCTGAACGGTCAGCACGGGTCGCACATCTCCGCCCTCGGGCGTCCACTTGACGACCCGCACCGAGTCGTCCGGGAGTGGGGTTCCCGCTGCCCACGCAGGGACCGCGAAGAGCAGACCACCGTCGGCCGTCCGGCCCCTCGCACCGAGCACCCCGGGCCGCTCGGCACGGATCGATCTCGCCACCCGACCCTCCGGGTCGAGGACCGTCAGTCGCCCGTTGCCCTCGTCCTGCAACAGCGTCGAGTCGCCCGGTAGCGGCACCAGACGGCCGGGCAGCCGCACCTCCTCGGGGCCCGGACCGTTCGGGACTCGGGTGGTCTTCGAGCCGCTCGCGAGATCGACCAGGTAGACCGCCTCCTCGAACCAGTCGGAGACGAGGAGTGCGCCGGATGCCAGCTCACGGAGTCCACGGATCGACGAGAACTCCTCGTCGAGGGTGGCGATCGGCGGGCCGAGATCGACGAGAGGCGGGGAGGACTGACCGCCCGCTGCACCCGCGCCCAGTGCGAAGGACGAGACGAGCGACAGAAAGACGACGAGGCTGCGTGCGAGGCGCAAATCGATCACCACGGGCTGTCGGTCAGATCACCGGGGGGCGTATTGCCCGCATGGGCGTGCACCCCGCCTGCGCGAGAAGGACACTCGGCCTCGGAGCCGCGTTAGTCCGCGATCCTACGGCGTCATCAGATGTCCGACTCGATGGGCTGGTGGAAGTAGTAGCAGAGCCCGTCGGGCGCGACGACGAAGAACACCTGGAACTGCTGACCATCGCGTTCATCGACGCGCCAGTTGCCGATCCCGACCCCGTTCTTCTCGAGCTCGGCACGCGCGCGGTGGATATCCGTGACGAGAACCGCCGCGCCGTCCTGCTCCGGGTCGCCCCCGTTTACCGCGAAGCCGATGCGGACGCCGTCGCGCTCCATGATCACCGTGGGCGGCGAAGTCCGTCGCTCCACCTCCGTCAACCCGAACGCGCTCGAGTAGTACTCCACGGCCGCATCGAGATCGCCGACGGGGAGCGCGAGGACGTCGCCACCATACGGGTACGCGGCCTCGAAGAGTGGGTCGGACATGCGGCGAAGCTCGACGGTTCGGGGTTGGCTCATGAGGACGATCGAACGTCGTCTCGACCGGCGGCACGCCGCAACCGCTGAGGCCCGGTTGGGCGCCGGGTGACCTCGGGCTCCGCGCTTCGCCTCCCTGGACCGATCGCCCCGGGCACCTGGTCAGTTCACGGATTCGACTCCCCGGTTCGATCGAGCTGCAGGAGGCTCTCGGCAGTGGCCACGATGGCGTCCTCGCGCGACCGTGGCGTCCATTCCAGCTCCTCGCGGGCGCGGGCGCTCGTCGCGTGTTTGTGCCGCCCGAGCTCCGGGGTGATCGACCGGACCTCCTGGTCGAAGAGGCCGACCACCCGCACGACCCAGTTCGGAAGCTCGCGGGTGGGGGCGCGCGCGGCTGCCTCGCCCAGCCGATTGCGTAGTGTACGCGCCATCTCGAGAATCGACATGGAACGTCCCGAGACAGCCAGAAACCGCTCTCCGGCCGCGGCCGGGTGCGTCATGGCCCGCAGGTGCAGGTCCGCCACGTCCCGTACATCGACGGCGCCGAACGAGATCTTCGGGCAACCGGGGATCGCGCCATCGAGCAGGCGACGGATCAGGATGATCGACGTCGAATAGTCGGGCCCCAGGACGGGCCCGAACACGCCCACAGGGTTCACGACCGCGAGCTCCAGACCACCGCCTTCGCTGTCGATGAAGTCCCAGGCGGCGCGTTCGGCGAGCGTCTTCGACTTCACGTACGGGGTGACCGCTCGTCCTTCGAGATTCGTCCAGCTCGTCTCGTCGAACGGCTCGTCGCGCGGCTCGTGGCCATACCCGATCGCGGCGAAGGACGAGGTGAGCACCACACGGCGGACACCCGCGTCCCGCGCGGCGCGCAGCACGCGCAGCGCCCCCTCCCTCGCCGGCACGATCAACTCGTCCTCATCACGGGGGATCGACGCCGGGAACGGCGAGGCGACGTGCAGCACGTACTCGCAGCCCCCGGCCGCCTCCCTCCAGCCCCCGTCCCTCTCGAGATCCGCGACGACGAACGAGAGCCTGTCCGCCGCGTCGACTCCGGCGCTCGCGAGCAGACCCCGCACCTTCTCCTCGCGCGATGGGGCCCGGACAGTCGTACGGACGTCGTGGCCCTCCTCGAGGAGCTGGAGGATCGCGCGGCTGCCGATGAAGCCGGACCCGCCGGTCACGAGGACCGTCGTCATGGAGGCGAACCCGGAATCGTCAATCCTCCGCGAAGACGGCGGTCAGATCGATCTCGCCGACCTGTTCGTCTCCGTGATGGACTGGAGGCGACGTGGCGACCCGCGCAGGTCGAGGCTCGCCGGCGATCGCCTCGTGGCGATTCCCGTCGTCCGGCAGTTGCTGGACGTCGTCCCGGGTGATCTGTGGCAGCGGCATGGTCCCACACTATACCTCCCGCAGCGTCGGTCCTCGAGCCCGTCTTTGAAGTTCCGCCCGGGGGTCACCGGGGTGTCATCGGCGTCTCGGCGCGCTGTTCCGGGCACCTACCTGCTTCCCCCGAGTCCGAAGAACAGCAGCAGAAAGCCGTAGAACAACAAGACCGCCCCATTGGGAATCAGCGCGATCCATCGGATCCGCCGGGACCCCCGGGGCCCGAAGGCCAATCCCGCGGTCATCCCGAGACCGGCGGCGAGAACAATCGCCAGGACCGGCCAGAGACTGGCCGGCGGTCCGAGGGAAAAGGCGTCCACCTCGTGAAGAAGCGCAGCAGCGGGCCCGGCAGCCGCGGCGATGAGCATGCCCCCGACCGTACCGTTCCCCCGTGGATCGTCCGAGCCCCGTCCATCTATACTCGGAGGACGCAACGAAAGCCCCTCGCCGCATAGTATGATTCTGCCCCGTTGTGATACTTGAACACGGTGCCGTAGCGATAGTCGCCGAATATGGCGCCGCCTCGCTCGCGAATATCCGCTGGTGTGTTCAGCCAGCTCGATGTCTTCGTGTCGAACTCTTCCAGTTCCTGTAGGTCACGATACTCCTCCTCCGTGAGCAGCTCGACACCCATGTCGGTGGCCATCGCGACCGCGCTGTTCTCCGGCTTGTGCTTCTTGCGTGCCTCGAGGGCTTCCTGATCGTAGCAGACGCTCCGTCTGCCATCGGGGCTCTGCGTCGAGCAGTCGTAGAACAGGTACTCGCCGGAGTCCTCTCCGACGACATCCGGCTCGCCGCCCGTTCGATCCATCTCGCTCAACGACCAGAGCTTTTCGGGATGCCTTTCCAGCTTCGCGCGCACCTTCGCCCACGATATCCCGTCGTGGCGGTGCATATTGCTCTCGAATCGCTGCTCGAGCGTCTCGAGCAGCTCGTCGCGTTCGGCCGGCCCGAGCGTCGCGTTCGTGCCCTTCTTCGCCATGCGCCTGCCTCCGGTGCCTGGGGGATCGGGATTGTGCCCCTCGTGACCGGGGGTTCGCCAGCGCAAGGGCCGACCGGGCGTTGTCGAGCTCTTGATTCACCACGGGTTGCCAAGTACTTTATGCAACAAAGTCAATTCGGACGGGGTCCCTCCACAGAGGGCGGGGTTCAGCGGGAACACGCGTGTGGAGACAGCAATGGCGAGGTGGCTGAGGCGCCTTCGTGGGGCCATCGGGACGGGGCTCACGTGGGGGTTTACATGGTTCGGCGCGGGCATGGTCATCATGCTCGGGGCACTGCTGCTGACCGGTAGCACCGGCGCCGACATCCCGTACCCGATCGGGTTCGGCGCACTGGGCTTCGTCGCCGGCGTCACCTTCTCGGGGGTTCTCGGTCTCATCGAGGGCAGCCGCCGCTTCGAGCAGATGTCGCTCCCCCGCTTTGCGACGTGGGGAGCTGCCGGGGGCTTCCTGTTCTCCGTGCTCTTCGTGTCGGCCGTCGCTCTTGCCGAGGGCCCGGCGTTTCTCGCGAACCTTGCCGGTCTGGCGCCACTCTTCTCCGTCGCCGGTGCGGGCTGCGCCGCGGGTTCGCTTGCGCTGGCCAGAAGGGCTGTGGACCGCGAGCTGCTCGAGACGGGTGAGGACTCGGGCGAGATCGGGTCTCTCGATACAGGTTCGCACAGGCTGCCCGGCGAGGAGGGCTGAAGCCGGCTCCGCCTCGGTGGTGTTCGAGCTCATCGCACCACTCCCACCGCCCGATGGTCGAGGACGATCTCCACGACCTGCCGCCCTGCCTCGGCCCCCCGGCTTCGTCGCGTCGCATCCCCTCTGCGAGCGTCTTCAGGCCCTTCCACAGCGCCCAGCCCCGGCCTCTCGCCCACGTCGCGGCATCCAGCGCGAGTCGCTCGCGGAACGCCCGGCGGCTGGCCCCCTGGAAGAAGGTCCAGGTCATCTCAAGGTCGCAGGACGGGTCGCCGACGCCGCAGACGCCGAAGTCGATCACGGCCTTCAGCCGGCCCGCGTCGACGAGAAGGTTCGACTCGACCAGGTCGCCGTGCAGCCACGCCGATCTGTCGTGGGCCGGGGCGTCGAGAGCGGCCTCCAGCACCGCCAGTACGCCCTGCTCATCCACCTCGCCGCCGAGCTCGGCGAGGGCGTCGCGGGTCTCGCCCTCGTAGGATAGCGCCGACAACGGCACCAATCCGCCCCACGGCGAGCAGAGAGTTTCAGGAGAGCAGGATGTTCAGAGTCGAACGAGCCGGCGACCGGCGTGTGGGAAGCTGATCCCGGACCTGGAGATCAGGGCGTTCGAGCGTGACGCCAGGGCCGCGGCAGTTCGCTGGCCGGAGGACGAGGAGGGGTGAGCCCGGGGCTCACGCGCCGGGCAGACTCTCCACGAGGGCGACGATCCGCTCGAGCTGATCCGCGTCGGGAAGGCGTCCGCGCCCCGCGCCCAGGTTGTCGGCCATGTGCGCGGGGTCGCCGGTCCCGGGACAGACCGCCGTCACCGCCGGGTGCGCGATCACGAACTTGAGCAGGAGCTGCGCCCACGAGTGCGCATCGAGTTCGGGCGCCCACCCGGGAAGCGGACGGTCACCGATACGCGCCCACAACCTGCCCCTGCCGAACGGCAGGTAGACCAGAACGCCGATACCCCGCTCGATCGCGAGGGGGAGGATCGTCTGCTCGACACTGCGGTTGTCGACGGCGTAGCCGATGCCGATGAAGTCGATCGGCTCGTTCCGCATCACCTCGAGGAGGGCGGGATAGTGCTCCTCGAACGTCGTCGTGATGCCGATGTAGCGGACGTACCCCCGGCCCTTGAGCTCCTCGAGAAGCGCGAGCTGCGTGGGAGGGTCGCCCATGTTGTGGACCTGGAGGAGGTCGATTCGCTCGCGGCGCAGTCTGAGGAACGACCGCTGGATCTGGTAGCGCGCCTCCGCAGGGTCGGCGGCGCCGCTCACCCCGCCACTGAACCGGGCCGCGTTCACCTTGGTCGCCCACCAGATGCGGTCGGCGATTCCCAGCTCCCGCGCCACCTGTCCGGCAACCTGCTCGCTGGCGCCGTAGCTGTAGGCAGTGTCGAACACCGTGCCGCCGCCGTCGACAAGCGCGCGGAGGATGGCCCCGATCGTCTCGTACTCCTCCGTGCGGGACTCCCCCAGCGCCATCTCCGAGAACGAGTCGGCGCTGCCCAGACCGACGACGGGTAGCAGCTCACCCGTACCGGGGATCTCGCGCCGGATGAGCGGTTCCTGCGCCAGCCCCTCGAGCGCGGCCAGGATTGGGGAGCTCAGCCCGAGCCCTGCGCCGGCACCGGCGGCCGCACGCAGCCACGCACGTCTCCGCATCAGCTCCGCGGGATCCGCTGCGGCTCGCTCGACCCGGAGCGGTCTCCGAGGGTCGCGTTCAGACGAGTGATGGGATCGGACATGGTCCCGTGAGCGGGGTGAGCGCCCTCGATCGCCGTGTCGGCGAGGGCCATCGAATGATGCACGTTCCGTCGCCAGTGGCAACGTCAGCGGATCGCGGTCCGTCCGGCCGTGTTTGCGCGGCCATGTCAGGGAGGGTGCGAGAGCGGGGGGCCGGGCGCCAGCGGTGGGCGGGCTCGCGGCGTTGGCCGCCCGCGAGGCGAGCATCGGCCGCCGGGTCGGTCTGGCGAACCCGGCTCCCCGCGGCCACTCTGGATTCCGGCAGACCACCCGGAGGCCCAATGACCGTTTCTCGCCGAGACTTCGTCCGCTGCGTCGCCGCCGCCGGCATCGCACCCCCGCTGCTCGGAAGTCTGCGTCCATCGCGGTCGTCGGGAATGCGTCGCTGGCCCGGCTACGAGGACGCGATGGTCATCGACTTCCTCGGCAGTCCCGGGTACTTCAACTACCCCGAGAACCCGCCGCTCGACGGGGCGATGGTCGAGAACGCGCGGGCCTCCGGCATCACGGCGATGAACGTCACCGTGAACGGAGGGGATACCGTCTCGACGCTCGGTCGGATGTCTCCGTGGTTCGCGAACGTCGAGAGGTGGCCCGATACGTTTCGCCTGGTGCGCTCGGTCGATCATCTGCGCGACGCGAAGGAGACCGGTCGCGTGGGTATCGTCCTCGGATTCCAGGACACTACGCCGTACGAAGGCGATCTGTCGCGGATCGGGATGTTCCACGACCTCGGCGTGCGAGTCGTGCAGCTCACCTACAACGTCCGCAACCTCGTGGGCGACGGCTGCCTCGAACCGGGGAACGCCGGCCTGAGCGCATACGGACGCGAGGTGGTCGAGCGTCTGAACGATCTCGGCAGCATCGTGGACCTCTCGCACTGCGGGAAGCGCACGACGGCCGAGGGCATCCGGGCCTCCTCCGCCCCCGTCGGAATCACCCACACCGGTTGCGCGGCGGTGGCCCCGCACCCGCGCTCGAAGGACGACGAGGAGCTGCGCGCCGCCGCGGATGGCGGCGGAGTCGTCGGGATCTATCTGATGCCCTTCCTGTCACCGGGCCGCGTGCCGACCGGGGACGACGTCGTCGCGCATATCGA
Organism: Gemmatimonadota bacterium; assembly: GCA_033720355.1. Taxonomy (GTDB): domain Bacteria; phylum Gemmatimonadota; class Gemmatimonadetes; order Palauibacterales; family Palauibacteraceae; genus Palauibacter. The sequence continues at coordinate 15,040 of JAWWCR010000116.1, forward strand.
ACACGCGCTCGACGTATGCGGCGAGGACCACGTGGGCATCGGAAGCGACCTCTCGATCACACCCATCGACGGGTCCCAGGAGTACTGGTCGAAGCACCGAGAGTTCGTGGCGAGACGAATCGAGATCGGCATCGCGGCGCCCGCCGAGGACCCGGACGTCCTCTTCACGGTGCCGGACCTGAACTCGCACCGCCGCATGGAGATGATCGCCGATCTCCTCGCCGCGCGCGGTCACTCCGACCGCGTGATCGAGAAGGTGATCGGCGGGAACTGGGTGCGGTTGTGCGGAGAGGTCTGGAAGGCCTGACCCGGCCGCGGCCGCGTTACGCAACGATGCCGAACAGAGCCTCCCGACGCCCGCGGTCAGCAGCATGGCGAGGGCGCCCCACACGGTCACCCGCGCGGGCCACGGACGTGGATCCGTCAGCCGCCGCCATCCCTCGGACAGGTACTGATGCCTGCCAGCGAGTATAGGGGGCAGTTACCGATCAGACCTGTCGCGAGCGGTACCAGACCAATCAGACCCCAGTAGGTCTGCGGGCCGACGAACACGAGGCTCAGCAGCCCGAGTCCGAGGACGACCCTCACCACACGCTCGACGTTGTGTTCGTTCCGTTCGAAGAACTTGCCGGCCATCGTCGACTCTCCTTTCGAGTCTCGAGAGTGGCACTCTAGCTCACCTCACTGAGACGCGATCGACAGGGACGGCTACTTCAACCGCTCGAGTCGACCCTTGCGTCGGGCCAGGTTGCGATAGTCCCATTGCGTGTCGCGGCTCTCCGCCAGCCAGCGCGCCAGCTTCGTCTCGTCGATC
>JAWWCR010000117.1:0-15789 GCA_033720355.1 Gemmatimonadota bacterium
CCAGTAGACTGACCGAGCCACCCCGACCCGGGAGCCCCGATGGTCCACATCCCAGCCTGCGCACGACCCGCGGCCGCGCTCGTCCTCCTCCCTCTGGTCGCCGGGTGCGGAGAATCCCCCGAGGGTGCGTCGGGTGGGGGCTGGGCGGGCAGCATCGACACGCTCGCGAACGGGCAGGTGGTCGTGCACAACCAGGACGTCCCGCTGTGGGACGACGGCGAAGAGTGGGCGCTCGAGGAGCGGTTCCGGCTCGGGGCGATGGACGGCGACGGCGCGGACGTCTTCGGCGAGATCCTCGATGTGGAGATCGGCCCTGACGGCGAGCTGTACGTCCTCGACTCGCAGGCGTCGGAGATCCGCGTGTTCGACCAGACCGGTGCTCATGTCAGGACGCTGGGAAGAGCCGGAGAGGGGCCCGGCGAGCTCAACCAGCCGGCCGGGATCACGCTCGGACCCGACGGGCACCTGTGGGTGATGAACTGGCGGAACTCCCGCTTCACCGCGTACGACGTCGCCACCGGCGAGGCGACGCTCGAGCCCCGCCGGCTCTCGTTCTTCACGAGGTATCCGTGGCCGGGTCGGTTCGACGCCGACGGGCGGCTGCTGGACGTCGGCATCAGCCGCGAGTGGAGCGAAGGGGGGGATCCCGTGCTGCTACTCCTCGATGCGGAGTACGTCCCGACCGATACGCTGCGGATGCCGGATGCCGATGATCGCGATCGGATTCTCTTCGCGCGCGACGGCGTCCCCGTCTCGTCGGTCCTGGAACCCTTCGCGCCGCAGCCCGCGTGGGCGCCGCACCCCGATCGCGGCATCGTGGTGGGCGAGGGCGACGCGTACCGGATCCACCACCTCGGGTTCGAGGGGGACACGACGAGGACCGTCGAGGTGACGCGAGACCCGACGCCCGTGAGCGGGGCCGAGCGCGACTCGGCGCTCGCGGCGTTCGCCGATCTGGTCGAGCGTTTCGACGACGCCCGGCCCGAGCGCGACCCCGACGTGCCGGGCGACAAGCCCGCGCACGGGGCGATCACCGTCGACGACACCGGACACCTGTGGGTGCGCCGGACCGTGGCCGACGGCGAGCCCCACGCATGGGATGTCTTCGACCCCGAGGGACGGCTGCTCGGATCCGTCGACCTGCCCATCGATCTCGGCTACGTCGAGCCGGTCATCCGGGGTCGGCGAGTCGTTCTCGTGACCGAGCTCGACGGGATCCCGACCGTCGTGTCTTACGACATCGTCGGGAGATAGCCGTGACCACCGCCGGTGCCTCCCTCGTCGCGGCCGTGGCGCTCGTGGCGGTCGTGCCGACGGCGGCTCAGGAGCCCTCCACGCCGCGCGTCACGATCTCCGCGAACCGGCTCGTGGCGAGCGACTCTACCGGCGAGATGGTCGAGCCGCACCTCTCGGTGTCCCCGGTCGACCCGCGTCACGTCGTCGCTGCGGCGATGATCATCCGCGAGCCCGACTTCTCGGTCATGGACTGCGCGCTGCTCACATCGTTCGACGGGTTCGAGTCGACGACGCGGCACGATCTGGGACTCGAGCAGTGCGGCGACCCGTGGACGCTCATCACCGAGGCCGGCACCGCGATCGTGACCGTCCTCTCCGAGCGAGGTCTCCTCGTGTACCGCTCGCCGGACGGCGGTCGGTCGTGGCCCTCCGAGCCCCTCGTCATCGACGGCGCCCACGACCACGAGATGCTGACGGCGGACCGCGCGACCGGGGCGATCTATCTCGTGTCGGGGCTGAGCGCCCGCTCGCCGACGGGGACCCTGCAAAGCCTCATCTGCGTCGCCCGATCGACGGACGACGGACGGACCTTCGAGGAGATGGGCCGGACGGCCGTCAGCAACATGAGCTACGAGGCGATGACGCCGGTCGTCGCCTCGGACTCGGAGCTCCTGATCCCCCTTCAGGATCACCATCGCGGCGACGGCGAGCGGGTGCGGATGCGCCGCGCCTGGCTGCTCGCTTCTTCGGACGGCGGCCGTACCACGGCGCCGCCGCGGCTCATCAACGAGGGCTGCAACCGGCGAGGCCCGGTAGGCTGGCCGTCGCTCGGGATCGTGCCGACGGGGGCCCGCACCGGAGCGGGCGACGCGGCCGTCGACCGCCTCGTGTGGCTCTGCGAGCGCGAGGAGCACGACGGCATCGACCTCTTCACCTCGGACGATCGCGGGGAGAGCTGGACCGGGCCGCGGCGGGTCGACGAGGAGCGCGAGGGTGCCTGGACGAAGGTCCCGACCGTCGCTGTCGACGCACGCGGCGCCGTTGCCGTCGCGTGGAGCGACCGGGGGCCCGGCGAGGACTGCCACGCCCTTCGCGTCGCCATCTCGTTCGACGCCGCGGAGACGTTCGCACCTCCCCGGCAGATCGCCTCGGAGCGCTCGTGCCCGGTGGACACGGACGTCGGCGCCCGCTTTCCGGCCGGGGGCGACTACATTGGCCTGGCTGCCACGAGTCCCCGGTCGTTTCTCGCGCTCTGGTCCGACGCCCGTGACGGGGTCTTCCGGCTCTACCGCGCGACGGTGAGCGTCCGCGAGGAGTAGCTTGGATCCGGCGTCGCGCGCACGGCGCGGCGGTGGCCCCGGACAGGCGAGGCAGACGTGACGGCTCCCGTGAGCGGGTTCCTGGAGTTCGGTCTGTACGTCGAGGACGTCGCCCGATCGGTGGGGTTCTACGGGCGGGTCTTCGGGTTCGACACACTCTTCACCGATGACCGGATGGCCGCGATCGACGTGGGCGGCACGTCGGTCCTCCTCCTGTTCAGACAGGGTGCGTCGTCCGAGCGCATCGAGACCCCCGCGGGCGTGCTGCCCCCGCACGACGCACGGGGGACCTCGCACGCCGCCTTCTCGGTCCCCGCCGGATCGCTCTCCACCTGGGAGATGTGGCTCGCCGAGAACGACATCGAGATCGAAGGCCGCATGCGCTGGGAGCGGGGCGGCGAGAGTCTCTACTTCCGCGACCCCGACGAGCACCTGCTGGAAGTCGCCACACCCGGTCTGTGGAAGACCTACTGACGGACGACCTCATCCAGCGACGCACCGGCGCGCAGCCGCTCGATCCACCGGGTCGTCACGAACCAGGTATCGAGTACGGCGGCGGCACGCGCGTCGCACGTCGTGAGCGACTCGGCGAAGTCTTCGTTTCCGCTGCCGCTGTCGACGAACGCGCCGAACCAGCCGCCGAGGCATCCGTCGAGGGTCTCGCGACCGAGGCGCCGCTCGAGCGCGAAGAACAGCAGCGCCCCCGATCGGTACGCGAGGCCCGTGAGTCCGTTTTCGCCATACGCCGTCATCTCGACGGTCACCGGCCTCGCCTCGTCGTCGCGCACCACGCTCGCGGCGATCGACTCCATGCGCCCTTCGAAGTCGAAGGCCGGATCCCGCGCCTCGGCGACCCGCCATTGCAGGTACGTCGCGAGCCCCTCGTTCCACCGGTCCGCCGGGACCTCCGTCTCGCGTGGGTGCCGCAGGTGCGCCAGCTCGTGGTACAGCTCGGGTAGCGCGGCGGCGCTGCGAAACGAGTCGGCGGTCTGAATGATCCCGCCCGTGAGACTCGCCTGCGACCCCCACCCCTCGGGAATCTCCATGATCGTTACCGGCAGATCCCGGGCGGATTCGCCGAACCACCGCGAATACAGCGCGTCCGCGGCGGTCGCCTCCTCGAGGATCCGCGCCGCGCCGACCGAGTCTTGGGGAAAGTGGAACACGCGGGTGGCCCCCTGCGAGATGACCCGATACGACGCCACCGCGATCAGCAGGAACGGAACCGGCGCGCGAGACCGGAAGCTCCACCGGACCCCTTCCACCCCTTCGCTGCGCTCGCCCGGGACCGCGGCGGCGACAACGAGTCCCTCGGGTACCGTGACGGCCGCATCGAAGGTGAAATCCTCCCGCCTCTGTGCACGCATCGACGCGAGCGAGGCCGTGCCCGGCTGTGGAAACGCGAGAGCGTCGCCGCGCAGAATCGTGAAGTCCTCGGACACCCGATCGCGCACGTACCGCATTCCGGTCTCCGTGTAGCCGACCAGGACGCCGCCGTACTCGATGTCCACACGTGCCGAAGCTCCCGGCGCCAGCGGTTCATCGAGGTAGACCCGGACCTCGTTGGCCTGATAGGACGGCCAGTCGGGGAACGTCACGACGTCCTGGCTCCAGTCCCCGTGCCGTGTATCCGAGATGCGGATCGCGCTGACCGTCATGAGCCGTCCGAGCAGAAAGGCGAGCTCGCGGACCGGCGCCTGTCCGGCGTTCTCGACGACGTGACCGGCGGAGCCCGACACGGTGCCGGCGTCGTAATCGACGGTCAGGTCGAGCGAGACGTGTCGCTGGACCAGTGACGGCGCCTGCCCGACCGCGGACGCGCTCGCCACGGATGCGAGCGACACGGCGACGGTGAGTGCACGTACAGCGCGCGGAGGACTCATCAGACTCTTCCGTTTCCAGGGTCCTCGCATGGGACGCTCGAGCCGGCCCCGCGGTTGGCCACCGGCCAGGCACCGAGGCTTCCTCTTCCCCGCGGGTAGCAGTAAATTTACAGCATATTTACAGCGATCCTTCCGGCTGGAGACCGGCATGATCCATCTTCGGAACATCTACTCGCTGAGCGATTTTCAGCGGAACACACGCGAGCACGTGCGGCGGCTCAAGCGCACCCGGTTGCCCGAGGTGCTGACGATCAACGGGCGGGCGGAGCTCGTCGTCCAGGATGCGGCATCGTATCAGGCGCTTCTCGACACCCGACAGACCGACGCCGGCGAGGCCTCGCGGCGAGCGGCCCACGACCGTGGCGCCCCCGCGCCGGATCCCGACCCGGTGGTCGAGGCGTACAAGGCGGGGGTCGACCGGACTCTCCTCCGGGAGAACCTGCGAAAGTCCGTCGAGGAGAGGATGGAAGGACTCATCGAGCTTCAGCGTCTCGCGCACGAGACCCGTCGAGCCGGACGCGCCGCCCGCGGAGACTCATGACCGACTTCGCCGCCCTGCTCGCAGCGCTCGAGAGCGCCGACGTGGAGTTCATCATCGTCGGTGGCGTCGCCGCCACGGTCCACGGGTCGGCGCGGCTCACGCAGGATCTCGACATCGTGTACGCCCGAGCCGACGCGAACCTGGAGCGCCTGGTCGAGGCCCTCGCTCCCCTCGATCCGTACCTCCGCGGGGCGCCGCCCGGGCTGCCCTTCGAATGGTCGGTCGAGACTCTCCGACGGGGGCTCAACTTCACGCTGGCCACGTCGGCGGGCGACCTGGATGTCCTGGGCGAGATCCCGGGGGGCGGCGACTACGCCCGTCTGCAGTCGAGCTCGATCGAGATCGAACTGTTCGGCGTCCCGTGTCGATGCCTCGATCTGCCCGGGCTCATCCGTGCCAAACGGGCGGCAGGCCGGCCGCGGGACCTCGATGCCCTCGCCGAGCTGGAAGCGCTCCTGGAGGAGACGGAGAGGACGGGCGGGTAGGTTCGTCAGGCGACTCCGGAGAAGCGAAGCGCCGTCACGGCGAGGATCTCGGCGGCTCTGACCAGGTCCGACAGGGCCACGCTCTCATCGGGGCGGTGCGCCTCGCGGACGTCGCCGGGGCCGAACAGCACCGTCGGGATACCGCCCTGGTTCACGAGCAGGCGCATGTCGGCCCCGAACGGGACCCCGGCCAGCGGCGGAGGAGAGCCCGTGACCGCGTGCGCCGCGCCCGACAGGGTGGAGACGATGGGGTGGTCGGGGGCGATTCGAGCCGCTTCGAACTGGGCGCCCGTCCACGCGACGCCCGGGGGATGCTCGCGCAGCCACGCGTCGTCTGCCGCGGCGGTCGCGACCGCGTCCTCCAGCTCGGCGCGGGCCGCGGCTGCGTCCTCCCCGGGCGCGACCCCGTAGCGGCCCTCCGCGTAGAGGAACTCGGCCACGGTCGATGGCCAGATGCCCGCCTCGACCCGTCCCATCGTGAGCGCGAACGGCAACTCCTGACCGGCAAACATTGGCTCCGTCACAACGGTGTTACGGCGCGCTTCGAGATCGCGCAGGGCGCGGAAGATCGGGATGAACTTCTCGACAGGGTCGACGCCCTCGGCGCGTAGCGCCCCGTGCGCGGCCTTCCCCCGCACGCGGATGCGAAAGCTGAGCGCCCCCGCCTGCGCCGGGGCCAGGGTGAACGCGGTCGGCTCGACCACGATCGCCGCGTCGCCCGTGTGGCCGCGGTCGATCGTCGCGAGGGTGCCGGCCCCTCCGTCCTCCTCGCCGATCACGCTCTGGATCTGGAGCGAGCCGGCCAGTTCCGCGCCGGCGGCCCGGATCGCGGCCGCCGCCGCGATCGCCGCGCACAGCTGTCCCTTCATGTCGACGACGCCACGGCCGAACAGGCGGTCGCCTTCGCGCGTGAGCTCGAATGGCGGCCGGGTCCACAGGGCGAGCGCCCCGGCCGGCACGACGTCCACGTGGCCGTTCAGGATCAGAGTGGGGCCGTCGCCCCCGCGCAGCGTGCCGACGACGCCTAGCCCGTCGCGGCGGTCGATGTCGACGGTGTACGCCGGGTGGCGCGTGAGCGTCTTGAAGTCGATCTCCCACACATCCGTCTCGAGCCCTATCGCGCGCATGTGCTCGGCAACGAGCCGCTGGGCCGGCGTCTCCTCGTTGGCCGTGCTCGGGATGGCGATCAACTCCGCGAGACGCTCGACCAGAGCCTCACCGTCGACGTGTTCCACGACGCGACGCTCGAAGTCGGAGAGACCCTCCGCATCGAGTCGGAGCGGGGGCGCGACACCATCGGGCAACAAGATCCTCCCGAGAGCGAAGTCTGACCATGGGCCCCTCTCGCCGGGGGCACGAGCGGACTGAGAATCGCGCGCCGGGACAGGTAGGCGCCAGCCGTCGACCGCGAGACGTTTCCGCCGGGGGCGTCTCCGCGGAGACGCTTCCTTCAAAAGGCTTTACCGCGAAGGGTTCTCTTGCGCCGGGCGTTCCCGCGGAGACGCATCCGCCGAGATGTCTCACCGGGCTGCGACTTCGACCCATCGCCCAACCGACCCCGGGTCACAGCAGGTCGAGCAGCCGCTCCGGCGGCCGGCCCACCACCGCGCGGTCGCCGGCCACCCCGATCGGCCTCTGTAGCAGCGTCGGGTGCTCGGCCATCAGCGCGATCAGACGCTCGTCCGACTCGTCGCCCGTGAGCCCCGCCTTCTTCACCGCCCTGTCACGGGTGCGGAGGACGTCGCGCGGCGACAGCCCGAGCTTCCCGAGGACGTCCTTCAGCTCGTCCACGCTCAGCGGGTCTTTCCGGTACTCGCGGTAGGTGAACTCGACATCGTTCTTCTTGAGCAAGGCGACCGCCTTGCGGCACGAGCTTCAGGTGCGGGTACAGATCAGATCGAGCACGGGGCTCTCCGGGGTTCGAGTCGGGGGCGTGGCGAGGTTCGAGTCAGCCACGTGTCACGAGTCGTCGGAGGTGTCGGGGCCACGAGATGAGTCGGCCTGGTTGGACGGGTCGAGCCGCCGGATCCGCTCGCGCGCGTCCTCCACCATCGGCTGCAGCTCGGGGTCGGCGTCGTACCAGTGCTCGACGAAGTACCGGTACGCCACGGCTGCCTCGGCATCCCGGCCCTGCGCCTCGAGCGCGATTCCGAGATTGCGGCGAGCCAGCGGATTCCACCAGAAGGGCGGGGTCGTGATCCCGCCCGCCGCGCCCGTTCGGAAGACCCTCTCCGCGTCCTCCCACCGCTCGAGCTCCATGTAGAGCAGCCCGAGGTGCCACATCGAGTTCTCGGTCGAGGGGCTCCCGGGGCTGGTGAGATCGGCCAGCTCCTCCAGCGCCTCCTCCGGGTTCCCGCGCTTCCAGACGCCGTACGCCCGGACCTTCTCGAGCAGCCCGAGGGCCAGCGAGCCCTCCGGCTCCGGAGGGAGTCGGCTCTCCAGGATCTCGAGCACGCGGTCGAAGTCGCCCCACCGGCCGACGTTCGCCGCATGGTACCCCGAGAGAGCGAGTTGCGTGAGCGACGCGTCGGGGACGATCCGGCCCGGCCCGAAGGCGGTGTCGAGGAGCTCTTCGTGAACCGGGAGGCCCATGATCGATCCGCCGTACAGCGCTCTCAAACCGATCGGGTCGTCGATCAGCGAGTCGACGTCGTCGAGGGCCAGCGCGAGCCGACCCCGATACTGGGCATCGAGGGGGAACATCGCGGAAAACGGCGGAAGCTCCCGGAGCGACTCGAGCATGCGGCGAATGCGTTCCACGTACCTCGGGTGCGCGAGATAAATGAATACCGCGGCCGCGCGATCGCTCTGCGGGCCGACGGCGAGAGATTCGAGCTCGGCCTGCGCCTCGCCGCGCGTCGACTCGTCACCGAAGGCCAGCCTCAGCGCCAGATCGCCGGCGCGCGGATCCAGGTCGAACCTCACATCGCCCTCGACGCCGCCGGCCGCGGTCTCGAACGCCCGGACGAGCCGCGTGGCGTGGGCGCTGTCCACCGCTTCGCCGAACGCCAATCCAACCGCATGCGGGTACAGACCCGCGCGCTGCGGGTCGAGCTCGACGGATCGCCCGAACACCTCGGTGAGCTCGTCCTCGGTGGCGAACAACGGAAGCCGGTGTATGAGCCGCTCGCCCAGGAGGTTCCAGGCGGTCGCGTCATCCGGGTACTTCGCCACGGCCTCGCGCAGGTACCCCTCCGACTCGCGCATGTCCGCCGCGGCGAGCCCCCGGATCACGAGCGCCTCGCGCTCGGTCAGCCGGTCGATGAGCTCGAGCGCCCCGAGCGTGTGCTCCCGCATCTTCCCGGTGTCCCAGGTCACGCCCCAGTTGTGCACCTCGTACAGCCGGTAGTGCGCCCGCGCGAACCCGGGGTCGTGATCGAGCGCCTCGTTGAATGCGTCGCGCGCGGTCTCCAGCTGGAAGTTCCGGTACGCGACCTCGCCGCGCAGGAACGCGCGAAGTGCCTCGGGCGAGGCGCTCGAGGTACGTGTGAGGTCGACATCGGGGATCTCGCCCTCGTCGCGCAGAACGGCTCCGAGGACCTGCACCGCCAGCTCGTCCGCGAGGGGCAGAAGATCGTCGGTGCTTCCCTCGACCTCGATCGCGACCGGTGGCTCGCCGGCCTCGGCGAGATCATACACCGCCGCGGTCACGCGCACGGCGGGCCCGAGCACGGTCGCTGTCGGCATCACGGCATACCGTCCCCCGGACGCGCGCGCGATCGCGAGGGCCGTCGCCTCGTCGGCCGACCCGCCCTCGCCTACGGCCTCGATCCAGCGCGCCCGGACGGTGCGGGGGCTCACGGCTCGCCACCCGGGGACCGCATCGAGCCCGGTCGAGAGCACGCTCGTGATCCCCTCGGCGATCTGGTCCGAACCGCTGCCGCTTCCGATCGCTGGCAGCACGGCGATCGCGGGCGCGGGGGCCGCGACTGGATCGGCCGGGGCGCCGGCTAACGCCGACCCGCTCGCGGGCGAGCGTCGGACCGCCCAGATCCCGAGGCCGACGACGGCGAGCACCGTCGCGAGCACGAGGAGCTCCCGACCGCGGACGCGCTGGCGGCCCTTCTCGCCGTGGTACCAGGCGAGGACCAGGACGACGGGAAGTCCGAGGAGCATCGCCACGAGCGCGGTCGGACGGATCGCGTCGACCCACGCCACGATCTCGGCCAGCTCGCCGAGCACCTGAAGTAGCACCCAGCAACCCATGACGTATGCCAGGGTCCACTGGATCAGCTTCCGGTCCTTCACGCGCTCGAGAAGTGTAGGCAATCGCGTCCTCTGTCCGGTTCCCCGTATCGCGCCGGCGTCCGCTTCTGAAACGTCGAACCCACGCTGAGACGGAGCAAGCGGTGACCCCGCGCGGGCGCGGTTCCGGTACCCCGGATGTAGGATCAGAGGATCGCGGACCGGACGAAGGAGGCGCCATATGACCCGAGCGACACTCATCCTCGCACTCGGCCTCTCGGCCTGCATGGCCGCGCCGGACTCGGAAGCGGATTCGACCTCCGACGACACGCCGACAGGCGCGAGCCCGACCTCGGTGGAGTACGGCGACCTCGGAACCGTCCGGCTCACGACGGGGTGCGGCGACGCCGCTCACCCCCTCGTAGAACGCGGTCTCGCCCTGCTCCACCACATGACCTACCTCGATGCGCGCGAGAGCTTCGCGGCGGCCGTCGAAGCGGACCCGGCCTGCGGCTTTGGGTACTGGGGCCAGGCGATGACCTACATCCACCCGCTGTGGCCCGACGTACCGAGCACGGAGGATCTCGACCGGGGCCGGCAGCTCGTCGAGCGCGGCCGCGAGGCGGCGGCCTCCGACACGCGGGCGGCCGACTACCTGTCCACGGTCGAGGCCTACTTCCGAGATGCGACCGACCGCACCGAGCCCGAGCGGCTCGCGTCGTTCGCGGCTGCCTGGGCGCAGGTCCGCGACCGGCACCCGGACGACCTCGAGGCGCGGGCGCTCTCGGCGCTGGCGCTCCTCGCCACCGTATCGCCGTCCGACAAGACCTACGCGGGCCAGTACGAGGCCCTCGACCTCCTCGACGACGTGCTCGAGGCGATTCCCGATCACCCCGGCGGCCAGCACTACGTGATCCACGCGCGCGATTACCCCCCGCTCGCGGAAGACGCGCTCGACGTCGCCCGCGCCTACGGCCGCCTCGCCCCCGACGTGCCGCACGCGCTGCACATGCCGACGCACATCTACACGCGCGTCGGGTTGTGGGACGAGTCGATCGAGGGGAACGACCGCTCGGCCGAGTCGTCGTGGCGCCGCACCGAGGCGGTGGGCGGGATCTCCACCGACTTCCACCACGCGCTCGACTACCTGGCCTACGCGCACCTTCAGCGCGCCGAGGACGAGAGCGCCCGCGCCGTGATGGAGCGGGCCCTCGCGGCCGACGGTCCGTGGGCGGCCGCTAACATGCCGGCGATCGCCTACGCCCTCGCGGCCATCCCCGCCCGGTACGCGCTCGAGCGGCGGGACTGGAACACCGCCGCAGACCTCGCCCCGCGAGCCCCCGACGGGTTCCCATGGGACGACGGGTTCGCGCCGTTCGAGGCGCTCACCCACTTCGCCCGCGCGCTCGGCGGGGCGCGGAGCGGGCGGTTCGATGTGGCGGAAGAGGCGATCGGCACGCTCGAGGCGCTGGGCGAGCGGATCTCCTCGACCTCGTCCAACGAGTACTGGCGCACCCAGATCGAGGTGCAGGTCGTCGCCGCGCGCGCCTGGCTCGCGCACGAGCGCGGCGACCGCGACCGGGGGCTCGACCTGATGCGGGAAGCGGCGCGCGTCGAGGCGTCGACCGAGAAGGGGCCCGTCACGCCGGGCGAGCTTCTGCCGGCCGCCGAGCTGCTGGGCGAGATGCTCTTCCTCGCGGGCCGGTACGACGAGGCGCTCGACGCGTACGAGGCGGCGCTCGCGCGGAGCCCCAACCGCCTCAACGGACTCGCCGGCGCGGCGAAGGCCGCGCGGGCGGCCGGACGGGACGATGCGGCGCAGCGATACCTGACCGCGCTGATCGATCTGACCGCCTCGGCGGAGACGCCGCGGCCCGCGATCGAGGAGGCCCGCGCGTACGTCGAGGAGGTTAGCCAGTAGGCTGCGCCGCCGGTATTCTGCCTCTTCGCACGCGCGAGGAGGCGGCGACATGGCGGACGACTACGACGCGATCATCATCGGGGCCGGGATCATCGGCACCTGCACGGGCTTCGAGCTGGCGAAGCGCGGCTTCAAGACGCTCAACGTCGACAAGCTGCCGGCCGCCGGGTACGGCTCGACGTCGAACACGTGTGCGATCATCCGGCTCCACTACTCGACCCCGGCCGGCGTCGCGATGGCGCGCGAGTCCTACTTCTACTGGATCGACTGGGGGAAGTACATCGCGGCGCTCGACGAGTCGGGGTACGCGAAGTACGTGAACACCGGCTGTCTCGTCACCAAGACCGAGAAGAACCAGTACCTGAAGCGGGTGATGGCGGCCCTCGACGAGCTCCACGTACCGTACGAGGAGCTCGATGTAGAGGGGATGCGGAAGAAGCTGGCGTTCATCGACACCCGCTCGTACGGGCCGCCCGTCGCGTCGGACGACGAGCGCTTCGGCCAACCGACCGGGGACGACGTTGCCGGCGCGGTCTACATCCCCGAGTCCGGATACATCAACGACCCGCAGCTCTCCTGTCACAACGTCCAGCGCGGGTGCGAGGCGATCGGCGGCGAGTACCTGTTCAACGCCGAGGTCGTCGAGATCCTCAAGCCGCGCGGGAGGGCGGAGGGCGTGCGTCTGAAGGATGGGCGTGAGATACGGGCCCCCATAGTCGTGAATGTCGGAGGGCCTCATTCCTTCATCATCAACCGGATGGCGGGGGTCGAGGAGGGGATGAACATCAGGACGCGGGCGCTCAAGCAGGAGGTCTGCCACGTCCCCGCACCCGAGGGAATCGACTACAACGCGCTCGGGATGCTGATCTCCGACGGCGACATCGGGTGCTATTCGAGACCCGAGGTGGGGAACCACATCCTGATCGGCTCGGAGGATCCGCCCTGCGACCACTTCGAGTGGGTCGATGACCCCGACGATTACGACAGGAGCTTCACCGGCCAGTGGCAGACCCAGGTGATGCGCGAGGCGCAGCGGCTGAAGGGCCTTCCGGTGCCGAAGACGCAGCAGGGGCTCGTCGATCTCTACGACGTGTCCGACGACTGGATTCCGATCTACGACAAGTCGGATCTGCCGGGGTTCTACATGGCCGTCGGGACGTCCGGGAACCAGTACAAGAACGGACCCGTCGCCGGACAGCTCATGGCGCACCTCATCGAGTCGGTCGAGGACGGACGCGACCACGACAACGACCCGGTGCAGTTCCACATGAAGTACGTCCGACGGGATTGCGACATCGGCTTCTTCAGCCGGCTCCGCAAGACGAACCCCGACTCGTCGTACTCGGTGATCGGCTGAAGTGACGCCCGCGCACCCGCCGGTCGGGGATCGACCGTCGTGACCCCGGTCCGCCTCAAACCCGGCTTCCTCCGGCTCGACCGGCTGTGGGAGGAGCGGCCGCTCGAGCGCCACTACGAGGTGGTGATCATCGGGGGCGGCATCCACGGGCTCGCGACCGCGTACTATCTCGCGAAGGAGCACGGCATCCGCGACATCGCCGTGCTCGAGCAGCACTACATCGGGTTCGGCGGATCGGGCCGGAACACCGCGATCGTGCGCGCGAACCAGCGTACGTCCGAGAACGTCCGGCTCTACAAGGAAGGGCTCGCCCTGTGGCCGGTCCTGACCGACGAGCTCGACTTCAACCTGATGTTCTTCAACTGCGGGAACCTCAACCTCGCGCACACCGAGGCCGCGGAGAATTCGTTTCGGCTGTCGATCAACACGGCCGCCTTCAACGGCGTGCGCTCCGAGTACCTCGACCGCGAGGCGTGCAAAGAGCTGATCCCGGCGCTCGACGTGAGCGACCGGCCGCGGCTCCCGATCCTCGGCGGGATGTACCACCCGCCCGGGGGCGTGCTAAGACACGACGCGGTCGTGTGGGGACTCGCGAAGGGGGCGAGCCCGCACGGCGTCTCGATCCAGCAGGGCGTGGAGGTTCTGGGGATCGACACCGACGGCGCCCGCGTCACCGGCGTACAGACGAGCGAGGGGCCCATTGGCTGCGAGAAGATCGCGATCATGGCCGGTGGGTACGGGGCTCGGGTGTGCGCGATGCTCGACATCGAGCTCCCGATCCACCCGCTCACCATTCAGGCGATGGTCACGCAGCCGCTCAAGCCGTTCCTGCACCACGTGATCAGCTCGGGCGGCTATCACATCTACGCGAACCAGACGCTCAAGGGCGAGATCGCGTGCGGCGCCCATATGGACCCGCAGGTGAACTACACGACCGACGCGACGGCGTGGTACTTCAAGCACCAGGCCGAGGCGATGGTCGACATCCTCCCCTGTCTCGCAGGCGTCCGCTTCCTCCGCATCTGGGCCGGGCTCGCCGACATGACGCCCGACATGGCGCCGATCCTCGAGGGGAATCTGGAGTTCGACGGCCTCTATCTGGACTGCGGGTGGGGCTACTTCGGGTTCAAGTCGGGGCCGGTGACGGGTAAGTACATGGCCGAATGGATCGCGCGGGAGGAATGCCCGGAGATTCTGCGACCGTTCGGGCTCGGGCGGTTTCTCGAGAACCGCTACATGGGCGAGACGGCCGCGACGATGAAGTACGGGCACTATGACTGACCGGCGGCGCGCGACGCCCGGGGCCCGCCGGCCATGACCTTCCGCATCACCTGCCCCGTGTGCGGCGCGCGCGACATTTACGAGTTCACCTTCGGCGGTCACGAGCGCGGTCCGCGACCCGACCAGAAGGAGCTGAGCGCCGATGCGCACTTCCGGTGGGCGCAGTTCCGCACGACGCGCCCCGAGCCGCAGGAAGAGTGGTGGTATCACGGCGCCGGGTGCGGCGTCTGGTTCTCGACGTGGCGTGACCCGGCGACCAACCGCGAGCGTCGACCGACCGGGGAGGACGAGGCCTCGTGACGCGGCTCGCCGCCACCGTGACCGAGAAGATCCGGCGCGACGAGACACTCGGGTTCGAGTGGGTCGGAAAGCCGCTCGAAGGCTTCGAGGGCGACACCATCGCGTCGGCGCTGTGGGCGAACGGGGTGCGGACATGGTCGCGGAGCTTCGAGTACCACCGGCCGCGCGGGCTCTACGATCTCGAGGGCGAAGGGTCGAGCCAGCTCGTGTCGATCGACGGGCTCCCCAACCAGTCGGCGGGGACGACGCCGCTCCGACGCGGGATGCGGGTGACCGCGCAGAACGTGAAGGGGGATCCGCGGTTCGACCCGTACGGCGTGCTCGACAGGCTCGACCGCTTCATGCCGGCCGGCTTCTACTACCGGCTCTTCCACCGTCCGTACAGAACGTGGCCATTCTTCCAGAACCGGATGCGCGCGCTCGCGGGGCTCGGCGAGCTCGACATCCGGTCGCGGTACGACGCCGGCGTGCGGACCGAGCTCTACCTGAACGCCGACGTCGCCGTCGTGGGGGCCGGACCGGCGGGGTTGTCCGCGGCGCTCGCGGCGGCCGCGCACGTCGACCGGGTGTGTCTGTTCGAGCGACGGCCGTGGCTCGGAGGACGGGCCGAGTGGCGCGTGCGCGAGCGCGCCGACGGCGAGGGATCCGTCCGCGATGCGGCGCTCGAGCTGGCCGCGGCCGTCGAGGCGCACCCGTCGATCCGCGTGTTCGCGAACGCCCCGGTCACGGGCGTGTGGGGCGAGAACCTCGTGACCGGGTTCCAGGTGGGCCCCCGCGACGGTCGGCGGGCGATCGACGGGTACGACGAGCGTCACTGGGAGTGCCGGGCGCGCGCGGTCGTCGTCGCCACGGGCGCGATCGAGCGACCGCTCGTCTTCGAGCACAACGACCGGCCGGGGGTGTTGCAGACCGACACCGCGTGGCGGCTCGCGCGGCACTACGGCGTCGCGCCGGGGGATGAAGTCGTGTTCAGCACGGCGGACGATATGGGTCTCGAGGCGGCCGCGGATCTGGCCGATCTGGGTGTCGGAATCGCGCTGGTCGCGGACGCCCGATTCGATGGCCACGACGCGCGGTCGCTCGAGCGCCTCCGGGCGCGCGGCGTCGAGGTCCTCGCGGGGTGGGCGGCCTCGAAGGCCCGCGGGCGATCGGTGGTCTCCTCTGTCGAGATCGCCGCGTGGGATGGGGACGAGTCGCGCCGCATCGACTGCGATGCGCTCGTGACGAGCGCGGGCCGACAGCCCGAGCTCGGTGTGCTGTCGACCGCAGGCGCGCACTTCG
>JAWWCR010000118.1:0-15628 GCA_033720355.1 Gemmatimonadota bacterium
AATCGCTAAGTGCTGACGGGATAAGAAGATCGCCCCCACCCGGACCGTTCTGTCCCGGCCTCGCGCGCGCGCCCAGCCTGGCACGGACTCCGCAGGATGTTCGCGACGGATCTGAAGCACGTTCCGCTCAAGGACCTCTGCGCGCTCGGTGGCTGGAAGACGCACCACACGATCGTCGCCTGCTACCAGCAGGAGGACGAGCAGACGATGCGGAGGGCTCTCGAGTCGCGGAGGCGGGTAGAGGGAGCGGGTGCACGGTGAATCGCGAGTACGAACCGCGAGTACGTCACCGGGACCCAGATTCTACCTTCTCGCAATCGGTTGTCATACCTTGCGTTAGCTGTACCACGGGGCCGTAGCTCAGTTGGGAGAGCGCCTGCTTTGCAAGCAGGAGGTCGTCGGTTCGATCCCGATCGGCTCCATTTTCCTACCAGCCCTCGATCTTCCTGCCGGACCCGGGGCCCTGGGGGCATCCCTCGTCGAGCCGTCGTTTGGCTGAATCGGCTCTACACACGTCTGGTCAGAATGCGGTCCGGAGCCCGGGGCGCTCAGCCGTCGACGCGCGTCGCCGTGAACGTCCCCGTGATCGCGCCGGCGGCGAGATCGATCGTACCCGACATCGTCCCGTCCTCTTTGACCGTCCCCACGTAGACCACGGGGATGGTCTGCCCCTGTACGCGCGCGTCGAACGCGATCGTGACCGTCGAGCCTTCGACCGTACCCGTGAAGTCCACCTCCCCGAGCGTCTGCGACGAGTAGTGGCCGGTCAGGTCCTGCCCGTCCTGCTCGAGCGTGAGGGACGGATTCGTGATCCCCTGGCCGGTCGTCACCTCGAGGTTCCATTTGCCGCTGACGTCGGCGGTCTGGCCTGCGGCCGAGCCAGAACCGAAGAGAAGCGCGATCATCAGCAACGACAACTCGCGGAAGAGGCGAATACGCATTGGGTCCTCCCGGCGTGGTTGAGTGCGCAGGCAGAAAGCTAGTGCGGAACGCCGGCGCCGGAACGTGGCGTGAAGTCCGGACGGCGGGACGGCGCCAGAATCGGCGATCGAGTCAGTCGCGCCGCACCGCACCGGGGGGACGTCAGCCCTTCGGTCGCATCAGCTCGTCGAAGGGCCCCCACCCGCGCATCGATTCGAACGGGGGCGCCACGTGGAGCCAGGGATAGAACCCGTGCCCTTCGGCGATGGCTCGCTCGATGAGCTGGAAAGCGGTCTCGCGCTCCCCGAGCAGTGCATGGATGAACGCCCTCTCCATGCTGTACCACCCTCTCGTCGAGGGGCCCTCGCCCCGGCCGGCGAGCCAGGCCGATCTGCGGAGCGCTTCCTCGCGCTCGCCCAGGCGGGCGGCGATCTGACCCAGCCGGCTCTGTCGAGTCTCTTCGGAGACCCCCAACTCCGAGGTCGTCGAGAGGTACGCGGCTCGCGCCTCCGTCCAGCGCCCCGTGCCGAGCAGGATCCTCGCGTGCACGCCGGGGCGGGCCTTCAGCTCCTCCGGCGCGAGGGTTCCGAGGGTGTGGAACGCGCGCTCCCTCAGCTCTTCGGCCTCTGCTGGTTGCCCATGCGCGTCCAGCTCGCTCGCGGCGGAAACCAGGAGTCCGGCGCGCGACCAGACGTCGAGGCCCCTCATCCCTGACTCGAGCCGGGCCGCCAGGAGCTCCAGTCTCCCCAGACCGGCCAGGGCCCCGATCTCCGCGCTCAGGGCCGCTCCGGGCAACGCCTCGCGCCAGACCGCGACGTCCTCCAGCTGTTCCTCGTACCTGCCGAGCCGGTGCTGGGCATCCGCTCGGAGCTTCCAGTGGTACGGCCACTCGCGCAGCCACCCGAGGGTGGGATCGATCATGTCGTGGATGCGCAGCGTCTCTGCGGGGCGATTGACGTCGAGGTTCGCCGCCGCGAGCTGGAGCAGCCACTCCGATCCGGGAGCGATGTCGACCACCCGGCTCGCCGCGACGCGCACATCTTCCCACGTCCCCCGAAGCCGGGCCTCGAAGAAGTCCATCATGGCCCGGTCCCACGCGCGCAGCGAGTTCCGCCGAGGGGCGAGCGCCGCGAGCACCGAATCCGCTACCCGCGGACGTGCCGACTGCATGCCGACGTGCGCGGCCCAGATGAGGGGGGCGGTAAAGCTGCTGTCACGCGCGCCGGCGGACCGCAGGAGGTCGAGGGCCGTACGCCAGTCGCCGTGGAAGAAGGCGTCGAGACCGTCCGCGTAGAGCCGGTATGCCTCGAGGTCGGGGGGTTGACTGGACGCCGCCGCGGACGCCGACAGTCGGGGGTCCACGGTCGTGGCGAGCGCGGCCGTCACGGCTCGCCGCAGTCGATCGATCCCCGGCAGGGGCGCCGACGTCGGTGTCGGCGAACCCTCGATGCTCCGGACGAGCTGCCCGGTGGCTACGTCCAATACGCGCGCGTGAAACTCGAGGGAGTCCCGGAGCGCATAGTACGATCCCGTGACCGCGAGACCCGCCCCGACGCGCGCGGCGAGGTCGAGGGTCGCACGATCGGTCGCACCCTCGCCCGGACCTCGCGCCCGGAGCTCCCCGGCGACCGCGCTGGCCGGGATCGGGTCGAGCAGCCCGCTCGCCTCGAGCTCCTGGGCGATCCAGTGAGCCGCCACACCGCCCAGCCAGGCGTTGTCGGGGTCACCGGTGGCGTTGGCAAGATCGGCGACGAGGAGCCGCTTCGAGTCGAGCGGCGCGTACGCCGCGCCTCCGTCGGAACGCAGCAGCGGGGCGCCGGCGAACCCGAGTACGATCCCGATGAACAGGCCCGCCGCGATCCGCACGGTAGCGCGCGAGCGAAGGAACCGCCGGGGACGCGAAGCTCCCGGGGCGCCCGGGGCCTCCGACGACTCTACGGCCTCCGGCGTCAGGGGCGTCTCCGGGGTCGTGGCGATCAGGGATCCGGACGCCGGGCCCGGCGTCGCCGTTGGCGCTGCATCCGGGATGACGACCGCGTCCCCCCGCGCTTCTTCCGACGCCTCGACGAGCGCCCGGGCCTCCGCCAGCAATCGTGGCGATGGTCCGATCCCGAGGTCGCTCTGGAGTCGTCGCTCGAACTCGTCCAGCTCGCGAAGCGCGCCGGTTCGGTCGCCCAGGTCGCTCAGCCGCTCGACGAGTCGTTCGGCCAGGAGCTCATCGTACGGATCCAACTCTCGCGCGCGGCGCAGCCAGTATACCTCCTCGAGCCCGTCTGACCGTCCCGCACAGCCGTCGGCCAGCGCGACGGCCGCCGCCCGGGCACGGGACAGGAAGCGGCTCCGCTCCCCATCGAGCCAGCGCTCGAGCGCCGGGCTGTCCGCCGGGAAGAAGGCCGGCAGGAACTCGCCGCGGTAGAGCTCGAGCGCCTCCTTCGGCTCGCCCTGTTCGAGTCGGCGGTCGAACTCCAGCGCGTCACACCACAGTCCGCTCCCCGCTCCCACACGGCCGCCCTCGCTGATGACGACGTTCCGACCGAGCCGCCGGCGGAGAAAGTACAGCGCCTGGTTCAGCGACTTGCGGGCCTGCCGCTCCGAGCTCTCCGGCCAGAAGAGGGAGAGGACGGCATCGCGTGAGTGGAGCCCCCGGGGCCGGGCGAGCGCCAGGTATGCGAGGAGCGCCGTCCGCTTCGGCTGGGCGAGGACGGATGCGCAGTCCCGGCCGGGCTCGGACGCGTCGAGGCTCACGGTGCCCAGGGTGTGGAATTCGACCATGGGTCCTGCCGATCGGCGAATCACCCCACAGGTGGTCTGTAGGTGACCCCAAGCATACAGACTGCCCGTCGCGGGGGCACGCATCCCCTGATTCAGTGACCCGAGCCCCAGATCGCCGTGGTGCTCCAGAACACCGGAGGTACAGCCGTGTCAACGTCTTACGTTTCTCGATTCCTCCCCCTGACGGCGGCGCTGATCGTCGCGGCCGTCGGCTGTCAGGAAGCCCCGGACGGCGTGACGGGCCCGCTCGACGTGAGTGCGCATCACGCTCCCGACCATGCCAAAGGCAAAGGTGGAGATGGAGGTGGAGGGCAAGAGGCCCAGAGCGTCGTCGACCTCTCCGGAGGGTTCTCCACGACGACCTCGCAGCCCGTCGACTACGAAGTCACCGGACGGAGCGCCGGGGTTCTGAGCCGGGAGGACATCACGCTCGCCGTGGATGGCCTGACGACGGACTTCGACGCCGACGCATGCGACTGGACCTCGAACCTCGACGCCTCCACGGCTTCGGACTTGTGGACGGAGGGGATCGCGCAGTTCGCCGTGTCGAGGCCACGCTGGTTGCGTTACGGCGTGGACTTCAAGACGCTCGGGGAACCGTCCACCGGGAACGGCGCGAGGATGAGACACCGCGAACCGCAGTTCGGCTGGGAGTTCCGAGTAGGCACCCTCGAAGACCTTCTCGGATCGATCAAGACCATCGGAACGTTCGTCGACAACGGCGCGACGCGTGAGATGATGATCACCGGCGGAGCGATCCGCATCAGGAAGACGGACTGCGGCGAGCAATGTACCGTCCATTCCGAGCAGTTCGCAGTCGCGTGCCCGAACGATGACGCCTTCACCGCGACCGTGACCCCGGGCTGACGGGCTGCGAGATCGTCGAGGTCGGCCTGGACGTCTTCCTGGTCGAAACCGCGACGGCGATCGTCCACGACATCCTGATGGACGTGATCCGCTAGGCTCGCGAACTATCAGAGATCGCCAGCCCTCGGGTCCGAGCGGGCGAGCCCGGAGCGGGCCGTCCGGGGCGCTCACGGCGGGGTTTCGTCCGGCGGGGGCGCGCTCGTATCGTCGTGGACAGTTCCACGGTGAGAGGCGAGTCATGGCCGAGCCCGAGCTGCCGAGCGACGACCGATAGCGGGCCAACCCGGTCACCTCGATGAGCCGATGCTTGATCTCGACGCATCCGTAATGCTTGCGCTGGCGCTCAGTGTGGCGAGCGCCGTCCTGTGTGTCGGCTACGGCCTGCGTCGGTGGCACGCCGACGATGACCCGGCTCCGCGGACGCCCCCGAGCGCCGATTCGCTCGAGACCGGGGCGACGATGCGCGTGAACGCAGATGGCGTTGACTCGACCGCGCGTGCCGACGCAGATGGGGTGGCTTCGACGGAGCGCGACGGCGGGTGAGCGCGCAGGCCGTCGACGGGGGGGCGGTCGATCCCGGGGTCCTGGCTCTCGTCACGGCGGGCTATACGCTGGCCGTCGCGTACCTGGCATTCCGGGGATACCGGACGACGCGATCCTCCACCGATTACCTGCTCGCCGGCCGCGACGTCCACCCGTTCGTCATGGCGCTGTCATACGGGGCGACCTTCATCAGCACGGCGGCGGTGGTGGGGTTCGGGGGCGTCGCGGCCCAGCTCGGCCTGGGTCTTCTGTGGCTGACCTTCCTCAACGTCTTCGTCGGCATCTTCCTCGCGTTCGTGGTGCTGGGTAAGCCGACCCGGCGAATCGGCCTGCGACTGGACGCGCACACCTTCCCCGAGTTCCTCGGGCGGCGATACCAGTCGACGTTCATCCAGGTCTTCGCGGGGCTCGCGATCTTCCTGCTGATGCCGCTGTATGCAGCCGCCGTCCTGAGAGGCGGTGCGGAGTTCTTGCGGTCCGTCTTCGCACTCGATCTCACGGTCGCCACTCTCCTGTTCGCCTCGGTCGTGGCGATCTACGTGATCGTGGGAGGCCTCCGCGCCGTGGTCCTCACCGACGCGCTCCAGGCGGCGATCATGTTCGTCGGGATGCTGGTTCTGCTCGCTCTGACGTTCGCGCGGGTCGGCGGCCCCGCCGCAGGAACCCGGGCCCTGTCAGGTCTGAGCGGGCAGGTCCCGGAGGCCCTGGCGAGTGGAGGGATGGTGGGCTGGACGTCGATGCCCGCGGCCGGATCGCCGATCTGGTACGCGATGGTGACCACGCTCATCCTCGGCGTCGGAGTGGGCGTGCTCGCGCAGCCACAGCTCGTCGTCCGCTTCATGACGGTGCGTAGCGGACGCGAGCTGAACCGCGCCGTGCTCGTCGGCGGCGTCTTCATCCTGGTGATGACGGGGACGGCGTTCACCGTCGGCCCGCTGTCGAACGTGTATTTCATGGAGACCCGGGGAACGCTCGCGGTCGCCGCCGCCGGTGGAAACGTCGACGGCGTGATCCCGCTCTTCATCGCCTCGGCCATGCCGGCCTGGTTCGTCGTGCTGTTCACGCTCACCCTGCTGTCGGCGGCCATGTCCACGATCAGCTCGCAGTTTCACACGATCGGCACGGCGATCGGGCGCGACCTCTACGAACGGGGTGCTGCGGGGGGCCGGGGCCCGCAGGCGGGGTCGGTCGTGGCGACGCGTGTGGGAGTCGTGGCGGCGTTCGCGATCACGCTGGGTCTCGCCCTCTCGCTGCCGGCCGGAATCGTCGCCGCGGCGACGGCGGTGTTCTTCGGGACCTGCGCGGCGGCGTTTCTGCCCGCGTACGTCGGCGGTCTGTTCACGCGCCGAATCACGAGGGTGGGCGCGATCGCGGGTATGGTCACGGGCTTCACGACCGCCGTCCTCTGGCTGACGTTCGCGCAGGCGAGCAATGCGCGTCGCCTTCTCCTGTCCCAGGCGGTCTTCGGCCGGGACTCGCTCGTCTCCTTCCCGTGGAGCGCGATCGACCCGCTTGTCGCCGCGCTGCCGGTATCGCTCGTGACGACGGTCGTCGTGTCGCGCTTCACCCGGCCGCTGGACGCGGACCACCTCGACCGCTGTCTTCCCGGCGAGAGGTCGTGACCGTTGGCTGACGCCTGGACCCTCTATCCGCGCTCGGCCCTCGAGCGAGCCAGGATCGGGCTCGATCTGATCCGCACGTGGGTGCGGGTCGGACCGGCCAGTCGACGCGGCGCCGACCGGTTCGACGAGGTCGAGGCGTACTGCTTCTTCATCGGGTATCCGCGGAGCGGGACGAGCCTGCTCGGCTCGCTGCTCGACGCGCACCCGGATGCGGTGATCGCCCGCGAGATGGACGCGATCCGGTACGTGAACGCCCGTTTCGATCGAGCGCGGCTCTTCCATCTGCTCGAGGAGAACGCGAGCCGCGAGGCGGCGAGCGGACGTCGACACACGGCCTCGGGGTATGCGTACCCGGTGCCCGGCCAGTGGCAGGGGCGGCACCGCACGCTCAGGGTCATCGGTGACAAGCAGGCGGCCGGCAGCACGATCCGGCTGGCGAAGAATCCTGCGCTCCTCGACGCCCTCCGCCGTACGGTCGGGGCGCCGCTTCGCGTCATCCACGTCGTCCGGAACCCGTTCGACGTGATCGCCACGATGGCCCGTCGCGAGGCGCAGAACGGGGGCCCGGATGGGACAACGGGCGCTCCCGATCTCGAGCGCGCATTCCTCCGGTTCGAAACCCTCACCGCGACGGTCGACCGGCTCAGCACGGAGCTCGGGGATGAGCTGTACCCCGTCGCGCACGAGCGCCTCGTGGACGACCCGCAAGGCGAGCTCGGGGCGCTGTGCGGGTGGCTCGGGCTGTCCGCGAGCGCCGACTATCTCGACGCGTGCGCGGCGATCGTCTGGACGAACCCGCAGCGGACGCGCGACCGCGTCACCTGGCCGCCGGAGCTCGCGAGACGGGTCGATGCGTTGACCGCCGACACGCCGCGGCTCGGTGGATATTCGTTTCATGCTGACCGGCCGAGGCGGGGCGCCCGCGAGCCGGTGGTGTAGCGCGACTCCAACGGATCGCCCGCCCGCGTCACCGGAGTTCAAGGTCCGATCGGGTCGCCCGCCCGTCGCGATCCTGTAACGTTATGTAATTATTATGGTTACACGCCAGTTGAGTGCCGGCCCCCGCGCGGGGCCGACCCGGGGGATCGCTGGCCGCGGTCGTGCGGTTGAAGGGTTTCTCTTGCCACCGAAGCGATCGAGAGGCACGACCTGGAACCCGGAGCCGGTGCACCATGACCTACCGCCCGCGCGTGTACATCTTCGGGATCGACGCGCTCGATGTGGATCTGATGCACGAGTGGATGGACCAGGGGCGGATGCCGTTTCTCGCGAGCCTCCGCGAGACGTGCGCGTTCGCCCGTCTAGACTCGACGAAGGACCTGTTTGGCGACGCGCCCTGGCCGTCGCTGAACGCGGGGGTGTCGCCGGCCACGCACGCCTTCTTCAACCACCTCCAGCTTCAGCGCGGCACGCTCGACATCGAGCGGGTCGACGCCCGACACTGCAGGGCCCTCCCGTTCTGGGAGCACCTGCGGGGGGCCGGGCTCAAGACGGCGTTCATCGACGTTCCGAAGACGTTCCCGATCGATGGGCTCGATGGAATCCAGGTGTCGGGGTGGAGCGAGCACTATCCGCTCCTGCGCTCGCCCGAGTCGCTTCCGCCGGAGCTCATCGACGAGATCCACGCGACCTACGGCGCATACCCCCACCCGCCCGAGATCAGCGCGCCGCCGTCGCGGAAGTGGGAAGAGACGCAGCTCCGCGCCTATCTCTCGAACATCGCTCGCAAGGAGCGCGCGGTCGCGGACTTTCTCGACCGTGAGGACTGGGACCTCTTCTTCACGGTCTACGCCGAGCTGCACTACGCGGACCACCAGATGTTCCACCACATGGATCCCGGGCACTGGGGCCACGAGCCGGACGCCCCTGCGCACCTCAAGGACGCGCTGCCCGCGGTCGCGGAGCGCACCGACGAGGCGATCCGCGCGGCCTTCTCGAAGCTCCCCCCGGACGCGACATGGATCGTCGTCTCGGTCCACGGGATCGAGGCGAACTTCACCGCGAACCACGTCATGGAGGACGTGCTCCAGAGGCTGGGCTACCTGGTGCGCGCCGACCGACCGACGTCCTCGAACCTCATCGGGACGCTTCTCAACCTGACGGGGGCCGTTCGCCGGCTGATCCCGCAGTCGATACGCGACCGCATCAACGATCGGCTTCCCGAGGGGTTCCACGATCAGGCCGACTCGAGCGCGTTCGAGGGCGACTGGGACTGGGAGAAGACACGCGCCTTCTTCATGCCATCCGACCACTTCCAGGCCCTCGTGAGCCTCAACCTCGCGGGCCGCGAGCCGCGCGGGGTCGTGCGGCCGGACGATGCCGACGACGTGCTCGCCGAGATCGAGCGCGACATGCTGGCGCTCCGTAACACGGGTACGGGCACACCGGCGGTCGCGGGGGTCGTGCGGCCGTCGAGCGTGTACTCGGGTCCCAGCCTGAGCGAGCTGCCCGATCTCGTCGTGCAGTGGGCGAAGGACGGACGGATCACCGGGCTCGAGCACCCGAAGTTCGGGAGGATCGACGCCGACACGGTCATCCGGCGAGCGCAGCACGCCCCCGATGGATTCCTCATGGCGGGCGGCGCCGCGATCGAGACGGGGGCCACGGCCGAGGGGGCGGCGACGATCGACTTCGCGCCGACGATCCTGAGTCTCCTCGGCCGGCCCGTTCCGCCGATGCTCGAGGGGCGCGTGCTCCACGAGCTGCTCGAGGCCGCCGGATCGTGAGGGTCGCGGTGACGGGCGGTACCGGATTCGTGGGAAGCCACCTCATCGAGGCGCTGGTCGCGCGTGGGGATGAGGTGCGCGCGCTCGTGCGACCCCGGACCGATCCCGCGGGACCGAGCCGGGCAGGCGCCACCATCGTGCGCGGAGACATGGAGGACACGGCCTCCCTCGAGCCCCTCGTCGCGGGGTGCGAGGTCGTATACCACCTCGCCGCGGCGCGCGGAACCGGCGCCAACGGGCACTCTGGTCGCGTCGCCTGCGATCTCCTCGGCTCGGAGGCGCTCGCGCGGCTCACGGCAAACGATGGCGCCCGGTTCGTGTTCACGAGCAGCCGCGGCGTTCTCGGGCGTACGCGCGGCACGCTCGACGAGAGGACGCCCCTGGCGCCGAACACGCACTACCGCGATGTGAAGCGACGCATGGAAGTGCGGCTCGTGCGGCTCGAGACCGAGGTCGGGCTGCGGCACGTGACCGTCCGGCTCCCGAGCACCCTCGGGCGACGCGGGCACGCCTGGGGGGGGCTCTTCACGGCCGTCGGCTCGGGACGCTTCCGAATGATCGGCTCCGGACAGCAGGAGCTGCACGTGGGCGCCGTGGAGGACGCCGTCGCCGGCCTGATCGCCGCCGGCACGACCGAGGGGGTCGACGGGGAGCTCTACATGCTGGGGGGCGCGGAAGTGTCGACTCTCGGCGAGTTCCTCGGCTACATCGCCGACTCGCTGGGCGCGCGACTGCTTCGTCCGCACCTCCCGTTGTGGCCCTATGCCGTTCGAGTCGCGGTGCACCGTCGGGTGACGGGGCTACGCGGCGGCGAGACGATGTCGCCCTACGAGCTCTTTCTGCAGGACTACCGCGTCGACGACTCCAAGGCCCGCCGCGAGCTCGGCTACCGACCTCGACGCGCGACGCGTGAGGCTGTCGAGGACACCGCCGGCTGGTTGCGCGACGCCGGTCGGTTGTGAGTGGCTCCGCCGTGCGGTCGTCGCGTCGCGCCGCGCGCGCCCGGAGAGCCGGTCGCGGAGGCACGTCGTGCGCATCCTGCTCGTAAACGACTATGCGCCGCCGTGCGGCGGAGCGGAGATCATCATCCACGGCCACGCCCGCGAGCTCATCGCGCGCGGTCACGAGGTTCGGATGCTGACGAGCCGCGCGGGGCTCGACGACCCCGCGCAGCACGCCTACCGGCCCGACTTCGTCGCCGCCGGCACCATGTCGGCCTGGAGGACCCCGCTCCAGGTGGCGAACCCCGGCGCGCGCGCGGCGGTTCGACGCGCCGTACGCGAGTTCCGCCCCGAGGTCGTGCATGTGGGGCTCTTTCTCACTCAGCTCTCGCCCCTGGCGCTCGATCCTCTCGAGGGCGTGCCCACGCTGTACCACGCGCAGTGGTACCGCGCGGTGTGCCCGACGGGAGGGCGGCGTCTGCCCAACGGTGCCGAGTGTACCTTCCAATGGGGCCGGGCATGTCGGCGGGAGGGGTGTCTTTCGATACCGGCGTGGGGGGGAATGATGATCCAGCGGCGACTGTGGCACGCCCGCAGGCGGATGTTCGATCTCGTCGTGGTCCCGTCCGAGTTCGTGCGAGCGTCGCTCGCCGATGCGGGGTTCGGACGGATCGACGTCATCCCCAACCCGGTGGTGCCGGCCGTCGAGCGTTCCGCCGGGACGTCGGGGGTCGCCCCCGACAACGAAGCGCGGCCGCGCGACGACGAGCTGCAGCGCGATGTCGAGCCCCATGGGCCGCTCGTCGCGTTCGCGGGACGGCTCGTTCCGGAGAAGGGAGCCGCCACGTTGCTCGACGCGATCGCGACGCTATCCGCGCGGCTCGATCACGTCCGGCTGATGATCATCGGCGACGGGCCCGAGCGCCCGAAGCTCGAGCGACGCGCGACCCGGCCCGACCTGAGAGGCCGGGTCGAATTCACGGGCTGGCTCGAGCGGCGCGAAGTCGAGCGCCGGCTTTCCGGCAGCTCTGTCCAGGTCGTCCCGTCCGAGTGGTCCGAGCCGTTCGGCATAGTCGCGGCGGAGGCGCTCGCCAGAGGCACGCCTGTCGTCGCTTCCGACGTGGGCGCACTCCCCGAGATCATCGAGGACGGCGTGTCGGGACTCCTCGCACCGCCCGGTGACGCGGAGGCGCTGGCGAGCCGGATCGGGCGGATCCTCGACGACACGGCGCTCCGCGGTCGGCTGGCAGAGGCCGGGCTCGCGCGGGCGGAGCGCTTCACGATCGGTCGCTTCGCCGACGCCATGCTCGCGGCCTACGAACGGACGATCGCGGCGTGACCGACCTCCTCCCGAACCTGATCGTCATCGGCGCCATGAAGACGGGCACGTCGAGCCTGCAGTTCTACCTGCGGCAGCACCCCGAAGTGTTCATGTCGGCGGAGAAGGAGCTCAACTTCTTCGTCGAGGACCGCGCCTGGGGACGGGGGGTGGCGTGGTATCGGTCACAGTTCCGCAACGCAACCGTGCGCGGCGAGGCGTCGCCCAACTACTCCGCCGTCCGGCGGTTTCCGGGGGTCCCCGCGAGGATGCACTCCGTCGTACCGGACGCGAAGCTCATCTACATCGTCCGTGATCCGATCCAGCGGGCGATCTCGCACTGGATCCACAACTTCAGCGACGGAACCGAAGACGCCCCGTTCGAGGAGGCGGTCCGGCGGTGGATCTACGTCGAGCGCAGCCTGTACTGGCGCCAGCTCTCGGCGTTTCTGGAGTTCTATCCCCCCGAGCGCATCCTGGTGTTCACGAGCGACGAGCTGCGCCACGAACGCATCGCCACGCTCGAGCGCGTCTTCCGCTTCCTCGGTGTCGATCCGACCTACCGGTCACCCCGCTTCCACCTGGTTCGGCACCGGTCTTCGCTCCGGCGACGATCCGGACGCGCGGGACGCCGGCTCGCCGCGAGCCGCGTGGGGCGCGCCATGACGCGATTACCCCAGCCGTTTCGCTGGCAACTCAACCATCTCGTCTACTATCCGCTGTCGCGCCCGATCGAACGCCCCGTGATGTCCAGGAGGACACGTCAGTGGTTCGTGGAGCAGGTGCGAGACGATGTGGCGGATCTCGGGGCGTACATGGGACGCGAACTGTCGGGGTGGCTCGATCCGAGCCCGGGCGGAGTGCCGTGAGCCCGGATGGAGTCCCGTGACGGGAGGGCCCCTTCGGGTGGGTCTGGTGGGCGCCGGCCGCATCGCCGAGATCGCGCACGTTCCGTCGATCCAGGGTCTCGCGGGCGTGACGCTCGTGGGGATCGCCGACCCGAGCTCCGGACGCCGGGCGGTCCTGGGGACCATCGCGCCCCACGCGCTGTTGCTCGAGTCTGCGGAGGAACTCGTCGCGCGGTGTGCGCTCGACGCGCTCGTCGTGTGCTCGCCACCGCGGTTCCACGGCGAGCACGCGCTCCTCGCGCGCGAGGCCGGTCTGCACCTCTATCTCGAGAAGCCGGTCGCGGCCTCCCTCCACGAGGCGCGACGGATCGCCGAGCGCTGGGAGGGGTCGGACCGGGTCGCCAGGGTCGGCTTCAACTACCGGTTCGATGCGGGTGTGCGCGAGCTGCGCCGGCGACTCGCGGCGGGCGAGATCGGAGCCGTCACCGCCGTGCAGACCGTGTTCTCCGTGCCGGCACAGCGGGATGCCGGGTGGCGCGCGGCACCCGCGGAGGGGGGCGGCGCGCTCTTCGATCTGGGGTCGCACCACTTCGACCTCGTACCTTTCGTGCTCGGCTCGCCGGTATTGTCCGTCGACTCGGCGTCGCTCCGATCTCGTCATTTCGAGGAGGACGGGGCGGTGGTGTCGTACCGCCTCGTCGACGAGACGCCCATCCAGTCGGTTTTCTCACTGAGCGGCGTCGAGGCGGACCGGTTGACCGTGTTCGGTGAGAACGGCGGCCTGGCGCTAGACCGGAACGCGCGGACACTCACCCGCACGCGGGCGCGCGTGGAGTACGGTCGCGTGGCCGCGCTGCGCCGGACCGTGCGCGAGTCGGCGGCCGGGGTGCGCAGGGTGATCGCCGGTCACGGCGTCTCGTCGCATCGGCTCGCGCTCGAGCACTTCGTGGCCGCCACGGGCGGTGACCATGTCGAGGGTGCGACGCTGGAGGACGGAGTCCGATCGATCGAGGCGGTCGTTGCTGCCCGGGCTGCGGCGTCATGAGCGCGCTCGGCGCCGGCGACGGCAACGCGGTGACGGCTCGCGTCGGGTCGTCCCCGGATGTCCCGGGGATCACGGTGGTCGTCCCGACCCACGACCGCCATGACCGGTTGATCGAGTGCCTCGACGCCCTCGTCGCGCAGACGTACCCGTCCGAGAAGACGCAGGTGATCGTGGTCGACGACGGCAGTCCCAGTCCGGCGCGACCGGTTCTCGACCGTTTCGTGAAGTCCCACGGGTTCGAGATCGTCGAGCAGGAGAACCTCGGTCCCGCGGCCGCTCGAAACGCCGGGGCCGCGCTCGCGACGCACGGGTGGGTGGCCTTCACCGACGACGACTGCCGGCCCGATCCGATGTGGCTGGCCCGGCTGGCCGCCGCGGCGCGGGAGCACCCGACGGCGATGCTGGGCGGTCCGATCCGAAACGCTCTCTCGGACAACCTGTGCGCCGAGGCGAGTCAACAGCTCGTATCGTACCTCTACGAGTACTTCGCCGATGCAGACGGCGCGGGCAGGTTTCTCACGTCGAACAACCTCGCGGTGCCCGTCGACGGATTTCGCGAGCTCGGCGGGTTCAGCGAGGCGTTCCCGCTCGCGGCGGCCGAGGACCGCGATTTCTGCCACCGGTGGGCGCGCAGCGGGCGGTCGATCGTCTACGTGCCCGGCGCGCGCGTGGACCACGGGCACGCGCTGCGACTCTCGTCCTACTGGCGCCAGCACGTCGGCTACGGTCGGGGCGCGCATCGATACCACTCCCGGCGGGCGCAGCGCGGCGAAGGCAACCTGCGTGTCGAGCCGGTCCGGTTCTACACGGGCATGCTGCGGTACCCTTTCCGGACGGGGGTCCGAAAGCCTGCGGCCGTGTCCACGTTGATCGCGCTGGCCCAGGTTGCGAACGCGCTCGGGTACTTCGCGGAGGCGGCCCGGAGCAGGCGGTCATCCGGAGGGGAGCGGCGTCCCGCCTGACCGATCCCTCTTCCCCGGAAGGTCCGGGTCACCCCGGCGCCCGCGAGGAGGCACGAGGGCCTCGGGGTCTCAGCGCCGCCGGATGGTCACCATCCAGTTGTCGAGGGCGCCTGCCGGCCGCTCGCGATCCGGGCCGGCCGCGAGCATCTTCTCGAGATGCCCGCCGACCTCGTAGACAGCCTCAACGCAGCGCTTTCCGGCCGATACCGCATCGAGGCCAAACTCGGTGAGGGCGGGATGGCGACCGTCTACCTGGCCGCCGATCTGAAGCACGAGCGCAAGGTCGCGCTCAAGGTGCTGAAGCCGGCAGTCGCCCTCGCGATCGGGCCCGAACGGTTCCTGGCCGAGATCAAGACGACCGCCAACCTCCAGCACCCGGCGGTGCTTCCCCTGCACGACTCGGGCGTCGCGGATGGGCACGTCTTCTACGCCATGCCCCACGTGAGGGGTGCCAGCCTCCGGGATCGTCTCGCGGACGCGGGGCGGCTGCCTCTCGATGAAGTGATCCGGATCACGACCGAGATCGGCAGTGGGCTCGCCTACGCGCATTCCGAAGGCGTCGTTCACCGGGACATAAAGCCCGGCAACATCCTGTTGTCCGAGGGACACGCGGTTCTCGCCGATTTCGGTCTGGCGAAGGCGTTCCTTTCGGACGGGATCACGGAGACCGGCGGTGTCGGCGGCACCGTCAGCTACATGAGTCCCGAGCAGATTCAGGGCGACGCCGAACTCGACGCCCGCGCGGACCAGTACTCGTTCGCGTGTGTCGTGTACGAGATGCTCGCCGGCGAGCGGCCGTTCACGGGCAGTTCCCCATGGGAGGTGATCGCGCGCCAGGCGAGCGGAGAAGTCAGGTCTCTCTCCTCGATCCGGCCGGAAGCCGCCGCGGTGGATGTGGCATTGCTGAAGGCCCTGGCTGTCGACCCGGACGACCGTTTCGCGACGACGGACGAGTTCACGCGAGAGGTCGTCGAGAGGCTGTCGGGCCGACCGGGCACGAAGATCGAGGCGCCCGCGACGCGATCGCGAAAGAGATGGCTCGTCGGTTGGGGGGGAGCCGCCG
>JAWWCR010000119.1:0-15605 GCA_033720355.1 Gemmatimonadota bacterium
GATCGGGCCACGATGGCCGCCGCCGGACCGGAGATCGAGCGGTTGAGCGCCGAGATCGGGGCGGAACGCGAGTGGCTCGCGGCGCGCGCCGGGCTCGGGGCCGAGCTCGACTCGCTGGATGCCCTTGTTCGGCGGGGCCCGTCGGCGTTCGAGTCGAGGGAGGCGATGGACAGCGCGCGGGCGCGACAGGCCGAGAGGGTGCAGACGTGGAACGAGGGGATCGCAGAGCACGGCACGCGGGCGGCGCGAGCCGAATCGCTCGCCGTGCGTCACGACAGCCTGGTCGCGGCGTACGCGGCGGCCTACCGCCGCGCCTACCCGGGCTGGGTCCTGCTGCCGCGTCCCGAGCCGCCGCGCCAGTCCTCCCCTCCCTGAGCGTCGGACGGCGCCGGGCCGGGCTGCGGCCCACGCTCGCGCTCGCCGGCTGCCTGGGACTCGTTCTCCCCGCGTCGCCGTCGGCCGCACAGGACGGCGCCTGGTGGGAGGATCTCGAGGGTCTTTCCTCGGGTCTGCACGTCGTCGAGGTCGATTCGATCTACCGGGTGAGCGGCTTCACGTACGACGACATCTACCGCGACATGCAGCGAAACGGCCCCGGGGCCGACGAGATCGGGGTGCGACTGGGCGTCCACCTGTCTCAGTGGCGGTGGGGGTTCGAGTATCTGTTCGAGCCGGGGAGGCGGTGCCGTCTGGTGTCGGCCACCGTCGTGCTGCGGTCGAGCATCGTGCTACCCGAGTGGACGAACGCGTCGACCGCACCGCCCGACGTCGTGGCGGGGTGGCCCCCGTTCGTACAGGCGCTGAGGCGGCACGAGGAGGGTCACCGCAGCCGGGCCAGGGCGCAGGGCGCGTTTCTCTGGCAATCGCTTCTCGGACTCGAAGCGGACACGTGCGAAGATCTCCAGACCCTCGTCGAGCGCACCGCCGATCGGGTGATCGCGGAGGGACGCGAGGCACAGCTCGCCTACGACAGGGATACGGGCCACGGAGTGACGCAGGGCGCCTCGTGGCCGCCCCGTCCGTAGGAGGGCCGGGGGACCGCCAGTCCCCGCGGATCAGCCGAGCGGATCCCTGCCGAGCGCCCTCCTGAGACGCTCGGCGAGCTCGCGACGGTCCTCGCGGTCGAGATCGTCGGTGTTGCGGATCACCTGCGTGACCGCCCACATGGCCTGCTCCTGCACGTCCTCGTCCTCGTCCTCGAGGGCGTCGAGCAGGGCGTCCAGCGCCGCCGGGTCCTCGATCATGCCGAGCCCCCAGGCGGCCTGTTCACGCACGTCGGCGTCGTCGTCGCGCAGCGCCTCGATGAGCCCTGCCGTGCCCTCGCGCGACTCCACCATCCCGAGCCCCCAGGCCGCCTGCTCGCGCACATCCGCGTCGGCGTCGCGAAGCAGCCTCAGCAGAGGCTCCACGCCGTCCGGGCTCTCGATCATGCCGAGCCCCCAGGCCGCCTGTTCGCGGACGTCCGCGTCCGCGTCGTCCACCGCGCGCCGGAGACCCGCCACGCCGGCCGAGCTCTCGATCATCCCGAGCCCCCACGCGGCCTGCTCGCGGACCCGGGCGTCCGAATCCTCGATCGCGTCGTTGAGCGCGTCGACGCCGCGGTCGCTCTCGATCATCCCGAGCGCCCATGCCGACTGCTCGCGAGTCTTCGCGTCGGCGTCACGCCGAACCGCCCGTGCGAGCGGGTCGACAGCCGCGGAGCTCTCGATCATCCCGAGACTCCATGCCGCCCGCGCGCGGACCGCACCCACGTCGTCTCCCTCGAGCGCCCGGGTCAGGGGATCGATCGCCCGGTCGCTCTCGATCAGCCCGAGCGCGAACGCGGCGTTCTCTCGTCCGGTATCGGTCGATCCTTCGAGGATCTCGACGAGCGGCTCGAGCACCGAGGTCCCGAGCTCCTCGAGCGCGATCGCCGCCTCTCGCCCGGGCGTGCTCCCGCGGTTGCCGTCCCACCGGTTGTTGTCCCAGTCGCGGCACAGACGGCCTTCGACCGGTGTGCCGTCGTCGAGCAGGTCCAGCAGCTCCACGCGGGCGCGGCCCACGGCCTCGGCGTCGAGCCGCCCGAGCTCGCACGCGGCGTGCGCGCGTGTGGTCGCATCGGACGAACGGAGGTTGGAGATGAGCGTCCCGACGTCCTGGTCGGCGCGCCGGGTCGTGATGGCCGTCACGACGCGCGTCACTACCGGGTCGACGGGCTCGACCCGACGCACCCGCGGTACGGGGGCCACCGCCGGAACGGGCCGGACCGTCGTCACCACCCGCGGTGCGGGGGAAGCCACGGCGACCACCGCCGGCTCGGGGTCGGAGAACGGGGCCGGCATGGGCCAGCCGGGTCGCAGGACGACCACCGCTCCGACGACCAGTGCCGTGCATGCCACGATCAGCGATCCGCGATTGGAGATCTCCAGCTTCATGGTCCGCATCCTTCGTCTGGTCCCGGCCCGGTCGGGGCCGGCGGTAAAAAATTAGCATCTCGAGCCGCGAAAAACGCCCGAGCGACTCGGGCGTCGTCCGCACCGGCCGAACGACCGGCTAGTTCATCACCTGTCCCAGGGCCCACAACGCCTGGTTGGCGACACCCTCGTTCTCGTCCTCGATCGCATCGATCAGCGCGTCGAGCGCGCGGGGATCCTCGATCATCCCGAGGGCCCAGGCGGCCTGCGAACGCACCGACGCGGACGCGTCGGAGTTCACGATCGCGATCAGGCCGTCCACACCATCGGAGCTCTCGATCATCCCGAGCCCCCACGCCGCCTGGCTGCGCACGCCCGCGGACTCATCCCGAAGCGCTGTCAGAAGGGCAGGGACCCCATCGAAGCTCTCGATCATGCCCAGCGCCCACGCCGCCTGGCTGCGTACGTTCTCGGACGGGTCGTCGATCACCCCCGACAGCGCGGGCACCGCCGCGCTGCTCTCGATCATCCCGAGGCCCCACGCCGCCTCGCTACGGACGTTCGCCGACTCGTCCGCGAGCGCATCGGCGAGGAGCGGGACGGCCTCGCGATCCTCGCTCATGCCGAGCGCGTGCGCGGCCTGTGCCCTGATGTTCGCGCGGTCGCTCGACAGCGCCCGGCGCATGGCCTCGAGTACCCGGCGGTCGAGCGTATCGGCCGGCGTAGCGAGCGCCGTCACGTCGAACGCCCGCACCCGGCTCGACACCCGCACGCGCGAGGAGAGGCCCGTCACGACGTTCGGCGCGGGCGCCGGCACGACACGGACGGTCGGGGACACCGAGATGGTCGGGTCCACCCGCTTCACGCCGACGGCCGGCAGCTCGATGCTCTCCACGGGGTCCGGAGCGGTGACCGCGACGAACGACGGCGTCGGATCCACGGCGGCGTCGGCAGTGGCATCCCGACCGGGCGCCGCGGGGTGGAACGCGGCCAACGGCACTACCAGCATGCCGAACAGACCGAGGGCGGCGGTCGATCCGGGCCGTCCGACCCCCCGCCGGTCGCGCGTCGGGTCGAGGATCGCCAGCAACCGTCCCTCGAGCTCGGACGGACGGGCCATCGAGACGGCCGCCCACCCGAGCCGGTGGTCTCCGCGGCTGCGGGCCACGTCGAGGAGAAGCTGGGCGTAGTCCGCGCTCCGCGTTCCGGAGGTGAGGACGAGGTCGTCGCACGCCCGCTCGCGCTCGGTCCGCAGACGGCGAGTCCCGACCCA
Organism: Gemmatimonadota bacterium; assembly: GCA_033720355.1. Lineage (GTDB taxonomy): Bacteria > Gemmatimonadota > Gemmatimonadetes > Palauibacterales > Palauibacteraceae > Palauibacter. The sequence goes on from JAWWCR010000119.1 coordinate 3,667, forward strand.
CGCCAGCGGGTTCAGCCAGTGCACGGCTCGCGCGGCCTGCGCCAGCAGGTGCACCAGGCAGTCGCGCCGCTTGATGTGCGCGAGCTCGTGGAGGACCACGGCCCGCCGCCGATCCGCCGACCAGCCGGAGGCGTCGGGGGGGAGCAGCAGCGTCGGACGGAGCGTTCCCCACGCCATGGGCGTTCCGACGCGGGTGCTCTGGATCACCCGGATCCGTCGCCGGAGCCCGAGGTCGAAGGCGGTCTCGTCGACCCGTCGGGTCCAGCCGACATCGTCGACCGGTGTCGCGGTGCGGACCGTCCACCAGGCGCTGCCCACGCCGACGGCGAGTCGCGCGAGCAGCAGGATCGCCCCGATCGCCCAGGTGCCGATCAGGACGCCGAGCGGCGAGAGGGCCGACCTGTCGGGCGCGGTCGAGGCTGTGGCGTCCGAGACGGCGGCAGGCGCGACGGTCGCGGCCCGCGGCGCGGACGATACGATGACGGGCGCACCCGACGATGCGGCCGTCGCGGGTGCCGTCGTCACCACCGCCGTCGCGAGGGCCGGAGCGGGGGTGATCGCGGTTGTCGGGCCGTCCGCGGCGTCGCCCGGCCAACCCGGCACCGGCACACGCCACGTCGGCAGCCACCCGGCCAGCAGGGGAAGGACGAGGACCGCGGCGAACGCCAGCGCCCACACGTGGTGCCGCAGCGAAGCCGAGGCGCCGCGCAGGAGGCGGGTCATCCCGAGGGCCGCGACGAGGATCACCGCGGACTTGATCGCGACATCGAACGCGAACGGCAGCCACCCGGGGCCGCCGCTCGACAGTGCTGACAATTCGCTCATGACGACTCTCCCGCCGACTCTGCGTCGCGCGCACGCTCGATCATCCGCGACAACCGTTGAAGTTCCTGCTCCGATAGATTCGATGCATCGTCGTCCAGAAGGGCTGCCATCGCCTGTTCCGCCGATCCATTGAAGAAGGTGTCGACGAGGTGGCGGAGGGCGGATCGCTTGGCCTTGTCCTTCGCGATTGCCGGTCGGTACACGTACCGCGGTCCCTCCTGGGTGTGCGTGATGTGCCCCTTCTCCTCGAGGATGCGCAGGTGGGCTCGCACGGCCGAGTAGCCGGGGGCGTCGGGAAGGTCCTCCTGGACCTCGGCCACGCTCGCCGGCCCCCGCCGGAACAGGACATCCATGATCTGGCGCTCACGTCGACTGAGCGTGTGCTGTAGCTGCTCGGTCATCTGGTCTCGTCCCCCTCCGACCACCGGGTGCCGGGTCTCGCATCCTCGAATGCTAGAATATTAGCAGTATGCTAAACCCTTAGCAACCCCCGATCCCGACGCCGAACAGCCCGGGCGCCGGGCCCCATCCGTCGGGGCGGTTTCACGTCCGCGGGACTGGAAGCGTGACGCCCGAGAGGACACTTTCCATCCGGTTACGCTCGACCCGACCCCTCGGTTTCTCCCAGGACGATGACGACGCTCAGGTCCTTCTCCTCTCTCGTGGTGGCTACGGCGATCGTGGCCGCATGCGAGTCGTCGAACGCGACCGTTCCCGAAACGGAGGCATCCGACGGGGTCCGCGAGATGATCGAGCGTCTGGCGGCCATCACGGATGCCAACGACTTCACCGAGCGTCTGGCGGCGTTCGACACGATGCCCGTGCCCGGCACCCTCCAGGAGGCGGCCCTGATGGGTGCGCGTCGGGGCTATTTTCTCCTCCAGGCGGGTCGACACACCGAGGCCTCGGCGCAACTGGTCGCCGTCCAGGAGCTGCTGAACGCAGCGGGGCCGGGCGTGCCCGTCCAGTTCAGACGCGACACCCGAAACTACATCGGTCTGGCGGCGATGTGGGGAGCCTTCGAGGACGCCTGCATGGCGGAGAGCGACGCGTGTCTCTTCCCGCTCGACCCGAGGCACTTCGGCCCCGACGTGGCGCCGCGTCTCGAGGCGGCGAAGGCGGTGTTCGAGGCCCGTCTCGCCGAGGATCCGGAGGACATTCAGGCCCACTGGCTGCTCAACCTCGCGCACATGGCGACGGGGAGCTGGCCGGACGGCGTGCCCGCGCGCTGGGTCATCAGGCCCGGGGACTTCTACCCGTGGACAGACTTCACCCGCTTCGAGGAGGTGGCGGCCACCCTCGGAATCGACGATGTGGGACACGCGGGCGGGGTCGTGTTCGACGACCTCGACAACGATTCCGATTTCGATCTCCTCATCTCGTCGCGGGGGCTCGCGGACTCGATGCACTACTTCGAGAACCGCGAGGGGACCTTCGTGGATGCCACGGCCGCTTCCGGGCTCCTGGGGCTCAGGGGCGGGCTGAACATGGTCCAGGGCGACTACGACAACGACGGCGACGAGGACGTGTTCGTCCTTCGCGGCGCGTGGACGCCGGACGGACACCCGAACTCGCTGCTGCGCAACGAGGGGGGCGGGCGGTTCACCGACGTCACCGTCGAAGCCGGGGTGCTCTCGGTCCATCCGACGCAGACGGGCGCGTGGGGCGACTACGACAACGACGGATGGCTCGACCTCGTCATCGGGAACGAGGGGGAGTCGAGAGGCGCCGAGCCGCGGATCCACGAGCTCGAGCTGTACCACAACAACCGCGACGGAACGTTCAGCGAGGTCGCCGCCGAGGTGGGGCTCTCGTCCAACCGGTTCGTGAAGGCCGTGATGTGGGGCGACTACGACAACGACGGCCTCGTCGATCTGCTGGTCTCGGCGTACGACGAGGACAACGCGCTGTATCACAACGATGGACCGGTGAACGGAGGCTGGAGGTTCACCGACGTCACGGCGACGGCGGGCGTCCAGGCTCCCGGCTTCAGCCTGCCGGCCTGGTGGTTCGACTTCGACAACGACGGGTGGCTGGACATCCTCCTCATCGGTTACCGGGTGGACGGCCCCGAGCAGATGATCGGTTTCCGCCGGCGACCCGAAGGCGCGGACACGCCGCACCTCTACATCAACCGCGGCGACGGCACGTTCGAGGACGCGACCGCACGCGTCGGACTCGACCGCGTCGTCCATACGATGGGCTCGAACTTCGGCGATCTCGACAACGACGGGTTCCTCGACTTCTACCTGGGGACCGGCGACCCCGACTTCCACACCATCATTCCGAACGTGATGTTCCGGAACGATCGCGGACTCGCCGTGCAGGACGTCTCGGTCGCGGGCGGGTTCAGCCACATGGCGAAGGGACACGCGGTGGCGTTCACCGATGTGGATCACGACGGCGACCAGGACATCTACGTCGTGCTCGGGGGCGCCATGCAGGGCGATCTCGGGCGCAACGTGCTGTGGATCAACCCGGGGCACGGCAACAGGTGGGTGACGCTCAGGCTCGAGGGTGTCGACGCGAACCGCTCCGCGATCGGCGGCCGGATCCGCGTCACCGTGGATGGCGCCGAGGGCAGGCGTGACATCCACGCCCTGGTCGGCTCGGGCGGGAGCTTCGGCGCCTCGAGCCTCCAGCAGGAGATCGGGCTCGGCGCCGCGACCCGCATCGTCGAGATCGAGGTCCGATGGCCTGGGTCGGGTCTGGTGCAGACGTTCGCCGACGTCGAGCTCGACCGCATCTACGAGCTGCGCGAGGGCGACGCCGGGCTCACGCCGGTCGATCAGCCGGTCATGCCTCTCGCGGTGCCCGGCCGATGATCCGGGACACCGCGTGAGCATCCGGGTCTGCGTTGCCGGGGTCACCGGGTGGACGGGAAGCGCGATCGCGCGTGCGATCCTCGCGTCCGACGACTTCGAGCTTGCCGGAGCCGTCGCGCGCTCGGCGGCGGGCCGAACGGTCGCCGATGCGCTCGATGTCGCCGATGACGACGCCGCGTCGGTGACCGTGACCGCCTCCGTGTCCGAGGCGCTGGCCACGGCCACGGATGTCATGATCGACTACACGCACCCGACGGCCGTCCTGTCGAACGTTCGTACGGCGATCGACGCCGGAACGCACGTGGTCGTCGGCACCTCGGGCCTCTCGGCCGACGAGTACGAGGAGATCGATCGCGCCGCCCGCGCGCGGCCGTGCGGGGTGGTGGCGGCCGGCAACTTCTCGATCACCGCCGCGCTTCTCAAGCACTTCGCGGGGATCGCGGCGCGCCACATCCCGCACTGGGAGATCGTGGACCTCGCCCACGCCGGGAAGCCCGATGCCCCCAGCGGGACGGCGCGCGAGCTCGCCGAGTATCTGGGCGGTGTCGCCCGAAACGAGGTCGCGGTCCCGACCGGTGAGATCCTGGGGACGCCGGAGACCCGCGGTGCGACGATCGGGGGCGCGCAGGTCCATTCGATCCGGCTGCCGGGCTACGTCATCGGCGTCGAAGCGCTCTTCGGGTTGCCGGACGAGCGCCTCACGATCCGCCACGACGCCGGGGCGGGCGCCACTCCCTACGTCGCCGGCACGCTGCTCGCGGCGGCGCGTGCTCCCGACATCACGGGGCTCGTACGCGGCCTGGACGCCCTGCTGTTCGATCGAGCGACAGCGAACGGCGAGACCTGACCCGCGGGCGCCCATCCCCCTATCCTTGGTAGCGGTCGAACCGGAAGAGGAGAGGATGCGAGCATGCAGTGGACGGGGCACACGCTCCAGACCGAGCGTACGCGACTGGTCCCCTGGGGGTTCGAGGACGCGGCGCGACTCTACGAGATCTTCCGTCACCCGGACGTCCGGCGATACCTGCTCGACGACGACCTCGTCTCGATGGAGTGGGTGCGGGACGAGATCGCCGCGAGCGCTCGATCGTTCGATGGCGAGGGGTGGGGTCTGTGGACGATCCGTCCCGCGGGCGCCGATGAGATCGCCGGGTTCGCGGGGTTCCGCCCGTTCTTCGAGCCTCCCGAGATCCAGCTTCTCTACGGGCTGCACCCCGAGTGGTGGGGCGAGGGGCTCGCGACCGAGGCGGCCGCCGCGGTTGTCGACCACGCCTTCGACGTTCTCGGGTTTGACGAGGTGCGCGCGGCGACGGACCGACCGAACGCGGCCTCGGCCGCGGTCCTCGAGCGGATCGGGATGACGCTCACCCACGCGTCCGATCGCGGTCCGGATGGCACGCTGCACTATGCGATCCGACGGCCCGCGCCCGCCGCGACCGGCTCCGGGGCGGACCGGTGAGCCTCCGCGCCCCGCCGCTCCCGATCGGCGTGGCCGTCTGGCTCTCGATCGCCGCCGCGTGTGGAGGCGAGGCCGCACAGCGTGGCGGGACGGAGGCGAACGCGGACGACGGGACGGCCACGGCCGCCGGGGAGCCGGCGATCGCGGAGGATCCCGGGGTCGACGTCTTTCTGACCGAGTACATGATCGACATGCCCGTCGTGATCGATGCCGGCGAAGTGCGGATCTCGGTCACGAACGAGGGCGTCGAAGACCACAACCTGCGTCTGCTCAGGGCGGGGACGGACGAGGTCGTGTGGCAGACCGATGGGAACGTCGGCTCGGGCACGACCGTCGAGGCGATCTTCGAGCTGCCGACCGGCCGATACCTGGCCGTGTGCGATTTCGCCGGTCACGACACGCGCGGGATGTTTCTCGAGATCGAGGCGCGCGACCCGTGACCGCGCCGCGCGGCCTCGCGCGCACGGGCCGACGCGTCCGAAACCCGTGGTGGCGCGGCGGTCGTAGGTATGCTGGATGCGGGGTTCATCCCGGCCGTGCCGCGCCCACCGCAGGAGGTCGAACGTGACCTGGGAAATCGTCGCCATCATCGTCGAGCTGGTCGGTTCGGCCGCAGTGGTCGTCGCCCTCATCTACGTCGGGCAGCAGCTTCGTCAGAGCGCCCGCTCGGAGCGCGCGATCGCCGAGATGGAGGCGTCGCGTCTGTGGTCCGAGTTCCACGCGCGCGTCGCGCACAGCCCCGACATGAACCGCATCTGGGACACCGCGCAGGCGAACCCGGCGGATCTCACAGATGAGGAGCGTCAGCGCTTCGTGTGGCTCGTGGCCGAGTACGTGTACCTGGTCGAGGCGCTCTTCAAGCAACGCGCACGCGGATTCCTCTCGCGCGATGCCTGGGACTCCCACGCCGACCGGGTCGTGGGTCTTCTCTCGAACCCGATCGCGAGCGAGTGGTGGGCGAGCGGCCAGTCCCCCTTCTCGCCCGAGTTCGCGGAGCACATCAACGAGCGCCGCACCGGCGGTGTCGGCGAGACGTGGGAGGTCGAGACCCGCCGCCTTCGGGCGATCGATGGCACCGCGTCTCGCGAGATCCGCGACGGGGCGGAAGAGGCTCCCGCGCCCGGCTCCTGAGCCTCGGGCGGGCCCATCCGCACGGGGCCCTGTTCGCGGTCACCCCGGGGTCGCTACCGTATCGTCGGTGTCGGGGGCGTCCCGACGGCGATCCTCCGGTCGTCGCGACCCGCCCGTTCCGGTCTCTCGGTGCGAGGAGGGCAGGATGAGCCGTCGAGCGGAGGCGATGTTCGAGGTGAAGTCGTGGGACGAGGAGCCCTATACCGAGGTCGAGGGCGGTCCGAAGCTCACCCGCGCCTCCGTCGTGCGAGCGTACCGCGGAGACATCGAGGGCGACTCGCGCGTCGAATACCTCATGACCTATCGGCCGGACGGGTCCGCGAACTTCGTGGGCTTCGAGCGCATCATCGGTGCGATCGAGGACCGCGAGGGGAGCTTCGTGCTCCAGCACACCGGGACGTTCGAGAAGGGGGTCGCCCGCGCGGCCTTCTCGGTGGTGCAGGGGAGCGGCACCCGCGACCTGCACGGCCTGACCGGCGGAGGCGAGTTCGAATCGGGCCATGCCGCCCGTTACCCGTTCGCGCTGGACTACGACTTCGCGTAGCCGCATCGGACCGGTTCGGTATCCGACGCGGCGCGCGGCGCGCCTCGTAGCGCTGCTCGCGGTCTGCGCGGGTGGGGTCGGCGGGTCGACACGGGGGGCGGCGGGGCAGGGGGCGGCGGACCCGGCGCCGGCGCGCGCCCGTGTCATGGTGATCCCATCCGACTCGGTCTCCTTCATGGCCGCCGGGATCGTCGAGTCGGCGGACACCGGCGAGCCGATCGTGGGGGCGCAGGTCTTTCTGGACGGCACGCTCGTGGGGACGGTCACCGACCACGACGGCCGATTCCGACTGGACGCGACGGGACCCGGCGATGGGCGGATCCGTGTGCGGATCATCGGATACGCCGAGGAGTGCCTGGAGGTCGCGCTGCGAGAGCGGGTGATGCTGAGCTTCCGCATCGCGCTCGCGCGCCCGCCGACGCGCCCTCCGGGTGAGCAGGAGGAGGGGGAAGCTTCGGAGCGATCCTGTCTCGAGCCCGAGGTCGTGCCGTACCCGCGCCCGGCCGGTCCGGGACGCTCACGGCGATAGGCCTCCATCCGGTTCTCGCTTGTCACTTCGCGAATGCTACGAGACGTTGCGGGGGGTCGGCGGAGCGCGGAACAGGGGGCGCGTGTGACGAAGGTCTTGCTGGTCGGTCTGGGCGGGTTCGTCGGATCGAGTGCGAGGTACGTGGTGGGGGTCGCCTCGGCCCGGCTGTGGCCCGCGGCGGGTCTCCAGCTCGGCACGCTGATCGTCAACGTCGCCGGTTGTCTTCTCATCGGTATTCTCGCCGCGTACGCGGACGCGCGGGCCATGGTGAGCCCCGAGCTGCGCGCACTCGTGCTGATCGGGATGCTCGGCGGATTCACGACCTTCTCGACCTTCGCGTTCGAAACGCTCGAGCTCGGGCGGGCCGGCGGCTCGGGCGTCGCCGCGATGAACGTGATGCTGCACGTGATCGGCTGTCTGGCCGCGGTATGGCTCGGTAGCGCGATCGGACGAGCGCTCGCGGGCGCGTAGGTGGATCCCTCCCTGGCTGCCTTCGACAGCCCCTCCCCGGACGTCGTCTGATGCTCGCCGATCTCCCGATCGGCCGGATCTCCCTCGAGAGCGTCACGCTCCTCGGGGCGATCGTCGCGCTCTTCGCGGTCCTCGGCGTCGTCTCGGCGCTGCGCGCCGTCATGACGGCGCGGACGCCGCAGGGGTCGATCGCATGGGTCGGCGCGCTGCTGACGATCCCGATCGTCAGCGTCCCCCTCTACTGGATCTTCGGACGGGCCCGGTTCCACGGCTATGTGGATGTGCGGCGCGATCATGACCGGGGGGTCGGAAAGCTGATCGGTGACGTGACCCCGATCATCTCGGAGTTCGTGGTCGACATCCCCCCGCATTTCGGCGAAGGACGCGCCCTCACGGCGCTCGCCAACCTCCCCTATACGCGTGGCAACGACACGAAGCTCCTGATCGACGGCGAGGAGACGTTCGACGCGATCTTCGACATCATCGACACCGCGGAGAGCTACATCCTGTCGCAGTTCTTCATCGTCAACGACGATGATCTCGGTCGCCGCTACAAGGAGCGCCTCATCGCGCGGGCTCGCGACGGCGTCCGCGTGTTCTTCCTGTACGACGAGATCGGCTCCCACAAGATGACCCGCCGCTATCTGGCGGATCTGCGCGAGGGCGGGGTCGAGGTCACGGGGATGAACACGACGCGTGGTCTCACGAACCGGTTCCAGATCAACTTCCGGAATCACCGGAAAATCGTGCTCGCCGACGCCCGACACGCGGTCGTCGGCGGATTGAACGTCGGAGACGAGTATCTCGGTCTGCACCCGACGCTCACCCCGTGGCGCGACACGGCGATCCTGGTCGAGGGCCCCGAGGCGCTGGCGATCCAGCTCTCGTTCGTCGAGGACTGGTACTGGGCGAGACGGGAGGTCCCCGAGCTCACGTGGAAGCCCCGGGCCAGCACGAACGGCGACCGCGTCGTCTTCGTCCTGCCGAGCGGTCCGGCGGACGAGTTCGAGACGTGCGGGCTGTTCTTCCGACACGCCATCAATACCGCGAAGGAGCGCGTGTGGATCGCCACGCCCTACTTCGTCCCCGACGAGGGCACCCTCGGGGCCCTCGAGCTCGCCGCGATGCGGGGGGTCGACATACGGATCCTGATCCCGGGGCTCCCCGACAAGCCGTTCATCAAGCTCGCCGCCATGTCGTACGTGACCGAGATGGCCCGTGCCGGCGTGTCGATGTACGAGTACGGGGAGGGATTTCTGCACCAGAAGGTCATGCTCGTGGACGACCGCGCGACGTCCATCGGCACGGCCAACTTCGACAACCGCTCGTTTCGGCTGAACTTCGAGCTGTCGGTCATCACGGTCGACGAGGCGTTCGGCGCCGAGGTCGAGGCGATGCTCGAGGCCGACTTCGCGAGATCCACTCTGATCCGGGCGGAGGATGTCGAGTCCCGCTCGATCGTGCACAAGGTCGGCCGTCGAGTCGCACGGCTGTTCTCGCCGATCCTGTAGCCCCTGGCGGGCCGGGCCGAGAGATTGGCGCGGGACAGGTGCTCGGCCGAGATCGGCGGAGGAGATGATGGCACAGACCAGACGCGAATTCGTGGGGACGACGCTCGCCGCTGCCGGCACGCTCGCCGCCGGGCCCGCCGTGGGGTTCGATATCCGGGGGCGCCAATCCGCACCACTCAGGATCCTCATCCTCGGCGGAACGGGTTTCATCGGCCCCCACATGGTGCGCGCCGCGCGGGATGCAGGGCACGAGGTGACGCTGTTCAACCGCGGGCGGACGAACCCCGAGCTCTTCCCGAACGTCGAGACGCTGATCGGCGACCGGGACGGGCAGCTCGACGCGCTCCGCGGCGGGTCGTGGGACGTCGTGATCGACAACAGCGGGTACGTGCCGAGACACGTGCGCGATTCGGCCGAGCTGCTGGATGGGTCGGTCGGCCGGTACATCTTCACCTCGACCGGCTCGGTCTACCGCTTCGACCAGGACGAGATCCGCGAGGACTCGGAGCTCCTGCCGATCGAGGACCCGGAGAGCGAAGACGTCAACCGCTACTACGGACCGCTCAAGATCCTGTGCGAGGAGGCCGTCCGGGAGGTGTACGGCGACCACGGGACGGTCGTGCGGCTGCACGTCGTGGCGGGCCCCGGAGACCCGACCGACCGCTTCACCTACTGGCCGGTCCGGATCGACGCGGGGGGTATCGTGATTGCGCCCGGCTCGCGAACGCAGCCGGTCCAGTTCATCGATGTGCGCGACGTGGCCGACTTCGTCACGCACCTCGCCGAGCAGGACACCGGTGGGACGTTCAACGCCGCCGGCCCGACGCTCGCCGAGATGGGCATGGAGGCCTTCCTCTACGGAGTCCGCGCGATCACCTCGTCGCGGGTGGAGTTCGAGTGGATCGACGCCGGCTTCCTGGCCGAGCAGGGGGCGGGATACCAGTTGTGGTATGGAGAGGGGCCCGAGCTGCGCGGCGTCTCGCGGATCCGTGCCGACCGGGGGGTCGAGGCGGGGCTGACCTTCCGCCCGCTCGCCGTCACGGCGAGCGATACGCTCGACTGGTTCATGAGCGAGCCGCAGGAGCGGCGCGATCGCCTCCAGCTCGACCTCGAGCGGGACGAGGCGATCGTGGAGGCGTGGCGGACACGGGGGTAGGGATTCCGCGGACATCTGTCGGCCGAAGTGCACGGGAGGCAGCGTTGAGTCGGACAGTCGATACAACCGAGGAGACCAGGGCGCGGCTCGAGGCGGAGCTCTGATTCGGCTCCGGCCGGAGGTCCCGCGAAACGAGCGGATTCGGCGCTTCATCCCGGGGTCCGCGAGACTCTCCTGCGCCCTGACGGCCGTGGTCGCGATGTCCTGCGCCGGGCCGGATGGTCGCTCCGGTGGCGGTACGGCGGAGACACTTCCGCCGATCCGCTCAGGCGAGATCGACCTCGAGATCGGCGGCGTGACGGGAAGTGACCCGTATCTCTTCTCGACGATCAGCGGGGTCGCCGTCGACCCGGCAGGTCGGATCTACGCGGTCGACTACCAGACCGACGAGATCCGGGTCTTCGACGCCGCGGGCGAGTTTCTTCGTGTATTCGGCGGGTCCGGCGAGGGGCCGGGCGAGATCGGACGCGCCTGTTGTCCCGGGTGGGATGCCGAGGGACGGTTGTGGGTGCGTGAGGTGACGAACCGGCGCTACTCGGCGTTCGATGTTAGCGGTCCGGAGCCCGAGTTCGCACACAGTCAACCGGTCAGCCACCCCGGCGCCGGGCTGTGGGCCAGGACGACCTTCGACATCGCGGGCCGGCTGGTGGACGTCGGTCCGCCGCGCGGCGGAGGGATCGACGCTCGCGTCCGCTACCACGTGACCGCCGACGGTGTCGTGGACTCCTCGGAGGTGATCCCGTCGCCGCCGAACGAGGAGATCGGGATGCACACGGTCGAACGGTCCGGCCCGGATGGACCGTCGATCTGGTTCGTCTACCAGCCGTTCGGGCCGCGCCACCTCATCGCGCACGGGCCGGCCGGCCGGTGGGCGACATCGATCTCGTCCGAGTACCGGGTGGATCTCCATCGCCCCGACGGCACGGTCGTGGAGATCCTCCGGCCGGGGGAGCGGGGGCCGGAGCTCACGGCCGAGGAGAGAGCGCGCGGCGAGGAAGCGATGGAGGCGGATCGCGAGCGTCTGAGCGCGTCGCTCCCCTACGGCCTTCCCGACCGGAAGCCGCCGCTACAGGAGCTGTTCTTCGACGACACGGGTCGGCTATGGGTCGAGCGAAACGTGATCGGCGACCGGCGGCTCGCGGATGTGTACGACGACGGCGGGGCGATGGTCGCACGCTACGAGTGGCCGGCCCGGGTGCGGGTCGGGATCTGGGGATGGGCCTCGCGCGGGATGCTCGTCGGCATCACCCGCGACTCGCTCGACGTCGAGCGCATCGCCCGCGTCCGCTTCCCGTCCGATGGAGGACGCTGACGCGCAGGATCGCCGACTGTCGCCCGTCCTCAGGGGGCTGTACGGTGCGGGCATGAAGACGATGACGAAGGTCTCGGCGCTTCTGCTGACCCTCACACCATGGCTCCCGCTACCCGCCCGCGCCCAGGAACCCGCCGGGTGGCTGCTGAGCGGTCCGAACGCGGACCGCTACCGTA
>JAWWCR010000120.1:0-15284 GCA_033720355.1 Gemmatimonadota bacterium
AGTGCTTTGTTGTTCGGAATCGGTTTTATTTCCTCATTTTTGATCGGCGGCTTGAGTGGAGTGATGTTAGCCTCCGTACCCTTTGACATTCACGTTCACGATACCTATTTTATCGGAGGCGCTCGTCGATCCCCCGGGGGGCGAGGGGGGCGACCGGTACGCGCTCGTCGTGAACGCGACGTCGCTCGGGCTGCGTGAGGATGACCCGCTGCCCCTCGATCTGGGCCGCGGCACCGCCGCGGCGGCCTTCGATCTCGTCTACGCACCCGGCGGCACGGCGTGGGTCCGGCATGCGGCTCGGCACGACATCCCGGCCGACGACGGGCTCGGGATGCTCGTCCACCAGGCGGCGCTGTCGCTTCGCCGTTGGTTTCCGGAGCGGGAGCCACCGCTCGAGGAGATGTTCGCCGCCGCGCGCGGGGCCGCGCCCTGACGTACGTTCGGGCCGCACGTCTGGCCGCGCGTGTCCGGCACGGTCTCGATGCGCTCCTACCGGTCGCCTGCGTCGTGTGCGGCCGGGCGGTCGGATCCGAATCCCCACCCATCTGCGGGCTCTGCGTCGCTCGCCTGCCGCGTGTGCCGGCGCCCCGCTGCCGGCGTTGCGGTGGTCTCGCTCTTCGCGCGCGCCGTCGGGGCGGATGCCCGGTCTGCCGTTCCTGGCCAGCCGAGCTCGTCGTCGCCGCGGCGCCGTTCTCGTTCGACGGGCCGGCCGCGGAGGTCGTACGGGCCCTCAAATACGGGCGGTGGCGCACGATCGCTCCACTGATGACCGAGCGGATGTGCGGCCCGGGGCGAGGAGTCGCGCGAGTCGTGCGGGGAGATGAGCCGTGCGTCGTGGTGCCGGTCCCGTTGAGTCCTGCCCGAAGACGCGAGCGCGGCTTCAACCAGGCGGAGGACCTCGCCGACGGTGTGGCGGCGTCCCTCGGTCTGGAAGTGCGGACCGTACTCGCTCGCGATGGCGGCGCCGGACGTCAGGCCGGTGCGGGGATCAGGGGGCGCGCGGCGAACGTGCAGGGCAGGTTTCGAGCGACGACCCGCGCCGGCGTCGGCCTGAGGCGGGCGATTCTCGTGGACGATGTGCTCACGACCGGAGCCACGGCGCTGGCGTGCGTGGACGCCCTGTCGCAGGCTGGTTTCACTCACATCGGCGTACTTACCTTTGCGAGGACGCTCAGGACGAAACGGCGTCCCGAGCATGGGTCCATACGATGACAGAGGCGGGAATGACCAGAGTTGCCATCAACGGTTTCGGCCGCATCGGCCGGAACATCCTCCGTGCCGCGCTGCAGTCGTCGCGCGGCGATCTCGACTTCGTCGCGATCAACGACCTCACCGACGCGAACACGCTCGCCCATCTCTTCAAGTACGATTCGGTACACGGGCGTTTCCCCGGCGACGTGCGCGTGGATGGAGACGATCTCGTGATCGGGGACGAGCGGGTGACGGTGCTGTCCGAGCGGGATCCGTCGGCGCTCCCGTGGGCCGACATGGGCGTCGACATCTGCATCGAGTCGACCGGGATCTTCCGGTCGCACGAGCAGGCGTCGATGCATATCGAGGCCGGCGCCCGCAAGGTGATCATCAGCGCCCCGGCCAAGGAGCCGGACGTGACGCTGGTGCTCGGCGTAAACGGCGATGAGTACGACCCGGACGGCCACCACATCATCTCGAATGCCAGCTGCACGACGAACTGCGTCGCGCCGCCCGTAAAGGTGCTGCTGGACGAGTTCGGGGTGGAACACGGGCTCATGACCACGGTCCACAGCTACACGAACGATCAGCGTCTCCTGGACCTCCAGCACAAGGATCTGAGGCGAGCGCGTGCCGCGGCGATGTCGATCATCCCCACCACGACCGGAGCGGCGAAGGCGGTGGGGCTCGTCCTGCCATCCCTCGCCGGCAAGCTCGACGGCATGTCGATGCGGGTTCCCACGCCGGATGTGTCGCTCGTGGATCTGGTCGTCAGGGTCTCCCGAGACACGAGCGCCGAGGAGGTGAACGCGGCCTTCGAAGGGGCGGCCCGAGACGGGATGAAGGGGGTGCTCGACTATACCGAGGAGCCGCTCGTGTCGATCGACTTCACGGGGCACCCGGCGAGCTCGATCATCGATGCCCAGTCGACGGCCGTGATGGGCGGCACGATGGTGAAGGTGATCGCGTGGTACGACAACGAGTGGGGCTACTCGAACCGTTGCGTCGACCTCGCGAAGTTCATCGGCGAGCGTCTGCCCGCCGGCGCCTCGGCCTGACCGACGGTGAAGCGGACGCTGCGGGACCTCTCGGCGGGCGACCTCGCCGGGAGACGGGCGCTCGTGCGCGTGGACTTCAACGTCCCGCTCGATGACGGCAGGGTGACCGACACCACCCGCGTCGATGCGTCGCGGGCGACGCTCGCGCTGCTGCTCGACGCGGGTGCCCGCCCCATCCTCCTCTCTCACCTGGGCCGTCCGAAGGGTGTGCCCGATCCGTCGACCTCGCTCGCGCCCGTCGCCGCGTGTCTCGCCGATCGGATCGGGGTGCCCGTGCGATTCCACGCGACGACCGACGACGCGTCGGCGGTCGAGGCGAGCCGGTCGCTCGGTCGCGGCGAGATCCTGCTGCTCGAGAACACGCGCTTCCTCCCGGGCGAGACATCGAACGACCCCCAGCTCGCCCGACGGTTCGCCCGGCTGGGCGATCTCTACGTGCTCGACGCGTTCGGGACGGCGCACCGCGCGCACGCGTCGACGGAGGGGGTGGCGCGCCTGCTGCGTCCGTCCGTGGCCGGGTTGCTCGTCGAGCGCGAGTTGACAGCCCTGGGCCGGCTGCGGGACGATCCCGACAGGCCGTTCATCGTCGCGTTCGGAGGGGCGAAGATCTCGGACAAGATCGATCTCCTGCGCGCGTTCGTGTCGCTCGCCGACGAGATCCTGGTCGGCGGGGCGATGGCGAACACCTTTCTGAGGGCGCAGGGGAAGGAGACCGGGAGCTCGCTCGTCGAGGAAGACGCGATCGAGCTGGCCGCGGGGATCCTCGAGACCGCGGGGGGAGTCCTCCGGTTGCCCGAGGACGTCGTCGTGACCCCCGACCCGTCCGACCCCGGTGCTCCGATCGAGGAGGTGCCCGCCGACGCGATCCCGGCGGGGGCGGCGGCGATGGACATCGGCGCCGCGACACGGGCGTCGTACGCGGAGGCCACGCGGCGTGGGGCGGCTTTCTTTTGGAATGGCCCGATGGGTCTCTTCGAGGATCGCCGTTTCGCGGAGGGCACGTTCGCGCTGGCGCGCGCGGCGGCGGACGCGACGCGGGAGGGGACGTTCACCGTGATCGGTGGCGGAGACAGCGCTGCCGCCGTCGCCGCCGCGGGGCTCTCCGACGCGGTGTCGCACGTCTCGACGGGGGGCGGCGCCTCGCTCGAGTTCCTGTCCGGCGCCGAGCTGCCCGGCGTCGTGGCGCTCGAAGACCGCGTCGACCCCGTCGCGGCCGGCGGCGCCCACACCGAGGAGGACGCATGACCGACCCGACGCCACCCGTCTTCGCCGCCAACTGGAAGATGCACCTGGGCCCGGACGCCACGGCCCGGTACCTGGACCGGTTCGCCGCGCTTCACCCGCCCCGGCCGGGCGCGGGCGTCGTGTTCTTCCCTCCGGCGATCAGCCTCCCGGCCTTCGCCGCGGCGGCGGCCGGACGCCCCGACCTGGAATTCGGCGTGCAGGACGTCCATACCGAGGAGGCGGGGGCGCACACCGGCGCGATCGCCGCGGGGATGGTGCCCGACACCGGCGCCCGCTGGGGGCTCGCCGGGCACTCCGAGCGGCGGCGCGAGTTCGGCGACGACGACCACGCGGTCGCGACGAAGCTCGTCCGACTGCTCGACGCCGGTCTGCAACCGGTGCTCTGCGTCGGAGAGACGCTCGACGAGAGAGAGGCGGGTGGTCTGGAGGCGGTGCTCGAGCGGCAGATCACCACGGCGCTCGGTGCGGTCCCGGCGGCAGGGCGCGAAGGCCTCGTGTACGCGTATGAGCCCGTGTGGGCCATCGGAACGGGTCGTACGGCGACGCCGCAGGACGCGGCGGAGGCGCACGCGATCGTACGCCGGAAGATCGCCGGAGTCACCTCCGACGACGACGCCCGCACGGCGGTGATCCTGTACGGGGGCAGCGTCAAGCCCGCGAACATCGACGCGCTGCTCGGCGCCGCGGGCGTCGATGGCGTGCTGGTCGGCGGAGCGAGCCTCGAGCCCGAGAGCTTCGCCGCCATCTGCGCGGGGGGGGCGGCCGCGGGCGCGTGATTGCCGCATCGCCTTCCGAAACCTAGCTTTCACATGCTGTCGATCGGCTGCCGCGGGATCCTGCCCGCGTGCGCGCGGCGCTCCGGTGAGCGCCATTTTTTGTGACCAGCGAGCGTACAGATGTTCGGTTTTCTGATCGCGGTGATCGCGATTCTCGCAGTGATGCTCTGCGTGATCATTCTCATACAGTCGGGGAAGGGCGGTGGCCTTGCCGCCTCCTTCGGTGGCGCTTCGTCGTCGACAGACTCGTTCATGGGTGGACGTCAGGCCGCCACGGCTCTTACGAAGATGACGTGGATCGGCGGCGGGCTGTTCCTCTTTCTGTCGCTGGTCCTCGCCGTGATGTCGTCGCGGCCAGCCGCCGCGCCGGAGTCGATCCTGCGTGACGGTACCGGGGCCCAGCAGACGTTGCCCGAGGCCCCGCCATCCCTGCTCGAGGCGGCGCCCCCCACGGGTGAGGAGGGCGGCGACGAGACGGGCGGCGCCGCCGGCGAGGAGGGCGGCGACACGGGCTCCGGCGAGGATGAGGGATCTGGCGACTCGGGGTCGAGCGACGACGAGGGCGGTTCCGAGGGACTCTGAGCGAGCGCGACCGTCGCGCGCCGATCCCGCCACACGCGCGGCCCGGCGCTCGCCACCGTCTCAGTCGGCGGGTGGGGGAGGGCGGCCCGGTCTGAACGTCCCGTCCGGAACATCGAGGAAGTCGTTGTACCTGCCGGCGTCCTGCTGTTCTTCGAGCCACGCCTCGAACCCCGACTCGACGAGCCCGCCCGTCCCGCGGCGCTCCTTCGCGGCCGTGACGGCCAGCTGGTCTACGTACACGTTCTTGACATCGTCGGCGTGTCCACGGGTCCACCGCCATTCGATCTCGTGTCGGCCGGCGGCGCTCACGAGATCCTTCCACAGCTTCAGGTTCTCGATCTCGCCGCCCTTCCTTCGCCAACCGCGTCTCGCCCAACCGTGAACCCACTCGCTGATACCCTTGATCAGGTACTGGCTGTCGCTGGTGAACACGACGCGGCAGGGGCGGTTGAGGTAGGTGAGCCCGAGGATGGCGGACGTGATCGCCATCCGGTTGTTGGTCGTGTCGGGATCGAAGTGGGCGAAGTCCCTGCGATACCACCCGCGACGCTCATCGAAGCGCTCGATCATGCCGGCGGCGGCGCCGGGGTTCTTACGGTCACCGAACTGGTTGCCCAGACAGGACTCGTCCGCGAACATGTGCACGACGGGGCCGGCAACGCGGCCCCCGCTCGAGCCGGGGTCAGTTTCGGCGGTCACGGCGTCTCCGCTCGGGTACTCGCTCGCCCCCCGACGGGGGCTCGATTCGACCGCCCCATTCGACACGACACATGACCGAGACGCAAGCGCCGTCGGACCGCGACGGCCGGCAGGGATACCTCCTCCTCGAGGACGGACGGCGGTTCGACGGGCGATACGCGGGTCCCGACGAGGAGTCCGCGGGCGAGGCCGTTTTCACGACCGTGATGACCGGATACCAGGAAGTCCTCACCGATCCTTCATTCGCCTCGCAGATCGTCGTGATGACGGCGCCGATGCAGGGCGTGTACGGTGTCCGCGACGCGGACGTTCAGTCGCGTCGCCCGTGGGTTTCGGGCTTCGTGGTGCGCCACCTGTCCGGCCGGATCGGCTCGACCCCCTCGGACGACACGCTGCCCGGGTACCTGCGCGCAAACTCCATCCCGACGCTCGCCGGCGTCGACACGCGGGCCGTGACCCGACACATCCGCGAAGCCGGGGCGATGAGGGCGATCATCGCCCCGGCGGAGGTGCCCGAGACACGGGCCCGCGAGCGGCTCGCCGCCGAGCCGCCCATGGCGGGTCGCGATCTCGCGAGCGGGGTATCGACTCCTGAGCCCTACGAGCTCACGTCGCTCGGGGACGAAGAGCTCGGGGTGGTCCTCTGTCTGGATTACGGGGTGAAGACCCGGAGCCTCGACCTCTTCCGGCAGGCCGGGTACCGTGTACGGGTGGCCCCGTGCGGCACCCCGGCCGACGAGCTTCTCGCGACGGACGCGAGCGGCGTCTTCGTCTCGAACGGACCCGGTGACCCGGAGGCCGTGCCCGGCGCCGTCGAGCGGATCCGCGCCCTGTCCGACGCGGGTTTGCCGGTGTTCGGTATCTGTCTCGGCCACCAGCTGATCACGCGCGCGTTCGGCGGGCGCAACTTCAAGCTGCCCTACGGGCATCGGGGCGGGAATCACCCCGTGCTGAACTACGCGACAGGGGCCGTCGAGATCACCTCCCAGAACCACGGGTTCGCGGTCGAGGAGTCCGACGGGGAGGTCGTCGGGGCGCCGGACCTCGAGGTGACGCATCGGAACCTGAACGACGGCACGGTCGAGGGGGTGGTGCACCGCGAGCGACCGGTGTTCGCGGTGCAATACCACCCAGAATCCGCCCCCGGGCCTCACGACAGCCGTTATCTGTTCGACCGCTTCGTCGAGGCTATGGCTAAGTCGGTCTAACGCCAATAGAATTAACCACATACGGGATGCGTTCGTGAGCTCGGAAACATCGAGGGGCACCCTGATCGCCATCATCGCCGTGTTCGTGGTCTTCGGCGTCGGGATGGTGCTCTCGTTGCGCGCCCTGAGCGGCGGGTCGCTGCTACCGACCGGCTCTCGTATCGCGGTCGTCCCTCTCACGGGGACGATCGTCGCGGAGGAGCCGTTCCTCAGGGTCCTGGAGGCGTACGAGCGCGACGGGTCGGTGCGAGGCTTCGTGATCGCCATCGAGTCGCCCGGGGGGGCCGTCGGGGCGTCCCAATCCATCTACGAGGGGATCCGCGCGCTTCGCGAGCGGGACGATCGACCGGTGCTGGCCTGGATGGGAGACGTCGGCGCCTCGGGCGGGTACTACGCGGCGATGGGGGCCGACTCGGTGTTCGCCCTTCCCGGCACGATCACGGGGTCGATCGGGGTCGTCATGGAGTTTCCCAACGCCGAGGAGCTGTACCGAAAGGTCGGCGTCGGCTGGGAGGTCGTGAAGAGCGGGGAGTACAAGGATGCGGGCAGTCCCGCGCGCTCGCTCACGCCGGCGGACCGCGGGATCCTGCAGGCGATGGTCGACGACGTGCACGACCAGTTCGTGCAGGTCGTGGCGGCGGGGAGGGGACTCGAGCCCTCCGATGTCGAAGCGCTGGCCGACGGCCGCATCTATTCGGGCAGACAGGCGGTGGGCCTCGGTCTGGTCGATCGCACCGCCACGCTGGCCGAAGTGCTGGAGGTCGCGGGTCGGATGACCGGGCTCGGAGATCGGCCCGCGATCGTCCGGCCCCGCGAGGATCGTTTGGGGTTGCTCGAGTGGGTGCTCGACCTTGCGGGGGTCGAGGCACGGGGGTTGCTAAAGACATTCGTACCAATGCACTCGGGCACGCCGAGACTGCTTTACGAGTGGCGGTGAGGCGCCGTGAACCGGGCGAAACGCAAGAATCGTCGGGCGATGCGGCCCCAGTATTCGGAGGAGAGGCGATGACGAAGGCGGATCTGGTCGAAGAGGTTTGCGA
Source organism: Gemmatimonadota bacterium (assembly GCA_033720355.1). Taxonomy (GTDB): domain Bacteria; phylum Gemmatimonadota; class Gemmatimonadetes; order Palauibacterales; family Palauibacteraceae; genus Palauibacter. Next base: position 7,800 of record JAWWCR010000120.1, read on the forward strand.
AGCGATCGGGCCGGGCGTGACCAAGAAGGATTGCGCCGCGGTGGTCGACGCGTTCCTCAATGCGATCAAGCGGGCGGTCTCCGATGGACGACACATCGAGATCCGGGGCTTCGGCACGTTCAAGGTGCGGCAGCGGCGCCGGAGGATGGCGCGGAACCCGAGAACGGGCGAGCCGGTGAAGGTGCCGGCGCGCGCGGTTCCCGTGTTCAAGCCCTCTCGGCTGTTCAAGGAGGAAGTCGGGGACAGCCACGAGGAGCGGAAGGACGAGACGCCGGACAAGGAGAAGGGACAGCAGGACTCCTCGTCGCAGCCCTCGTTCCGGTCCTTCGGGGACGACTGGTCCTGACCGGTCCTTCTCGACAGCGTGCCTGACTACGAAGCTCGGGAGCGTCGTTGCGCGTTCCCGAGCTTCGTCAGATCCGTACCTCACGGAGGTCGCTGAAGTGCCCTGCGCCGTTCATGAGGTTGACGCAGGGAAACATGGTGGACGCCCACCTCCGGTGGGTGCCCCCTCTCCTTCCTGGGTCCGGGTGTGTGGCGCGCGACGGGACCCGCTCGTGGTGTTCAACAGCCTCCCGGGCCTCAGCGCTCGAACCACCGCTTCATCCGCTCGATCCCCTCGAGCATCGTCTTTCGTTCGACGGCGAAGTTGAGCCTCAGATACCCTGGAGATCCGAAGGGCTCACCCGGAATCGACGCCACGGCCTCGTCCGCGAGCAGGCCCTCCGCGATCTCCATCGAGGTCACCGATGAGTCGCGAACCCGGGCGTAGAAGTAGATCGAGCCGTCGGGCGGTCGAACCTCGAGCGCATCGATTCTCGACAGTCTTTCGAGCCCTTCGTCCCTGAGCGCCTCGAGCCTCGCGACGAGATCGGCCACGAACTCCTCGCGTTCTGCGGTCCGGCTCAACGCGGCCGCCGCCGCCACCTGCGAGGACACCACGGCCCCGGACGTCGTCTGGCCCTGGAGATCGGACATCCTCGCCACCAGCTCGGGCGAGCCGACGCCGTATCCGATCCGCAGACCGGGCATGCAGAACGCCTTGGACATCCCATCGAGCAGCACCACCCGGTCGCCCGCGGCGTCGATGTCGAACACGCTCGGCACCTCGTCGACGTATCCGAGTCGGCGATAGATCTCGTCGGAGAGCAGCCAGACGCCGTGCCGGTCGGCCCACTCGACGATCGACGCGAGCGCCGATCGATCGTAGACGGCCCCGGTCGGGTTGCTCGGGCTGTTGAGGAACAGCCCGCGCGTGCGCGGCGTACGGGCCGCGTCGAGCCGATCCGCGTCGACGAGGAAGCCGTCCTCCCACGTCCCCTCGACGACGACGGGCGTGGCGCGGGCCAGCTGGATGATCGCCGTGTAGCTCGGCCAGTAGGGGGCCGGCACGATGACCTCGTCGCCCTCGCCGAACAGCGCGTAGGTGCAGTTGAAGAGGACCTGCTTGACCCCCGCGCCCACGATGACCTGCGACGGCTCGAGCCCCGATCGCCGCGTGGTCTCGCCCAGGTAGGAGACGATCGCCTGACGGAGCCCCGGTAGCCCGGGCGTCGGTGGGTAGCCGGTCATCCCGGCCGCGATCGAGTCGCTCGCCGCCCGCAGGGCGAAATCGGGTGCGGGGAACTGTGGCTCTCCGGCGGAGAGATCGATCACCGGGACGCCCTGCGCCTTCAGCTGTCTCGCCCTGGCGGCCAGCGCGAGGGTGGGGGAGGGTTCGAGCGTCGCGATGTTGGGGGAGAACTGCACTCGTGCGCGTCCGGTTCAGAGGGATGACGGAGTCGCCGGGTCGGTGACGTCCGGTGAAACCATCGTTTGTAGGAAGCCCCGCGAGATCCTAATTTCGGGTAGCTGGAACGGCGGGAAACTACCGGCGACCGCGGTGTTCGACCACCCTCGGCGCGCCCGAACAGACCTCGAACGAGGGCCATATGACGAGAGAGATGACCGCCCCGGTGGCGCCGGCAGACGTGCTCCGGGCCGCGCGGGATTTCTTCACCGGGCCCGGGCGGATGGCCGACGCCTGGATCGACTCGGAGAGCGATTCGCATATCTCCTTCTGCACGTTCAGGGGGAACCTCGCTGTCGGCGCCACACCCGACCCCGATGCGCCGGGACGCTCGCGTGTCCGCGTGTCGACTCTGCGCGAAGAGGGTCTCGTGCCCCGTCTGGTCGCGTACCTCGGGTCCCTCGCCGCCGAACGCGTCTGAGACGATGCGCGTGCGCACGCTGTTCTTCGGCGTCTACGCCGAGCTCGCCGCGACCCGCGAGGGCTCGACCGAGCTTCCGCCGGGCAGCACGGTGGCGGATCTCGTGGTCGCGTTGAGGCGAGGATCTCTCGACTGGCTGCCGGACCGCGTCGTGGTCGCCGTGAATCAGAGTTACGCCGAACCGGGGACGGCGCTCGCCGACGGTGACGAGGTCGCGCTCATCCCGCCCGTGGCAGGAGGTTGACGGCATGATTCGCGTCGGGATCACGACCCGGTCGCTCGACGGGCTCGCCTCCTTCGACGACCTCTCGTCCACCGCGGACGGCGCGGTCCTCGTGTTCGAGGGACGCGTGCGCGAGACGAACGAGGGGCGGGCGGTCTCGGGGCTCTCGTACGAGGCGTACGGGGAGATGGCCGAGAAGGAGCTCCGCGCCATCTGCGAGGAAGCGGTCGATCGCCACGAGATCGGTTCGCTCAGGGCGTTCCACCGTGTCGGCGACCTCGACCTCGGCGAGGTATCGGTCGTGGTCGGCGTCTCGGCGCCGCACCGCGCCGCCTGCTACGAGGCCTCGCGGTACGTGATCGAGCAGCTGAAGAAGCGTCTGCCGGTCTGGAAGAAGGAGCATTACGTCGACGGCGACCGTGAATGGGTCGGCGCGCCGGGCGAGCTGCGCGGCCGAACCGCCGCCGGCCGGGCCGGGGGGGGCGACCGATGAAGGATCAGTTCGGAAGACGCATCCGATATCTGCGGATCTCGGTGACGGACCGGTGCAACCTCCGCTGCACGTATTGCATGCCGGAGGAAGGGCTCGACTGGATCCCCAAGCCCGACATCCTCTGCTACGAGGAGATCGCCACGATCGTGCGGCAGATGGCCGGCGAGGGGCTAGAGCGCGTCCGGATCACCGGCGGCGAGCCGCTCATTCGGCGCGACCTGCCGAGTCTGATCGAGATGATCGCCGCCGTGCCCGGCATCGACGACATCTCGCTTTCCACGAACGCCATCCTCCTGCCGCGCCACGCGGCTGATCTGCGTGCGGCCGGCGTGCACCGGCTCAACATCAGTCTCGACACGCTGCGGCGAGAGCGGTTCGAGGAGATCGCACGGCGCCCCGTCCGCCGGTTCGACGAGACGCTCGAGGGGATCGCATCCGCCGAAGAGGCCGGTTTCGACCCCATCAAGATCAACTGCGTCGTCATGCGCGGTCTGAACGACGACGAGGTGGCCGATTTCGCCGCCATCACGCGACGCCGGCCGTGGCACGTGCGCTTCATCGAGCTGATGCCCGTCGGGCGGAACCTCCACCTCACCGACCGGTTCGTGTCGACGGACGAGGTCCTCGAGCGCATCGGGAGGATCCGCGATCTCGAGCCGGTCGACGGGCCGCTCGGGAACGGACCGGCCACCTACTATCGGCACCCCGGGGCCCCGGGGACGGTCGGCGTCATCACGCCGCTCTCGCACAACTACTGCGAGCGCTGCAACCGTATGCGGCTCACCGCGGACGGGAAGCTGCGGACCTGTCTGTTCGGCGACCACGAGGTCGACCTGCGGGGGCCGCTTCGCGAGTCGGGGTCGGTGCTCGGCGCGGTGGCGGAAGCGCTCGCGGGCAAGCCGAAACGGCACTATCTGCAACTGGGGTCGGCCAGCGGCAGCGGCGGTCTGGCGGCGCTCAGCCAGGTCGGCGGCTGACAGGCGCGCGACGCGCCGGAAACCGCCGGTATCGGGTTTGCGTCCTCGAAGGGGTGTGGGCAGGTGACACCGGGATCCCGGACGGAGTCAATCGGGCGTACAGGTGGCGGGGAAAGAGAGGACCACCATGACGTACGAAGATCGAATGAAGCACCTGGAGCTTCTCGAGCGCTCCTCCGCTCTGTCCGAGAGACTGGCGGAGGGGGATGCGTGGGCTCCGTTGACGCGCGAAGAGGGCAGAGAGCTCGCGGCCCTGGTCGAGGAGATCCTCGCCCAGTTGAGCCCCGAGCGTCGGGATCACCTCATGGAGGCGGTCGTCGAGGAGGCGGCGCGCCGGGCGGGATCGCTGGCGCCGGCCAATCGCTGACCGGCGCCTCCCGACAGGCTGCCGCCGCGTTCTCAGGTGATCGGGACTTCCGACTCGTGTAGCGGACGCTCAATCGCGATGTCCGGCACGTCGTCCAGCGAGACGACGCGCGGCTCGATCGGCCGCCAGCTCTCGTTCCACAAGACCTCGATCGTCGGTCGCATGAGGTTGTCGGGGTTGGTCGCGACGACCCGCCCGATCGCGCCCGACGACAGCTTCACGTAGGAGTCCAGCGGGAACACCGAGATCTCGTTGGCCAGGGCGTCGACGATCTCCCCATCGAACACCTCTCCCCGCATCTGGACGACCCGCTCGAGCGCCTCGAACGCCGTGAAGGGCGATCGGTACGCGCGCGAGTGCGAGAAGGCCTCGAACACGTCCGCCACCCCGAGGATCCGAGCGATCGGATCGATCGAGTCGCGCCGCAGCGAGTCGGGGTAGCCCGAGCCGTCGATCCGTTCGTGCTCCTGACGGATGGCGCGCTGCAACCACGCGAACTCCGTCCCGAGCCGCGAGACGATCTCGGCGCCGAGGAGAGGGTGCTGCTCCATGACTGCACGCTCCTCCTCGGTGAGCGCTCCCTCCTTGAACAGGATCGACTCCGGCAGCCGGGCCATCCCCATGTCGTGGACGAGACCGGCCTGGATCACGCGGAGCGTCTCGTCGAGCGACATGTCCCGGCTCATCGCGATTTTCGCCGCGAAGATGGCCACGTTGGCGCAGTGCGTCGGGATCTCGAAGCGCTTGTACGGCTCGAGCGCCCGGTTCAACAGGAGGTTGCTCTGAAGCATCGATGTGTGGATGCGCTCGGCGACCATCCGGGCGCGGGCCATGTCGGGTTCCTGGCCGTCGCGCGCGCCGACGAACGCCTCGCGAGCGAATGCCACGGCCTCGGCGTAGAGCGGTCGCGCCGAGAAACGGGCGGGCCGGCGCACGTGCACGGCCGGCTGCGCCTCATCGGGTTGAACCGTGACCGACGGGTCCTCGACAAGGGATCGAACGAGCGCGGTGAGTGCCTCCGCGCGAAACGGGCGCGCGAGGAAGTGGGTGAACGCCGGCTCACGATCGAGCGCGACCGTCGAGGTATGACCTGGCGCGAGGATGGTCACGAACGACGGGACCGCTCCCGCTTCACGGTCACGGGCGGCTTCCGCGACGCCCGCGTAGACCAGGCGGGGGTCCGCAGCCTGGTCATCGCAGATCACGACATCGACGTCCGACGAGCGGACGGCCTCGACGACGGTGAACACGTCGGTGGCGAGCTGAGCATGCGGGTCGATCCGGGCGAGCGCCTCCCGGACGGGCTCGGCGTGCTCGGTTCTCGCGGACAGCAGGGCGAGGATCCTTCGGTCGCTACGCATCACAGACCCCTTGTGCGACAGGATTGCCGGTCCTTCTCTTGACTCGCGAACGGCCTCGGAAATGGCGTTCCGCCATGCCGAAACGCCGATCCCGCGTCCGTTCATGCGACCCGGTCCGGTCCCGAAGGACCGGGCTAACCGCCAGATCGCGCTAACATCCCGTGTCATGGGCGGATACGCCCCGACCAAGGTGCCCTGGAACAATGCACAGACCATTCCTCGCGGCCGGAGCCGTCCTCGCCTTCCTCGCGGTCGCCGCAGGCGCCTTCGGGGCGCACGGGCTCGAGGGGACCATCCCGGCCGAGCGGCTCGCAACGTTCGACACCGCCGCGCGATACCAGATGTACCACGCGCTGGCCCTGCTCTTCGTCGGGATGGCGGGACGCGTGTGGCCGCGCGGGTTCTGGGCGGGCCCGGCGCTCCTCTTTCTCGCCGGAGTGGTCGTGTTCTCGGGGAGCCTCTACGCCCTCGCGCTCACGGGGCAGGGGTGGCTCGGAGCGGTCGCGCCGATCGGCGGCGCGACCCTGCTCGCGGGCTGGCTGTGGCTCACGATCGTGGCCCTGCGGGCGAGCGGCGGCGCGAACGGCTAGAGCTTCGGCGGCTGAACCCCGGTTTGCCCCTGGTACTTGCCGGCCTTGTCGGCGTAGCTGACTTCGCACAATTCGTCCGACTCGAAGAAGAGCACCTGCGAGATGCCCTCGTTCGCGTACACCTTCGCCGGCAGCGGCGTCGTGTTCGAGATCTCCAGCGTCACGTAGCCCTCCCACTCGGGCTCGAACGGGGTCACGTTCACGATGAGCCCGCACCGCGCGTAGGTGGACTTGCCCACGCAGATCGTGAGGATGCTGCGGGGTATGCGGAAGTACTCGATCGAGCGGGCCAGCGCGAAGGAGTTCGGCGGTATGATGCACTCCTCGCCCTCGAACTCGAGGAACGACCGCTCGTCGAACTTCTTCGGGTCGACGACCGGGAACAACGCGCTGTGGAAGATCCGGAACTCGTCGGCCACCCGCATGTCGTACCCGTAGCTGCTGACGCCGTAGGAGATGACGCCTTCCCGGACCTGGCGATCCGCGAAGGGCTCGATCATCCCCTGCTCCTGCGCCATCCTGCGAATCCACCCATCGCTCTTGATCGCCATCTTCCCTCGCACCGCGGGGTAAGCATCTAACGCCCGGTGACCGGCGCGGTCCCGAGCACGTCGAGGATCCTCTCCAGCTCCTCCGCCAGCAGGCGGGGGTGTTGCTCGGGGAGCACGTGCCCCCCGTCGCCGACCAGCGTGAACCCGGCGCCCAGTCGCTCGGCGAGCCGTCGCGCCGTATCGGGCGCGATGCGCGGGTCCCGCGATCCCGCGAGCACATGCGCGGGCGGCCCGGCCACCGGCAGGCGTCCCTCGAGCTGGGCGGGGTGCCAATCCCGCAACACCGCCATCAAGGTCGCCGCGCGGGCCCGATCGGCGTAGGGCGCGGCGTAGGCGTCGATGACGTCCGGAGGGACCCGGTACTCCGGACCGGCCGCCCGACGGAGGATCGCCGCGGCCAGCGGCCGTCGGAGGGGCGAGAAGATGCCCGCGATGAGGGCTCGCATCAACCCCGACTCGAGGGCCCCGAGCGCGAGGGGTCGGCGGGTCCACGGCGTAACGGGGTTCGACAGCAGGAGCGCCGGCGGTGACGCGGCGTCGGCGGCCCACGAGAGAGCGATCGCGGCGCCCTGTGAATGGCCCGCGATGACGGCCGGGACCACGGGTCCCGCCCCCCCGGGACCCGTCGGGTGGGCGTCGCCGAGGGCCTCGAGCAGGTCGCCGATTCTGCGGGTCTCGCTCGTGAGATCGAAGGCGAGCGCCGGCGCCGGCGC
>JAWWCR010000121.1:0-15051 GCA_033720355.1 Gemmatimonadota bacterium
CGGAGCCTCCGGCGGCTCGCCGAACCCCGCCGCCCCCGACCCCGGAGGGTCCCATGGCCGCCGCATCTCGAAACTGTACGATTCGTAAACATCCGTGATGGCCGCCGGGGTGCGAGTGTCGGTGTCGGGTATGACACCGAGATGGGCGACGAGTCTCAAAGGGGTCTCATGCGGCGCGAGAGGCGCGTACGGGTCGCGACGGCACGCCGGCCTCGACGGCGCTGGCGCGCCTCCGCCGATCCGGGGTACCCTCCACACCCGATATGATCCCCTGAGGGTGCGATACTGTGTCCGGCGGGACGGGGCAGCCTTGGAGAGAAGCCTGATATGGAGAATCGTTGGTCCGACGACCGTGCGGCGGGAGCTCTCGAGAGATACGGCGAGGCGGGGGTGTCGGGGGATCTCGCGCTCCGTGTCTATACGACCCGACTGCTCGGCTCCGAGCCGCGTCTGGTGCTGCACGGGGGCGGCAACACGTCGGTGAAGTCGACGACAGTCGATCTCGACGGTCGGGAGATCGATGTGCTCTACGTGAAGGGGAGCGGTTGGGACATGGGTACGATCGAGCCCGCCGGGCTCCCCGCGGTGCAGCTGGCGCCTCTCCTCGAGTTGGCGGCGCTCGAAGAGCTGTCCGACGAGGAGATGGTGAACTTCCAGAGGCGCAACCTGCTCGACTCGACGGCTCCGAATCCGTCCGTCGAGACCCTCCTCCACGCCTGGGTCCCGCACAAGTTCATCGACCACACACACGCCAACGCAGGACTGGTTCTCACCGACCAGCCGAACGGCGAGGCGATTTGCCGCGAGCTCTACGGGGAGCGGATGGCGATCGTCCCGTACGTGATGCCGGGATTCGACCTGGCGAAGTCGTGCAAGCGGATCGCGGACGAGCACCCCGACGCACAGGGTCTGGTTCTGCTGAAGCATGGGCTCTTCACCTTCGGCGCGACGGCGAAGGAGGCGTACGACCGGATGATCGAGGTGGTGACGATGGCCGAGGAGAGGATCGCCTCAGGTCTGGTGCGGCCGCTCGCGGTCGGGGGAGCGGACCGGCACGCACCGGAGGCAGGGACGCTGGCCGCGAATCGTATCGCCCCGACCATTCGGGGACTGCTGGCCAACGTCGTGGACGAGTCTGAGGGCGTCCACGAGCGATTCATCCTGGAGCATCGAACGAGCGATCAGATTCTCGACTACCTGTCCGGGGACGACGTCGAACGCTACACGGCGACCGGAACGGTCACTCCCGACCACGCGATCCGGACGAAGCCGCTACCGGTGTTGCTGCCGCGGCCGGACTCGAAGGACCTCGCCGCGTGGAAGGCGCGCGCCGCCCAGGCGGTGGCCGGCTACCGTAGCGACTACGCGGAGTACTTCGAACGACACAATCCGAGGCATGGTGGGACGAAGCGGATGCTCGATACGAGCCCCCGCGTGGTGCTGGTCCCGGGCGTCGGTCTCTTCGGTGTCGGTGCGACGGCGAGCGCGGCGAGCGCGGCGGCGGACCTGGCGGAGACGACCGTGGAGGTGATCACGGCGGCCGAGCGGATGGACCGGTTCGAGAGCATCACCGAGGCGGATCTCTTCGACATCGAATACTGGTCGCTCGAACAGGCGAAGCTGGCCGGTCGGAAGGAGGGCGTTCTCGCACGACACGTTGTCGCGGTCACGGGAGGGGCAGGTGCGATCGGGCGGGCCACTGCGGAGGCTTTCCGGGCGCGCGGCGCCGAGGTGGCGCTGCTCGATCTGGCCGGTGAGGCGCTCGAAGCGGCTGGCAATGCTCTCGGGTGCCCCGCGATCAGCTGCGATGTGACGGATGGGGAGGCGGTAGAGGTCGGGCTCGCGGAGGTCGTATCGGCGTTCGGTGGCCTCGACATCCTGGTCTCGAACGCGGGGGCGGCGTGGCAGGGCGCCATGATCGAAGTCGACGAGGAGACCCTGCGGCAGAGCTTCGAGGTCAACTTCTTCGCGCACCACCGCGTCGCGGCGGGGGCGGTCGGCATCATGCGGGAGCAGGGGACGGGTGGGTGTCTGCTCTTCAACGTGTCGAAGCAGGCCGTGAACCCGGGCAGAGGTTTCGGTCCCTACGGACTGCCGAAGGCGGCGACGCTCGCGCTGGTGCGGCAGTACGCGCTCGAGCACGGGTGCGAGGGGATCCGGTCGAACGGGATCAACGCGGACCGGATCCGCAGCGGGATCCTGACGGACGAGATGGTCGCGTCGCGAGCCGACGCCCGCGGCGTGAGCGAACCGGAATACATGAGCGGCAACCTTCTCGGTCGCGAGGTCCTCGCAGAGGACGTCGGGGAAGCGTTTGTCGCTCTGGCACTGGCGCGTAAGACGACCGGCGCGATCCTCACGGTCGACGGGGGGAACATCGAGGCGGCGTTGCGCTGAGCTGCGGGGACGAGTTCGACGGTCGGGTGGTCCGGGCGCGGGCTTCCGGCGGATAGTGCGGGCTTCCGGCCTAGAGTGAAGGCTTCCGGCGGACAGAGCGGGCTTCCGGCGGATAGTTAGTGCGGGGTTTCGGCGGACGGCGCCGACTCTGGCGGCGTGGGGTTCCTGCGAGATGGTCAGGCGGTCTTCAACCCCGTTGCGTGCGACTCGATGCGGGCCGCGAGCTCGCGGACCCGGTCGAGGACGGTTGGCTCGTCGAGCGTCGCAAGCTCACGATCACGCATGACCCACCGGCCGTCGATCATGACCGAGCGGACGTCGTCGCGACCGACGGTGTACACGAGGTGGGCGTAGACGTCGAACATCGGTTGCAGGTGCGGGCGGTCGAGGTCGATGAGCACGAGGTCGGCGCGCTTGCCCGGCTCGATCGATCCGATCGAGGCCCCGAGTCCGAGCGCATCGGCGCCGCGAGACGTCACCATGCGCATGACCTCGACGGCCGGTGTCAGGATGGGGTTCCGGTTCGCGCCGCGTTGCAGCAGCCCCGCGAACCGCATCGCGGTCCACATGTCGAGGTCGTTGGAGCTCACGGGGCCATCGGTGCCGACGAGGACGGGGATGCCCTCCTCGAGCATGCGCGCGACGGGGGCGATTCCGGATCCGAGCTTGAGGTTGGACAGTGGGTTGTGGAGCACCGCCGCGCCGGTCCGTCGCAGACGCGCAAAATCGTCGTCTGTCAGGTGGACGCAGTGGGCGAGCGCGGTCGGACCTTCGAGGATCCCGAGCTCGTCGAGGTGCGCCACAGGGGTCCACCCGAACCGTTCCCGCGTCGTCGCCACCTCGGTCACCGTCTCCGAGCAGTGGGTGTGGAAGAGCGCGCCGTGCCGATCGGCCTGGTCACGCGCGGCGCGCATTCCCTCGGGCGAGACGGTGAGCGCGTTGTGGGGCTGCACGCACGGCACGACCAGCGGCTCGCCGCCGAACCGCTCGAACCACGCTTCGCCGGCTTCGATCCGATCCTCGTACGCGATGCCGTCGGGGCCCTCGAAATCGAAGTAGATGGGACCCGTAATCACCCGGAACCCCACCTCGATCGACGCTTCGGCCGCTGCCTCGGGGAACCAGAACATGTCGAGGGCGCAGGTGGTACCGCTGCGGATCATCTCGGCGAGAGCGAGCTGTACGCCGAGACGGACGTTCTCGGCCGTCACGAACTCGCGCTCCGAGATCCACAGCCTCTCGAGCCACGGCTCCAGAGGGAGATCCTCCACGAGGCTGCGGAACAGCGAGTCCCCCATGTGGACGTGTCCGTTCACGAGCCCGGGGACGAGAAGGCGTCCGGTGGCGTCGACGATCTCGCCGCCCCGCGCGCCGGCCATCGTCGACCGGTCGCCGACCGCGAGGATTCGACCGTCGCCCACCGTGACGACGCCGTCCTCGATGACCCGCTCGTCGGCGTCCATGGTGACGATGGTCGCGCCCGAGATCACGACGTCCGGTTCGGGAAGGCTGTTCACGTGCCGGTCTCCGTGTTCATCGGTCCGATCGTTGTGCCGCGGCCAGCCGCGCGGCGGCATCCACCGCGATCTCGAGCATGGAGGTGACCGCATCGCGGACCACACCCCTGTGGGGGTCGTAGTCGGACATGTCGGGGCTTCGTTCGGCCACGAGATTGCCGTCGACGGCGACGATGCCGCCGGCGCGTGCTCCGTTCATGCTCGCGACCACGAAGAGCGACGACATCTCCATCTCGACGGCGAGAGCTCCGTAGCGGTTGTAGCTCTGCCAGCGGGGCGGGAATGCCCCCGGGTAGAATGTCGCCTCCGTGACGACGAGGCCCTCCCGCACGGGTCGTCCGCGGCTCGATGCGGCGGCCAGGGCCTCGACGACGGTACGGTCGGCGACAGCCGGGTAGCCCGGGGGGATGAGCTGGTCGCTCGCGCCGTCCTCGCGAACGGCCGCGGTCGCGATGATGAGGTCGCCGTCCGCCAGTTCCTCGACGATGCCGCCGCAGGTTCCCGCGCGGATGAGCGTATCGACTCCGCCGCGGATCAGCTCGGCGAAACAGACGTTGGCGCCCGGGGCGCCGACGCCGTGCGATGAGACGACGATTCGGACGTCGTCGCGGGTGCCCGCGAGGGTCAGATACTCGCGGTTCGATCCGATCTCGATGGCGTCATCGAGCAGCTCTGCGGTGGCGCGTGCGCGCGCCGGGTCGCCCACCACGATCGCGACCGGGGCGAGATCTCGTGGCGACACTCTCAGGATGGGCAGCTGGACGTCGTCCGTCACTCACCGCTCCGCGCGGGGGTCCCACGGGACTCACCGCGAGCCTGGAGCGTCCATGCCGCCGGTCCGGGCTCGCGAACCGGCGGCAATGTATCAGCCTCCGACGGGCATCGGGCAGTCGGTCAGCTCGTAGTGCGTCCGCGCGACCGAGAAACGCCGCTGCGCGTCACGGTACACGCCGTGCGCGGCATCATCGAGCGTCGCTTCGGCCTCCGCGTACCGGGCCTCGAGCCGGCGACTCGCGTCGATCAGACCACGGAACGCCAGGTTGAGCGGGTTGCACGTCGCGTCGCCATCATCGAACCGCCGGCTCGTCGCATCGTACCGCGTGATCTCCGTCCGGAAGATCGAGATCGCGTTCTGGTAGGGCGTGACGGACGTGTCCGTGATCAGCGGATCTTCGAGGGTCGACCCGTCGACCTGGGGACGCTCCGGCGCCGAGATCGTCGGGACGTCCACGGCCGACGCGGACGGCTCGGCCTCGCCGCCGGAGAGCCCCCCGGGACCACGCCGGGGGTCGCCCGAGACATCGCCGGTCGTCCCGGTCCCTTGTGCCGAGCCGCGCGTGGCCGATCCATCGGTGGACCGGTTCTCACCCGTGGCTGCCCCGGTCTCGTCGATCGCCGTGTCGAGGGGGTCCGTCGCGCCGCTCTCGGCCGGCGGTGCGGTCTGCGAGCCGCCGTTCTCGCCGAAGAGGGCGTCCGGACCCACGGAGAGCCCGGCCTGTGCCGCATCGCCGGAGGAACCCGAGCCACCGAGCGAACGAGCTCCTGCCCACCCGGCGCCCGCCATCAGGATCACTCCGGCCGCGGCCGCGGCGATCCGCCCGATCGGGAGTCGCCTGCGTCGCCGTGACCCCCCGACGAGGCCCCGGCTCGACTTCGCCGAGTCGATGGGGATCACGACGCCGTCCGCCGGCATCCCTCGCCTGTAGCGGGGGGGCGTCTGTCCGCCGTTCACCACGGTCAGGTGAGAGCGCGGTTCTTCGGGGGCATTCGCGGCGGGTTCCTGATCCGATGGCGCCTCCCCGGATGTGTCCCGCTCATCGGGCGCCGGCGCGCCGAGTTGCCCGATCGTACCGGGGCCGAGCGAGCGGCCGACGGCCGTGAGCGAACGCTGGATCTGGATCTTCTCCCACTCCGCCTCGTGATCCTCCGCGGCCTTCTTCTCGGCGGCGGTCTCTTCGGGCGTGGATCCCTGGCCGCGCAGTGGGCTCGGGGTCTCCTGCGAGCCGCGTGGGGCCGAAGCGGTTCCCGACCGGTCGAGAAGCGGCAAACCGTCCGCCTGCGGGTTCAGGCGCGTGCGTCGCGCGGGGCGGGCGACCTCCTCGTCCTTCGCCGCGGGCGTCAGCTCCGGGCGAGTCGACACGGCCGTCGGTGGCTTCGGGTCGGCGTCACGGACGATCCGCGCGTCGGTCTGATAGTTCGCCCAGGTGATCAGCGTCGGACGGCCGGTCGAGCCGTACGAGTCGGCGTCGTCGACGAGCTCGTAGAACGGGGTGTAGACCGAGCGGCTGAGTCCCTCGGGGTCGGTCCGCTGGAACACCCCGCCCGCCAGTCGCTCGCCCGCCCCCGCCATGACCAGGGCGAACTCCCACGGCTCGCGGAATACCTCCTCGTGGAACCGGGCCTCGTCGGGGGAGAGGTAGAGACCGGCCTGGTGGTGGCTGCGGAACCAGCCGAGGACGTTTCCGTGATCGACCCCGGCGCGGAGAGCCTCGATCGTCTCCGCAAGCGTCTCGACCGGCGCATCCTCCGCGATCGCCTTCGGGCACGACACGGTCTGATCCACGCGTATCCAGCGTCGGGCGCACGCGGGATCCTCGAACACCTGTCCGACCACCGCGCCGAAGATCGGCGCGTCGGGCGACGCCGCGAGGCAGGCGGCCAGCTCCCTGGCGAACGTCTGCGTCAGGATGACGTCGACGACCGTGACGGGCGACACTCCACCGGCGAAGCGCCGGGGCATCCACTGGATGCAATCCACATAGGGTGGAGCGGCAGGCTCGATACGTGGTCGGGACGGCATGCTCGATGAATCTGACACGTAGATGCGCAAACTTTTTCGGGTGGTTGGCTACTTCCTGACGAAGCCGACCGGCACCCTGAAGCCTCGCCCGGAGGTTGGAACCCCTTGAGGGGCGTGCGCTTCGTACCGGGCGTGCGGGGGGACCCCGCCGGCGACGTCGCATCTCCGGCGGTACATGGAGCAAGAGTGAGGCTAGAAGCCCTTCAGGACGCGGCCTCCGGGGGGACGGCCGCCTCGGGGAGCGGGCAGTCGGTCGCCGCGTACCGCCGGAGCGTGGCCTCGAACTCCTGATCGAGCGTGACGAACCTGTCGCTGAGGTCGGGATTCGCGCCTACGAACGCGCCGAGCGAGGAGTGCGCAAGCGCGACCGATGACAGCTCCGCCGAGAGGGCCGCGCAGTCCGTCTGGGAGACGCGGAACTGCACGAGCCGCTCGCGAAAGGTCTGGAGGCTCGTGAGGAACCCGTCTACAAGATCGACGAACTCGGGCGTCGGCCCGCCCGCGGTCTCCGCGCCGGCGGGATCCGTCGTGGCGCCGCCCGCAGGAGTCGTCGCGGCGCCCGTTGCGCCCGACGGCGAGCCGGGCGCTGCGGAAGCCTGCCCGCCGTCACGGGGCAGCATGCCTCCGAGGATCTGAAACGCGATCACCGCCACGACGACCGCCAGGACGCCGGTGCCGACCCGCTTCTGGAGCGAGGTCGGCTGCCATCCCCCGGGGGGGTCGTCGGCGAAGAGGAGCACGGGGATCGGCGCCTCCGGGTCGTGCTCGGGATCGTCGGAGCTCGTGACGAACATGCCTTCGCCGCGACGCTCGCCGACGGCGCGACGCCTCCTGGTCCGCGGGCTCTCCGCGAGTTCGTCATCGCGCTCCGCAGCGGTCTCCGCGACCGCCCCGTCGTCCGGCTTCGCGTCGGCGTCGGCGGGCTCAGCCACGGCCTCTCCCTCGGCCACGGCCTCTCCGACGTCCGACCCTCGTCTCGACGCCAGCGTCTCACCGATGAGACCGATCAGCCACTCCAGCGATCCGGGGCTTTCGATCTCCGGAGGCTCGGGCTCGAACGTGGGGACGAGCTCGAACCGCGGGCGCGTCCTGCCCGGCGCACGATCGGCGCTCGCTTCGGCGACTTCTTCGGATGACTCCGACGCGGCCGGCTCCTCCTCTTCGGGTACGAACGGAGGCGGCCCCCAGACGGCGTCGAGGAACTCGTCGTCGACCCATGCCTTGTCGCTCCCGCGGGCGGCGTCTTCCTTCGCCGGCGTCGAGCCCTTCGCGTCGGCGGGCGGCTTCGTTCCCGGTCGCTTCCGTCTCGGCTTCGACGTCGAGGTCGTGTCCTCCTCCTCGTCCGGATCGGCAGACCGGCGTCGGCGCGTCGGCGCGCGTACCCCCGGCTCCGGGATCTCCTCGGACTCGAACACGATCGGCGGCTCGACGGGCCCCACCGCACTCGTGAAGTCGTCCTCCTCGATCTCGGGCGCCGGAAGCGGCGTCGCGCGTGCCGTCGCGTTGCCGGCGGTGCGCCAAGAGCGACCGCCGAGAGAGCCGCGGGCCGCGGACCCGGGAGGCGGCTTGACCGAATCGACCTCGGTGGGGACGCGAGCCTCCTCGCCGTGCTGCTTCGTCTTCCACTTCCTGAGCCGCGTGGCCGAGTCGGGCCACTTCGCGCGGATGACGCTGACGTCCTCGGAGGCCGAGTAGTTGACCCAGTCGACGACCGACGGCTTGAGGCCATCGACGAGCTTGGCGTCGAGGTCGACGATCTCGTGGAACGGCGCGAGTCCCTTTCGGAAGAGCTTCGCCCGTCGGCTGCGCTGGATGAACCCCCCGATGATCCCGCGCGACGACGACGCGATGACGAGGGCGCAGTGCCAGGCCTCGGGGAAGAACTCCTCCTGGAGGTGCAGGTCCCACTCGGAGAGTCGCAGCCCGAGGACGCCGTGTCGGTGATACCACCCGAGCACCTCGCCGCGCCTCTGACGCGCGTCCCTGGCCGCGGCCGCGTAGGCGTGGCGGAATCGGTCCATGTCGTTGGCCGGCGGAAGATCCTGCGTCTCGCGGCGCAGCGAATCGATGACGATGTACGGTACTTCCGACCACGGGCAGTAAACGACCTGTCCGATCAGGAACCCGAACGGCTCACCCTTCGTCGACGTGATCAGGTGCCGGCGCACGTCGCCGAGCACCGGGGATGAGATGAACAGCTCGTACGCACCGTCGTCCGCTTTGGTCGGGCGATCGAGCCGTACGGGGTCCTCGCCCGTCGGAGCCCAGCCGATCGAGTGCGAGTACGGCTTCGGTCGCTTGCGGAAAGGGAGCTTCTCGGGCCAGCCGCGCGGGAGGTTCGGTGCGGGCAGCTGGAGGGTGTGCGTCTCCTCTCCGCCCGGACGGCGGTTCAGGAACGACGCAACGACCCTGCTTGCCTTCTTCGAGCTGGCTTCCACCTCGGCTGACTCCGTCGGACGGGCGGGGGACGACCGTGCGGCTCACCGCCCGTCATGTCCGAAATATCCCGGACGCGTGCCGGGAAGTGCAAGTTTTGCGCGAGCATGGAGCCATCCCCTGGAGATACGTGAGAAGGGATGTTTCCGGGTCGCCGCGGCGGGTCTGCATCGTGGCCGGGTCAGGCCCATGTCGGACCGAGACGGCCGCACGGGTCGGGAAACAGGGCACCGGGACACGCGTCGTGGCCCGGTTCTCAGCCCCGGATGGCGAGGATTTCCTGCAGCCGGTCGTCCGCGGCGCGCACCAGCGGTTGTAGCAAGTCGTCGGCCTCACGCCACAGCTCGACGAACATCGCGTAGTACAGCTCCGCCTGGTCCAGATTCCCCGCCTGATCGTGCAGCCGCGCGAGACGCTCGAGCGACCTGCCGAGCCACCAGCGGTCGACGTAGACGCGGTCGATGTCGCTCACGTCCACGTATCGCTCGTACGCCAGGATCGCCGAGTCCGGGCGACCCGCCGCGTCGTACGCGCGACCGAGCTGGACGAGACACGACGTGCAGCCGTCAGGCTCGACCCCTTCGAGCGCCTGCACGGCCGCAGCACCGTCGCCTTCGGCGATCGCGATCTCCGACCGTGCGAATCGCATCTGATAGTCGTCGTAGCTTCCCTCCGCAGCGGACGGACGCGCTGCCGCCGACTCCAGGGCGGCCCGCGCTCGATCGACGCGGCCGGCCAGCGCAAAGAAGCGAGCGACGTCGACATCGGGACGGTTGACGGCAGGCAGCGTGTCGAACGATCTCTCGCGCAGCACGGCCTCCATCTCCGCCACGCCGCGGTCGGGTCGGCCGCCGAGGACGATGTCGATCGCGGCCCGGTCGATGAGATCTTGGATCGCCCACAGTTCGCGACCCATGCGCTCGCTGGCTTCGGCAGAGCGCACCAGCCTCTCCCCGGCGTCGCCCAGCCGTCCACGCACGGATGCGAGGACCGCGAGGTTGAAATCGTCGGCGCCGGCGGCCTCCGGGTTGCCGCGGAACCGCTCTGGCAGAGTGCGCGAGAGATCCTCCGCGGTAGTCCAGTCGCGCCGCATCGCCGCGAACTCCACCTCCTTGAAGGCGAGGCTGATATTCTGCGGGAGCGCCCCGACTGCGGCATTCAGCGTCGCGGTCGCCTCATCCAGCTTACCGGCCCGCACCTGGAGATCGACCAGGTTGTCCCAGGGGTGCGCCAGCGATGAGTCCGCCGCGATCGCCCGGGAGAGAAGCGCCTCGACCGTGTCCAGCGCTTCGAGATCGTCGCGCTGCAACAGGAGGACGGCGAGGTTGTTGAGCGCCGAGTGATGCTCGGGAGCGCGGGCGAGCAGGGTCTCGTACGCCGTGATCGCCCGCGCGGCATCGAGGGTGACCGACGTGTGATAGGACCCCTCGGTCATGTGGCGCTCGCCCTCCGTCAAGCGATCGCGGAAGCGATACGCCGCCTCCAGCGCCGCCCGCGACCGGGCCCGGTCGAACCCGAGGTTGCTGATCACGACGCCGAGCTTTCGGTGGGCCATCGCGAACGCGGAATCGCGCTCGATCGCCGCCTCGAGAAGCTCGACCGCGCTCGCCGCGTTCCCCTCGACGTCAGCTGCCTGCACCGCACGCGAATAGAACTCGAGCGCCTGCAGGTCCGAGGTCGTCACACGCTCGAGCGGCGGATCGCGGGCGAGATCGCGCAGCGAGTCGCCGATGCGTTCGCGAAGCGAGCGCGACAGGTCGTCGATCGCCGGCAGGATCTCCGTAGAGTCGGCGGCGACCTGCCGATCGTTGGCCAGCACTTCGCCCGACGAGGCCTCGATGAGATCCGCCGTCAGCAAATAACCGCCCCCGGCGCGAGTGATCTCGCCGGTGAGCACGAGAGGGATCCCCTCGCGTCGCGCCGCCTCCCTCGCGATCGCGAGGTCGAGTCCCGCCTCGGGGTCACGGTCCATGCGTCGCAGCGTCTCGGCGATCATGGTTTGCTCGGTCACGCGCACCACCCGGGATTGCGTGAGGTCGATGCGGAAAGCCTCCGTCGCCGCCCGCCCGAGCGAGGGATCCTCCGAGGCGAAGTCGGCGAGCACGACGCGGGACCGGTCCTCGACCACCCCCTTCGCCACGAGCGTCCCGGCGGGGCCGATTCCGGCGGACCGCATCACCAGATACGCTGCCGCGGCGATCCCGAGAAGCGCGAACGCGGTGATTCCGCCGACGATCGCGTTGCGCCACGTGAAGAGCCGCTTCCCGGCCGTCTGCTCGGCGACGGCCGTCGCGCCCGCGCCGACGTCCGGGGCGGCCTCGCGTGCACCCCCCGCCGAGTCGCCCGGTCCGCCCTCCTGTACGAACGCGGTCGCCATCACGATCGGAACCCCGACCACGAGGAGGGCGAGCGAGAGGGGCTGCACCCACACCGGGAGGCCGGCCGCCGCGACCAGCTGTTCGACCACCTGGAGGGCGACCCAGGACCCTGCCAGATAGATGCCGAGCACCTGCCACAGCGAACGCCGGTGGACTTCATGGATCAATCGCCTGAGCGGGCTCATGGACGGAATGATACCTGATGAGGACGGGATCGGCTGCCAGGGACAAAAAAAACGTCGTCGCCTCGCGGCCCCGGATCAACCGGGTACCGTCCTCGAGTCCGCCTCTATCTGAAAAGGGTGTGGCGTCGAACCACCGATCGATCGTCCTCGCGGGCGATACCGAGCACGTAGTCGCTACCGATCTCGGTGATGGCGAGTCCCGGTGGGGTGTCGACGGATCCGAGCCAGCGGCCCTCCCGATCGAACACGACCCAGCGGTCGGAGGCGGGCAGGCCGCGGTTGGCGTGGTCGGGGTCGTACATGGCCACCCACAGGTTCTCCTCGAAGTCCTCGAGGAACCGCTCGTACGCCGGTCGCGAACCGGGTCGCGGAACCCGCGCCGCGAGCCCCGTGGGTGTGTCGGGGTCCAGCTCGGCGTACCGCTGCTCGAGGGCGACGAAGCGGGCCGTCTCGCGCTCCCACTCCTCGTCGGAGATCGGCAACGCGAACTGGGGGATCATGAAGATGCGATCCGCGACCCGCCCCTCGCGGTAGGCCTCGATGGCCATGCCGTCGCCCGCGCCGTAGTAGAGCCGGCGGTCCCCTCCGTGCAGCACGGGGAGCGCGCCGAACGGCATCGGGGTCATGCTGAGCCCCCGGCCCGTGTCGTGCGCGTACACTTCGCGTCCCGGAACGACGGCGAGCGTGTCGATCGCGGCGCCCGTGAGCTCATAACGGAGGACCACGGCCTCGCCCCGCTGTCGACCGGGCTCGAACGCGAGCGGGAAACCGAAAGAGGCGAGCACGGCGACCTCGTGCCCGTAGGGAAGGACCCGGTACCACGGCCCGCCCGTCGGCTCGAGGTAGGTCGTCGCGATGAGATCGCCGGCAAAGTCGAATACGTTCCACCGCCCCATCCCGTCGAACGCCCACAACGCGCCGTCGATCACGTGGAGCCAGCGAAGCCGCTGGAAGGTCCCCGGCTCGAGCCCCGAGCCGCCGAAGCGTCGAAGAGGGCGGCCGCTCGTGGCGTACACGCCGATCTCGCCGCTGAACCCGTTCGCGACCGCGATCGTCCCGTCGGGGAGCCGCTTCGCGTCGGCGAGGTGGAAGGTGTCCCGGCCGTCTCCGACCGTCCACTGGGGAATGGACAGCTCGGGGCGTCGCGACACCTTCCACCCGTCATCGTCGTCCCACTGCGGCCGGTGGTTGCGGACGACCGGCACGCCCCCGCTCGTATCGACGTCGTACGCGGGCGCGTCCGGGCCGCACGCCGCGGCCCCGACCCCGAGCACCGCGAGGGCGACCGCTGTCACTGCGAGCCGTGTCACTGCGAGCCTGGCGCGGTGGTGAAGGTGAGCCACTGCGAGACCCAGACCGAAGTCGGCCGATCGCGGTTCACCGCCGGGGAGAACCGCATGGTCATCGCGACCTCGCCGGCCGCCTCGTCGAGACGAGCGACGCCGCTGCTCGTCTTCGTGACGAACCGTTCGACCTCGCCGGCCTGGTCGATGTAGAGCCACAGCTCGACGCGGCCCTCGATACCGTCATCTCGCAGCGCGGCGGGGTAGAAGCGGTTGAGCCGGTCCCTCACCTCTTCGATGTTTCTCAGCGCCGGCGGGCGGTCGTAGGGAAGAAATGACGGCCGCGTCGAGGAGAGCGCTTCGGGACGCTGTGGGGGCAGCCAGGGCGACGCCTCCCCGGGCATCCCCTCGAGGCTCTGCTCGCCGTCGGCCCCCGCCGGGGCGCCGTTCGGCGGAGGCGCCCCGAGCACGAGGATGATCGCGAGCGCCGCGAGACCCGAGGCGCTGATCGTCCGTCGCCTCCGGAACTCGGTGATCGGCTCGACGACGCGACGGAGCCGACGCTCGACCCCCGTCTTGCGGTCGGCGAACGCGGCCGTCGGAAGCCAGCCGTCCGAGGCCCGTGTGCCCACGGCGATGAGCGCGTCGGCGTATTCCCGCCGCGCGACTCCTCCATCGAGGACCCGCCGGTCGCAGTCGAACTCGATAGCGAGCCGCAGCCGCGCGACCAGCCACCAGGTCACCGGGTTCCACGGCGTCGCCGCGAGAAGGGCAACGCCGAGCCCGTACAGTCGGTGATCGCCGGCGCGCTCGTGTTCACGCTCGTGCCGGAAGACGGCGCGGACGAGCACCTCATCGAGCTCGAGCAGCCACGCCGGGATCACGATCGCCGATCGCACGAATCCGACCACCGCCGGGCCGCGACCCTCTGACACGAGGACCGGCGCATCGAGCACTCGTCGCGGGCGCCACTCTCTCATCTCTCGACGGAGGGTGGCATACGCGCCCGCCAGGTATCCGATGAACAGGACCGTCCCGAGCGCCCACGCCCAGGTGAGGGCTGTGGCGATGGTCGAGGCGACGCGGACGGCCGACGCTCCGGCGTCGGAGCCCGGGCTCGTCGCGTCTCCCGGCGAGGCGGTCCACCCCCGGGTCGAGAGCATCGGCAGCGCATCCGCGACCGGGCCTGAAAGGACCGTGAGCGGCTGAGGGGCGAGGAACACCCCGATCGGAATGGCGACGGACCCGACGAGCGCCGCCATCCAGACCCACCTGACCTGTCTCCCGTGTGCGCCCAGAGCCCGTTCGCCGGCCAGCGCTCCCAGACCCAGGAGCGCCGAGACCACCACCGCGTACGCCATCCACAAGGCGAGCATCGTCCTACTCCTCTTCCTCGAGCCGCTCGTCGACGAGCCGGCGCAGTTCTTCGAGCTCCGTCTTCGAGAGCGTTCGATCCGCGACCAGTCGGGTCAGCAACAGCTCGGGCGAATCCCTGAACATCCGCGTGACGAGACGGCGAACCGCGCTCGCCTCCACGCGTTGCCGTTCGACCAGCGCGTGGTATCGGTGAGCGCGTCCGTCGGGGCGGTGGCCGACGAAGCCCTTCTCCTCGAGCGTGCGGAGGACCGTCAGGATCGTCGTGTACGCGAGGTCGTCGGCGAGGTGGTCCCGCACCTCCGAGACGGTGGCGTCCCCCCGATCCCACAGGATCGACATCACTTCGAGCTCCCGGTCGGCGAGTCGGATCTCCAACGACGTCTCCTCGGCGTGCGGACGGGGGCGACTACTATTTGACTAGTAGCTTATGGTGGTCGGCTCGTGCTGTCAACTAGTCGACTAGTAGCTCAGGTGAGCGGACGGGTGTAGCGAGGCAGGGAAGGCCACGAGCGGACTCGGGCCGCGCGGCTGGTGTCGGCGCGCGCAACGTGGCACTTTCGGCTCGGCCGCCGTCCCGTCGTCACCCGCCGAAGCGCGGCGTCCCGGCCCCGTAGCTCAGGTGGATAGAGCGCGGGATTCCTAATCCCGAGGCCGCTGGTTCGAGTCCAGCCGGGGTCA
>JAWWCR010000122.1:0-15014 GCA_033720355.1 Gemmatimonadota bacterium
CAGCGACTCGATGTGCGCGGCGATGCCGTCGAGCCCCGCCGCGAGGTCGGCCGCCGGGTTCCCGAACCCGATCCGCATGTAGCGATCCATCCCGAAATGGTCGCCGGGGACGACCAGCACGCTCCGGTCGGTCCGCAGCTGCTCGGCCAGCTCGGTGGAGTTGATGTCGAGCGCGTACCGCACGTAGCAGATCGCCCCGGCGTCGGGCGGCAGATAGCTGAACATGTCGGCGCGGGCGTCGAGCCACTCGCGGACCGTCGGCAGGTTCGCCCGGATGATGCCCCGGGTCCGCTCGAGCACGCGCGTGCGCGTCGCCGGCTCGAGCACCCGCTCTGCCGCGGCGTCCGACAGCGCCGAGGGCGTGATCGTCGTGTAGTCCTTCGCCGCCCACAGCGACTCGTGCCAGTCTGCGGGCCCGACGATCCAGCCCAGCCTGAGCCCGGGTAGCCCGTACGCTTTCGAGAGCGACCCGGTGGCCATGACCCGCTCGCACGCGCCGAAGAAGCTCGGCGTCTCGTCGCGCTCGACCTCGGCCCCCGTGTACACCTCGTCGGCGAGCAGCCATGCGCCCGTGGACGAGACCGCCTCGACGAGCTCGGTGCGGGAATCGCTCGAGAGCACCGTACCCGTCGGATTGCCCGGATTGGTGACGACGACGAGCCGCGTTTCGGGCGTCACCGCCGCCGCGATCGACCCCGGCTCGGGCTGCCAGCCCAGCGACTCGACGAGCGGCACCGACACGACCTCGGCGCCCAGACCGCGGGCCAGCCCGGGGGTCTGCCCGTAGGTCGGCTCGACCACGACGACACGGTCGCCGGGCGAAACCAGGCTCCAGACGACGACGTAATTCGCCTCAGCCCCACCGGTCGTCGCGACGACGTTCTGGGGGCCGGCGCCCTCGTACAGCGCGGCGATCCGGGCCTTGAGCGTATCCGAGCCATCGCTCTGGCTGTAGCCGAGCAGCACGTCGGCCGGGTCGAGGTCGATCATGTCGGCCAGCTCGGCGAGGGTGAACGGGTGGACGCCGCTCTCGGAGAGGTTGTGGTCGACCCGGTGCTCGTAGGTCGATTGCCACCGCTCCATCGTGAAGGGAGGAACACGCATCGCTGTCTCTTTCGGCGGATCGCACGGGAGTCGAGGCCGGAGGATCCCCCCGACCGCGAGCGGGTTCCATCTACCCATGAATCCCGAGCCCCGCCACCCGGCCGCATCCGACGGCGCGCTGGACGTCTCGGTTTCGACCGGGTCTCCCGGGCTTTCAGTCCGTCGCGTCCGCTACGAGCCCCATGCGCGGCAGGGGCGCCACCACCACGACCGCACGTCCCTCACCCTCGTGTTCCGGGGCTCGCTCGATGAGGTCGTCGCGGGCTCGTGCGAGCACGCCGGACCGCTCAGCGTCGTATTCAAGCCGGCCGGCACGGTCCACGCGAACCGCGTCGGCCCGGTCGGGGCCGCGACGCTACAGATCGAATTCGACGAGGGGTTCATCGACGGCGACGCGTCAGGCGTCCCCGCCGACTGGGGGTGGGCGCACGCCGGTCCCTCCGCGCGTCGTTTTCTCGAGCTGTTCGCTCGTTGGAGCAGCGGCGATGACCCGGAGGACGCCCTGGAGGACCGCGTCTTCGACATCCTGGCCGGTTTCGACGGGAGCGAGGACGGCATGGGGGGTCGTCGTCCGCCCGGGTGGCTGGTCGACGTGGTGGAGGAGGTCGAGGATACGTTTCGGCGACCGCGCAGCGTGCGCGAGCTGGCGCGATCGGCCGCGGTGCACCCCGTGGCGCTCGCCCGCGCGCACCGCAGACACTACGGCTGCTCGATCACCGAGCGAACCCGGGCACGCCGCGTCCGCGAGGCCGCCGGACTGTTGAGCTCCGCCGAGGAGACACTGAGCGCGATCGCGTTCGCGACCGGCTTCTCCGACCAGCCCCACTTCACGCGGATCTTCAGGGACGAGACCGGGCTGACCCCGGGGTCGTACCGGAGTCTCGTGCGGGGCTGACCGCCCGGGCGGTCCGACGGATGCGCCCCACACCGGGTTTCATCCGTTCAATACCGGTGTTTCGCGGTACGGCAGGTTGAGCGTTACGTGCGGTTCCCTGTCGGACTGGAGCGGACCATGAGCGAGACCTCGACCCTTCCCGAACATCCAGCACCCGTCGCGACCCCCGGGTCGCCTCCCCCACGCCGATCTCCGAAACGGCCGACCGGCGAGCCGGGAGTCGTCGCGCGCACGGCCTTCACGGCGGTCCTCCTGACGACGGTCGCGTGCGGCGCGGGCCCGGAGGAGTCGGCGGCCACGGTGCCGCCGGCGTCGCGGCAGGCGCCTGCTCAGGACTATGGGGAGCTCGGCGAGAGCATCGAGGC
The DNA here is from genome assembly GCA_033720355.1 of Gemmatimonadota bacterium. Classification (GTDB taxonomy): domain Bacteria; phylum Gemmatimonadota; class Gemmatimonadetes; order Palauibacterales; family Palauibacteraceae; genus Palauibacter. The sequence continues at coordinate 2,365 of JAWWCR010000122.1, forward strand.
GTTCGCGGCACGCGCGATGGCGCTCGATGCGGCGCCGGGGATGGGGATCGCGGTCATTCGTCGCGATGAGGTCCTCTACCGCGGCGGGTTCGGCTACGCCGATCTCGAGTCACGCCGACCCGTGACCGAAGAGACCGTGTTCTACATCGCCTCGTCCACGAAGTCGTTCACGGCGCTGGCGGCGGCCACCCTGCACGAGCGGGGCGAGCTCGACCTGGACGCGCCACTTACCGACTACCTGCCCGAGGTCGAGCTGGCCGAGGGGCTCGACCCCGCCGAGATCACCCTGCGCGATCTGCTCACGCACACGCACGGGATCGCCAACACCGGGCCGGTCACATTTCGGCTCGCGTTCTCGGGTGACCACACGCACGACCAGCTGGTGGCGCTGCTCGCGCGCCATGGCGTGGATGACAACGGCCGCGAGTTCACGTACGGCAACATCGGGTACAACGTCGCCGCGCTCGCCATGGACGAGGCGCTCGGGACGCACTGGAAGGACGTCCTCGCCGAGGAGATCTTCGACCCCCTCGCCATGTCCTCCACCAGCGGATACGTGTCGCGGATCGATCCCGATCGGCTCGCGATGCCGTACGGCTTCGAGCCTTCGGGGTGGGAGCGGCTGCCGTACACGAAGCACGACTCGAACATGCAGTCGGCCGGCGGGCTGGTGACGACGGCGTCCGACGCCGCCACCTGGCTGCGAGCCCAGGTGAACGAGGGCCGGATCGGCGGCGAGCAGATCCTCAACCGCGAGGCCGTCGTCGCGTCGCATACGCCTCAGGCCGAGCAGGACGCTTCGTACATGCAGTTCCGGCGCACCGGGTACGGCCTCGGCTGGAACACCGGGACCTACGACGGCGAGCCGTTCACGCACCACTTCGGAGGGTTCAGCGGGTTCCACTCGCACATCTCGTTCATGCCCGAGGAGGATGTCGGCGTGGCGATCTTCCTCAACACATCGGCTCCGTTCATCGCCGACATCGTGTCGCGGTACATCTACGATGCCCTGCGGGGCGTCCCCGACCTGGACGCGAAGTACGAGCAGGAGCTGGCCCGGTCGGCCGAGACGATCGAGGAGGCGCGGGCCTCCATACGGGCCGACCGCGAGCGCCGGGCGGCGCGCCCGCAGGACCTGCCCTATCCGCTCGAGGCGTACGCCGGCACCTACCACAGCGACGAGTTGGGCACGCTCGAGCTGGTGCTCGTGGACGGGAGGCTGGAGGCGACGATGGGCCACATGACGAGCGCGGTGGAGGTCTACGACAACGAGGAGAACATGCTCCGGGTCGAGCTCACGGGGGGCGGGTCGGTGATGCCGGTCCTGTTCGAGGACGGCGACGAGGCCGCGTCGGCGGTCCAGTGGCTCGGCCGACGGTTCGACCGCGTCTCGCAGTGAGTCGGAGGGCGTTCGCGGGGGCCCGCGCGTCAGGGCCTACGCGACGGGCATCGAGCAGTATACGAATCGTAGACTCCCGGATGCGCCGATCGGGGCAGGGGTCGCGGTCGTGGCGAATCGCCGGTAACCGCGAGGGAGTCAGGGTGGCGGTGGCGAGTCGAAGACGTCCTGGACGAACGGGTCGGCCGCAGGCTCTCCGGCGAAGAAATCGCCGCGCTCGCCTCTCGTCAGCGCCCAGCGGTGGATCCACGTGATCCCGCCGGAGCCCGTGAACTCGTCGGGCAACGAATACGCGGAGTCCTCGAGCGCCTCGTCGAGCTCGATGAACTCGTAGCCGCGGGCGCGCAGCATCCCGACCAGCTCGTCGGTCGTGTCGGCGTTCAGCCGGTTCGCGTGCAGCAGCAGGACCTGCGGGATCTCGCGGTCGACGAGCGCACGCGACTGCGCCTCGTAGTATCCGACCACGCTGTCCATGTACGCGACGTAGGCGACGGCGATCCGCGCCGCGAGCCCGGCGTCCGGGCGCGCGAGGGCGTGATCGTAGGCGCGCGCGTAGATCCACTCGTGGTTGTCGATCGTGACCGGCGCGACCCGGTAGCCGTGCTCCGCCAGAAACGACTCGAAGCCCTCCTTCACCTCGAGGCTACGCCCGGTGTGGAGGAACGGATGCCGGAAGTACCGCGGCTCCTTCCCGACGGCGGCGAGCAGCTCGCGCGTAACCTCCTCGCCGCGCAGTACGTCCGCCTCGAAGGCGGCGAGCTCGGTCGTGTGGAGATCGGGGTGCGAGAAAGAGTGGTTCCCCAGCTCGAGCCCCGCGTCGATCCAGTCCTGGAGCAGACGAACGCGAAGCGGGCTGAGCTCGCCGGCCACGTAGAGCCTGGACTCGTTGACGAACCCGATCGCGGGGATCTCGTTGCGACGGAGCCCGGCGAGCAGATCGCGGGTAACCGAGACGAAGACGTCGTCCGTCGGCCGAAAGGCGTTGACGGGGAGGTCGTCGTACGTGAGGACGATGCGGCGAGCCTCCGGGGTCCGCACGGCGGCGGGCGCCGGCCACGACGCCGCGGAGATGAGCAGCGCCGCAAGGATCGCGACCGCGACGAGCACCGAGCCCGCGACATCCCTCACGATCGCTTCGCGTCGACGCACATGACGTCTTCATCCACGAACGCCCACAGGACGAGAGCGGCCGCGAAGATGATCGACGACGGGTAGAACAGGACCTGCGTCCCCTCGAGCACCCACCCCCACGGGTCGAGAATCGAGCGCCACACGCCGATCGCGGTGACCCCGAGCACGGCGACCATGACCGGGTAGGCGACGCGGCGCAGGGCGCCGACCACGACGAGCACGCCGAGCGCGATCTCGAGGACGCCGAGCGCATTGAGCAGGACGACCTGGGTACCGACCCCGAAGTAGAAGGTCTCCGCGACGGCCACCGAGTGCTCGACGTTCACGAGCTTGTCGATCCCCCAGAGGACGAGGAGCCAGCCGACGGTGACTCTCGTGAGGAGGAGGCTCCACGCTTTCATCGATTCTCCCGTGACAGGGGGTCTGCGACCGGGTGCGCGCATCGGGCGCATGAGAATGTAGTGACGGACGGACCCGGCGAGGGAACGGCGAGCGGCCGTACGCGGTTCCGTCACGTAGTATCTTGAGCCTCTCTGCGCCGGTGGACCGTCCGCCCGCGCGGAACGACAGGAGACCGCCGCCACCGGATGCTCGAAAGACACGATCGGTCCGCACGGACGAGCGACAGCGCGTCGGGCGCGTCCCGCGCGGCATGGCGACCGTGCCGCACGCCCGCGCGGATGTCGGTGGTCACCGCGGCGAGGCTGGCCATCGCGGCGGTCGCCGCGACCGTGCTCGTCATGGCGGCCGTGCGTCCCGTGGCGGCGCAGACCGCTGCCCCGCCCCAGGCCGATACGACCGCGGGGACGTCGGTCGTCGCGCCCGCGATCGACACGGCCGGCCGGTTCAACGACACGCCCGAGAGCGCGTTCCCCGCGCGCGTTCCGCAGGTCGCGCCCCCGGGCATGGATCTCGAGAAGGGCGACATCGAGGTCTTTCTCGACCGGACGTCGTACGAGCCGGGCGCGACCGCCCGTGTCGCCGTCGGGCTGACGATCGAGCGGGGGTGGCACACGAACAGCCACCTGCCCACTTACGACAACCTGATCGCCACCGAGGTCTCGGTGGACGTACCGCCGGGGTGGGGTCTGCCGGGCGAGCCCGAATACCCGCCCGGCGTCATGAAGACGTTCAGCTTCGCGGAGACCGCGATCTCCGTGTATGACGGCGAGGTGACGATCATCGGGAGCGTCGCGGTCCCGACGGCGGCGGGCCCCGGGACATACCCGATCCGGATCACCGTCACATACCAGGCGTGCGACGACCTCATGTGTCTCGCGCCCGTCACGACCGAGACCACGCTCGGGCTCGACGTCGTCGCGGCCGGTCAGCCGGGCGAACCGACGAACGAAGACCTGTTCGCGGTCGGGCCGATCATGCGCGGAGAACCGGGGTACGGCGGGGCCGCGTCGGGGGGAAGAAGCTTCATCGGCTTCCTCCTGCTGGCCTTCCTGGGCGGCCTCATACTGAACGCGATGCCCTGCGTCCTCCCGGTGCTGTCCCTCAAGGTGATGGGGCTCGTGAAGAGCGCCGAAGGCGGCCGCGGGTCCGTCGTTGCCGGGAGTCTCGCCACCGCGCTCGGCATCCTCGTCTCGTTCATGCTGCTCGCCGCCGCCGCCGTGGTCGCGCGCTCGGCGGGCGCCGCCGTCGGGTGGGGGATCCAGTTCCAGAACCCCGCCTTCGTGGCGGCGCTCACCGTCATCGTCCTGCTGTTCACGCTCAACCTGTGGGGTCTGTTCGAGATCCCGCTGCCCGCGTTTCTCGCGCGGGTCGGCGCCTCGGGGCCGAGCGATGGTCTGGCCGGCCACCTGACGACCGGGTTCTTCGCCACCCTGATGGCCACGCCCTGCTCGGCGCCCTTTCTCGGGACCGCGCTCGGGTTCGCGCTCACCCAGAACACGGCGACGACGCTCGCCATGTTCGGCGCCATCGGGACGGGGATGGCGTCGCCGTACCTCCTGCTCGCCGCCGCGCCCGGGCTGGCCCGCGTCCTTCCGCGACCCGGACCCTGGATGACGAAGTTCCGCGTCGCGATGGGGTTCCTTCTCGCCGGCACGGCCCTGTGGCTGCTGTACGTCCTGTCGGGCCTCGTTTCGCTCGACCCGTTCGTCGGCTTCATCGCGCTCCTGCTCGCGATCTCCGCCGTGACGTGGGCGGCTTCCCGCACCGAGGCGTTCTCGTCGCGGCGTCGGCTCCTCGGGGCCGCGACCGCCGTCCTCTGCGTCGCGAGCGTGGTCGTGGCGGCTCGCGCATCCGGGGGCGAGACCGCGCGCACGCTCGGTGTCGCGCCCGAGGACCGCCTGATCGCGTGGCAGACCTTCGACCGAGATCTCGCCGAGAGCGCCGCCGCCGCGGGGCGATACGTGTTCGTCGACGTGACGGCCGACTGGTGTCTGACCTGCAAGGTGAACGAGGGTCTCTTTCTCGAGACCGAGGAGGTGGCGGCCGCGTTCGAGCGTCACGACGTGCTCGCCCTGCGTGCCGACTGGACGCGTCGCGACGAGGCGATCGGCGAGTACCTCGCCTCGTTCGACCGCTACGGGATCCCCTTCTACGTCATGTACCGGCCGGGTCACGAGCCCTACGTCTTCTCCGAGCTTCTCTCCCGCTCGGCGGTCATCGACCTGCTCGACAGCGACTGATCAGGGCCTCTCGGGGCCGGTAGCCTCCACGACGTTCACTTCCCGGCCGACGAGCGCCTACCTTCCCGGATGATCCACCTCCGCGGGTTGTCGATCGCGACGCGCGGCCGTGAGAACTTCCCGTTCTCGGTCGCGGCGCTTCGGGATCTCGAACTCGAGTTCCGTGCTCCGGTAACCGTGCTCGTCGGCGAGAACGGAACCGGGAAGAGCACCCTGCTCGAGGGCATCGCGTGCGCCTCTGGTTCGATCGCCGTCGGAAGCAGCGGCTCGATCGACGAGGACCGGAGCCTCGACGCCGTTCGTCCGCTTGCAAGGGCGATGAAGCTCGTCTGGAACCGGCCCACCCACCGCGGCTTCTTCATGCGGGCCGAGGATTTCTTCGGGTTCGTCAACCGTGTGAAGACCGAACAGGCCACCTTCGAGCGGGAGGCCGTGCGGGTGCGGGCCGAGAACGCGGACATGGCGCCGGCCGACCTCGCCCGGATGGTCGGCGCCTACACCGGGTCGGCGGGCGCGCTCGCCGATCGCTACGGAAGCGACATGGACGCGATGTCGCACGGCGAGCAGTTCCTCGCGTTCTTCCGGTCGCGGCTCGTGCCGAAGGGGCTCTACCTGCTCGACGAGCCCGAAGTCGCGCTCTCGCCGACCAGCCAGCTCGCCTTCCTGGCGCTGCTGATCGATGCCGCGGGAGAGGAGGAGTGTCAGTTCCTGATCGCCACGCACTCGCCGATCCTGATGGCGATGCCCGGCGCGGACATCCTGAGCTTCGATGGCGGCTCGGTCGCCCGCATCGACTTCGACGAGGTCGAGCACGTGAGGCTCACCCGCGAGTTTCTCGAGGCGCCGGAGCGCTTTCTCCGGCACCTCTGACGACCCGCGGGACTCTGCTCCCATCGCGCGCCTTCGCAAACGTTACGAATCGTAAACCCTTGCAGGGCGCGGGGATCGGTGTGGTCGCCCCCCGCGGACGCCGCCCCGCCCGGCGGGCGTTCAGCCGCCCTGGAGCTCGGCCGCCACGTCCTCCACCGCGCGCCAAACGCGCAGCGTGTTCTCGCCCCAAAGCTTCCGGATGTCGGCCTCGGAGTAGCCGCGACGCACGAGCTCGAGGGTCACGTTGAAGGTCTCCGACGCATCCTGCCATCCCTCGACGCCGCCCCCGCCGTCGAAGTCCGAGCTGATCCCGACGTGGTCGATCCCGATCAGGTTGACGGCGTAGTCGATGTGGTCGACGAAGTCGGAGACGTTCGGCTCGGGGAAACGCTCGCGGATCTCGGCCATACCCTCGCGGAACGCCTCGCGCTGCTCGTCGGTCATGGAGGAGAAGCCCTCGAACCCGATCTCCTCGCGCAGGGCGGCCACGGCGGCCTCCTCCTCCGCGGACGGCGTCTTGACGAACGCGCCGAGCGCGACCGTCTGCATGACGCCGCCGTTGTCGCGGAGCGCCATGAGCTGCTCGTCGTCCATGTTTCGCGGGTGGTCGGCGAGCGCGTGGGTGCTCGAGTGCGACGCGATGACCGGCGCACGCGACAGCCGCATCGCCTCGAGGCTCGCCTCCTTCGAGATGTGCGAGACGTCGACCATGATCCCCAGCCGGTTCATCTCGGCGATCACTTCCCCGCCGAAGTCGCTGATCCCGCCGTTCTCGCCGGGGGTGTCGCCGTACTCCTCGTTCGGCTGGGCGGAGTCGGCGATGTCGTTGTTGCCGTTGTGGGCGAGCGTGATGTAGCGCGCGCCGAGGTCGTGGTAGGTCTCCAGGAGCGACAGATCGCGGCCGATCACGTACCCGTTCTCGATGCCGATCGCCGCGACCAGCTTGCCTTCTGCGTGGATCCGTTCGACGTCGTCGGCCGTGTACGCGAGTCCGATCTGCTCCGGATACATCTCGTCGGTCATCCGGTGGATCGCGTCGAACTTCGTCATCGCGTCGGCCTTCGCCCGCTCGTAGTTCGCTTCGTTTCGTTCGGTCTGCCCCACGTAGACGATGAAGAACCCGACGTCGAGTCCCCCGGCGCGCATCTTTTCGAGGTTGACCTGGCGATCGGCGTTCAGCGGGTCGACCTCGGGGGTCGCGAAGTTGAAGGGGATGTCGTCGTGGGTGTCGATCGTGAGGGCGGATTCGTGAATCTCGCGGGCGCGCTCCTCGACGGACCCCTCCGCCACCGCGTCGGCGGAGCCCGCGTCGTCGGCACCGCCGCCACAGCCTGTCACGGCGAGAGTCGCCACCATCGCGATGCCACGCAGCCGGGATCGGGTCTGCATCATGTCCTTCCAGCCTGTTGATGTGGGGGTTTACGATTCGTACATGAACGATTCGGGTTGCGAGGCGGCGCGGCAAGACGCGTTGCCCACCCGGGGGCCGTGCGCCAGACTTCGAGGTCGTCCGGAAGGCCGCAGACGCTCAAAGGAGCCTGACGTGGGAGTGCAGAGATCATCTCGTTCGGCATCCGCCGCATTAGCGGTGCTCGTCGCCGCGAGCGCCGGTGCATGCGAGTCCGGAACCGAGCCCGGGGTGACGCTCGATCCGCAGATCGTGTACACGGCGATTCCCGGGCGGATGATGCAGCTCGTCACGGCCGGTCCGGATGGATCGGGGCAGGCGATCATCACCGCCGAGACGCAGACGAACCTCGAGCCCACGTACTCGCCCGACGGATCCCGGATCCTCTTCACGAGCTGGCGCGACGGCGACGCCAACATCTGGGTCATGGACCGGGACGGCTCGAACGCGCGCGGACTCACGGCCGACACCGCGAACGATCGCTCGGCTCGCTTCTCGCCCGACGGCGGACGGATCGCGTTCGTGTCGCAACGCGAGGGCCCGTACGACATCTACCTGATGAACGCCGACGGCACGGACGTGACCAACCTGACGAACAGTCCGGGCTCGGTCGATTGGGAGCCGCGCTGGTCGCCCGACGGAACGCGCATCCTCTACACGTCGACGCGCGGCGAGTCGGGTATCGGCGACGAGTTCTCGCTGTGGATCGCCCACCTCGACGGCTCCGGGTTCACGCGGCTGCCGGTCGACGGTGGCGTCCGATGGCCGGCGTGGTCCCCGGATGGAGCGCGGATCGCCTTCGTCTCGACACGCTCGGGGGACGACGAGATCTGGGTGATGAACGCCGACGGCACGGGCCAGGCGAACATCACGAATACGCCCGGTGTCGATGACGAGCCGTTCTGGACGCCCGACGGCCGCATCCTGTTCACATCCGACCGCGCCGGGGCTCCGGACATCTACGTGATGGGCGCCGACGGCTCGAACGTCGTGCGGCTCACAACGAGCGATCACTGGGTCGGCATGCCCTCGTGGAGTCCCTGAGCCGGACCCCGGCGGGGGTCGCGGCGCCTCCCCGACCCCTCCACCCACACGAACCGCAGGCATCTACATGCGACGCATCGCCCGACCCCTCTCGACATCCGTTCTTGCCGGAGCGCTCATCGCCTGCTCTGTCGGGGCGGCGGATCCGGCCGTGACCGACGACGATCTCGCGTTCGCCGGCGCACAGACGACCGCCGCGCAGCAGGGCGCCCCGCTCCCCATCGCGGGCCGCTCGACGGTCTACGCCCCGCACGGGATGATCGCGACCAGCCAGCCGCTCGCTTCCGCGGCGGGTCTGCGGATCCTCGAGATGGGCGGGAACGCCTTCGACGCCGCGATCGCCGCCTCCGCCGTGCTCTCGCTGGTCGAGCCCCACATGACAGGGCTCGGCGGCGATCTGTGGTCGCTCTTCTGGTCGGCGGACGAGGGCCGTCTCGTCGGCCTCGACGCGACCGGTCGCGCGGGGGCGCGATCCACCCCCGAGCAGATCCGCGCCGACGGGTTCGACCGGATGCCGGGCTCGGGCCCGCAGGCCGTCACGGTGCCGGGCGCGATCGCGGGGTGGGCGGCGCTCAACGAGCGCTACGGCTCGATGCCGCTCGCGGACATCCTCGAACGCGCGATCGACCTCGCCGAGAACGGCTTCCCGGTGACGCCGATCATCGCGTCGCAGTGGCAGGGTCAGCTGCGGAAGCTCCAGGAGGATCCCGGCTCGAGCGACACCTATCTGCTCGACGGCGGTCGTGCGCCCGAGGCGGGCGAGTGGTTCACGAACCCCGATCTCGCCGCGTCGCTGCGGATGATCGCCGAGCAGGGCCCATCGGCCATGTACGGCGGCGCACTCGGCCGGCGAGTCGTCGACGGGCTGACCCAGCTCGGCGGCTATCTGACTATCGAGGACATGGAGGCGATGGAGGTCCGGTGGGTCGACCCGATCTCGATCGACTACAGGGGGTGGACGATCTGGGAGCTTCCGCCCGCCGGTCAGGGCGTCGCGGCGCTCCAGATGATGAAGATGCTCGAGGGCCACGATGTCGGGAGCCTCGGCCACAACTCCCCCGAGTACCTGCACCTGCTGATCGAGGCGAAGAAGCTCGCGTTCGCCGATCTCGAACGGTACGTGTCCGACGCCGATTACATGGAGGTGACGACGGACGAGATGCTCGACCCCGAGTACCTCACGGCGCGCGGCGCCCTGATCGACCGCGACCGCGCCCGCGAGGACGTCGAGCCTGGCGAGCCCGTCACCGCGAGCGAGACGATCTACCTCTCCGCCGCCGACCGGTTCGGTAACCAGGTCTCGTTCATCCACTCGATCTACAGCTACTTCGGTTCGGGCGTCGTCATCCCCGGCACCGGGTTCGTCCTCCAGAACCGCGGCGCCGGCTTCACGCTCGAGGACGGACACCCCAACCAGGTCGCGCCGGGCAAGCGTCCGTTCCACACGCTGATCCCCGGCTTCATCACCCGCGACGGCGAGCCGTACGCCGCGTTCGGCGTGATGGGCGGGTCGATGCAGCCGCAGGGCCACACGCAGGTCGTGCTGAACATGGTCGAGTTCGGGATGGACCCGCAGGCGGCGATCGACGCGGCTCGTTTCCGTCACATGGGCGGACTCCGCGTGGCCGTCGAGAACATGACGCCGTCGCTCCAGGCGGCGCTCGAGGGGAAGGGCCACGAGATCATCCCGTGGTGGGAGGTCGACTACGGCGGCGGTCAGATGGTCGCGCGGCTCGACCGTGGCTGGGCCGGCGCCTCCGACGCGCGGAAGGACGGGATGGCGGTTGGGCACTGACCGGCGCCGCGGCCGGTTCGCGGCGGCCGCCCTCGCCCTGATCGTTTGCGCCTCGACCGCCGCGGCGCAGACGCCGAAAGTGCTCGTCATCGGCGTTGACGGGGTTCGCACCGACGTGCTGGCCGAGGCCGCGACCCCGAACATCGACGCGCTGGCGGCCGACGGCGCCTGGTCGATGACGGCGCGGACGACCCTCCCCACCGTGAGCGGCCCGTCGTGGTCGAGCATGCTGATCGGCGTGTGGCCGGCGAAGCACGGCGTCTTCAGCAACAACTTCGAGGGCAACCGCTACACGGAGTATCCGGACTTCCTCACCCGCATCGAGTCCGTACGACCCGACCTCGAGACCTTCGTGGCGGCCGACTGGCTGCCGCTCGTCGCGGAGGACTCGGGCGGGCCGCTCTTCGACGACCGGCCCGACACGAAGTTCGTCGTGAACGGATACGACGTCGGGTGGGCGGAAGGCGACCGGCAGGGCGTCGACGCCGCGATCGAGGCGCTATCGACCGGCGACCCCGACGCGCTCTTCGTCTATCTCGGCAACCCCGACGAGACGAGCCACCAGACCGGATCGATCGGGGCCGAATACCGGGCGGCGATCGAGGAGGCCGACACGCAGGTCGGGCGTCTGGTCTCCGCCGTGCGCGCCCGCGCGGGCTACGCGGATGAGGACTGGTTGATCCTGCTCTCGACCGATCACGGTCGGCGGCCGAACGGCGGGCACGGCGGCCGCTCGGAAGCCGAGCTGACGAGCTTCTTCGTCGCGAGCGGGCCGTCGGCCCTCCGCGGCGAGATCGAGGGGACGCCGCGTGTGCTCGACGTCGCGGTCACGGCGCTCGCCCACCTCGGCATCGAGGCCGACCCGGCCTGGGACCTCGACGGCCGGGTCGTCGGGATCGAGGGTGCCGAGACCGGCTGGCTCGCGGGCGCGCGGCCGCTCGAGCTGGAGACGTCGGATGGAACGCCCGTGTTCGGCGAGGTGCACGGGGACCCCGCGAACGCGCGCGCCGTGCTACTCCTGTTCCACCAGGGCGGCGCGAACGCGCACGCGGAGTACGCGAGCATCATCCCGCGGCTCCTGCGGAACGCCTACGTCGCCATCGCGGTCGATGCGCGCGCGGGCGGAGACATGCTCGGCGGGGCCAACCGGACGATGGAAGCCGCGGGGGGCCAGCTGCACTACTGCGACGCCTACCCCGATCTCGAGGCCGCGCTGGCCCACGCCCGCTCGATCGCGGGCGACCTGCCGATCGTCGCGTGGGGGTCGAGCTACAGCGGGGCGCTCGCGATGCGGCTCGCGGCCGAGCACCCCGAGGAGATCCGCGCGCTTCTCGCGTTCTCGCCCGCGGGCGGCGAGCCCATGGGTGCGTGTCCGGCGGATGCGTTCGCAGACGGCGTGTCGGTCCCCACGCTCGTTCTCCGTCCCCGCTCGGAGGCGGACCTCGAGCATGTCCGCGCACAGACCACGCGGTTCGGCGAGAGGGGGTTCTTCATCCACGTGGCGGGCCCCGGCGTCCACGGGTCGAGCATGCTCAACCCGAACCGGGTGGAAGGCGACGTCGAGCCGACATGGGAGGCGGTGCTCGAGTTTCTCGCCCGGGTCACGGCCTCACGGGACTAGCCGCACCTCGGCGGACCCTTCCCCACCTTCCACCAGATCGAGGACACCTCGATCGAAGGTTCACGACATGCCCTTCGTGCGTACGCGCGACGTCGAGGAGGTGCGCGTCCGTGACCTGGCGGTTAGCTCACCACCCGGTCGAAGGAGCCGTGGTGCGAGCGCACGATCGACGTCCTGTCCTCCCAGAATTCGTGACCGTCCAGGGCGACCATCGCCGACAGCAGCTCGATCGCCCCTGCCGGCGTCCTCGCGTCGGGTATCGCACGGCTGTTCGACGAGACGCGGACGAAGCCGCGGCACCATAGCACCATCACGTCAACGGCCAGGCCGCCGGTGCGCGGGAAGGCGGCGGTCCGTCGGCGGACAACGCTCGGCGTGGCCGCGACTGTCCAGTAGACTGACCGAGCCCACACCGACCCGGGAGCCCCTATGATCCACGTCCCATCCCGCGTACGACCCGCGGCCGCGCTCGTCCTCCTCCCTCTGGTCGCCGGGTGCGGAGAATCCCCCGAGGGGGCGTCGGGTGGGGGCTGGGCGGGCAGCATCGACACGCTCGCGAACGGGCAGGTGGTCGTGCACAACCAGGACGTCCCGCTGTGGGACGACGGCGAAGAGTGGGCGCTCGAGGAGCGGGTCCGGCTCGGGGCGATGGACGGCGACGGCGCGGACGTCTCCGGCGAGATCCTCGATGAGGAGATCGGCCCTGACGGCGAGCTGTACGTCCTCGACTCTCAGGCGTC
>JAWWCR010000123.1:0-14907 GCA_033720355.1 Gemmatimonadota bacterium
AGTGGCAGTCGAACAGATCGCGCTCGACCGGCTGGCACAGCCCCGCCGTACCGCCCTCGCTGTCGGCCTCCCAGCCCGGGAAGAACACCAGCGAGCAACCGAGCGGGATATGCGGACCATCGGGCGGCCGCGTCTCGAGCCCGACGACATCGAGCTCCTCGGCGTCCCGCTCGCGACGGATCTGGGCCTCGATCCGGCCGGCCTTCTGGTTGATCGGTCTCAGGTGCTTCATGCCGCCTCTCCCTCCTCCGTGTGGCGCCAGCACGGCGCCCATGCGACGCGGCCGCCGGTACCGGCTACGCGTCGAACCTGGCGAGAAACTCCGGGTTGCGCTCGGAGAGCTCGCCGTAGATCTGGAGACACGTGTGTGTCCAGCTCCGCACCCACGTGCAGAAGTGCAGGTTCGGGCCGGTCGTCGATCCGTTTCGTACGTGCGATTCGTGGTAGCACCCGCCAGAACAGATCGGACGCGCCCAGCACGTGTGGCAATCCGTCTTGTTCTTGATGTGGTGGTCCTCGAGGAACTCGCGCTGGTGCTCGCGGTCGATGCCCTCGGTGACCGTCCCGAACTTGTGGTTCTCGGATCCGGCGAACCGGTGGCACAGCCCCACGTCGCCGGCCGTGGACACGCCCATGAGCCCGAGCCCGGCCCCGCAGGGGTACGCCTTACTCACGCCCTTGTGGATCTCCTCGAGCGTGTCCTTGACGTTCGAGAAGCCGTGGTGGCGGTTCTCGACCGCCGCCTCGAGCCACTCGTAGGCGAGCTCCTCGAACTGCCCGAGCATGTCGTCGAGCCCCTCGTCCTCGATCGCGTAGTCGCGGCTGGCATCGGTCGTCACGGGCGCGAAGCCGATCTCCCAGAACCCCATGTCGTCTCTGAGGTGTTCGTAGATCCGCCGGATGTCGAGGTTCTCGCGTGTGAGCGTCACCCGGGCGCCGATCGGCCGCGTCCGGTGCCTGCTCAGGAGCTCGCGGATCTTCGGCTGGACGGTCTCGTACGAGCCCCGCCCGCTGTGGAACACCCGCATCCTGTCCTGCATCTCCTTCGGCCCGTCGATCGACACGGTGACGCCGATCTCGTTCTCGGCGAGCCACTCGATGATGTCCGGACGCAGTAGCGTCGCGTTCGTCGTGAGGCTGAACTCGATCCGTTTCCCGACCTCCGCCCCGCGCCGCCGCGCGTAGGCGACGGTGTCCTGGAGGACGGGGAAGTTGAGCAGCGTTTCGCCGCCGAAGAAGGTGAGGTGAGCGACGGGGAGATCCCCTGACTCCTTCAGCAGGAACTCGACGCTCTCCCGCGCGGTCTCGTCGAGCATGAACTTCGTCTTATCTCCGAACGTGGTCACGACGATAATGTCCTCGCCGTACTCGTAGCAGTAGGTGCACGCGAGGTTGCACTTGTTGGTGACGTTGAGGACCATCGTCGTGAGCGGGAAGCCGTCGGGCGGCAGGTCGTTCACCACCTCCTCGCGGGGCGCGTCCGCCGCGCCGATCGCCTTGATCCCGGCCAGCTCCTCGAGGGTCTCCTGCACCCTGCCGGCCCCGAAGCTGTCCGCCAGCTCGGCCACCAGGTCGTCGGGGCTTCGCGGGCCGTCCGCCAGCGCGTCGATCACGGCCGCCGAGGGCCCATCGAGCCGGAACACGCCGGCCGAGGGCACCATGTAGACGAACCGCTCGCCCGCCGCCTCGAAGGGGTGGAACTCGCGCAAAGCGAGAAGCGCGTTCAGGTCGGCGCGTGCGTCGCTCGTGCCCGCTGCGGCAGCTCCCGCTCCGGCGCTCACGGTACCAGCCTCGTCGGTGGGGCCGCCTGCCAGGGATCGAACCGCATGTAGAGTGGCACCGTCACGAGCAGGTGGGCACGCGCGCGGAGCGGACGATCCGCACCGCGGTCGAAAGACGCCGTGACCCACACATCTCCGACGTTGTTACGGTTCCCGCGTCGCTCGGGGTTGGGCCCGTCGTCGTTCGGCGTGAAGACGCCCGCCGCGTCGATCGACCCGACGAACCGGACGTCGTCGTCGTCGTACGTCGCCGCATACTCCTCGAGCGACCATTCGACGGGGACTCGCCCGAGCCGCAGATCGTCCCCGGTCTCGGGCTCGCCGTCCGGTCCGTCGTTCCACCCGATGGCGTCGAACACCTGATAGCCCTTCGGGAAGTTCGCGCCGCCCACGCGCGCCATCCCGGTGGCGGGCGTCACTTCGAGACGGTCGACGCCGTCGTGCACGACGATCGCCTTGGCGAGGCTCGCCTCGGCGGCGTACAGGTCGCGCGGACCGAGCGCCGCGTCGTTGTCGACATCGAGCGAGAGGGTCCACACCGGGACCCCGGTCATGCCCTCCATGCCCACCGGGGTCACGGTCACGCCGGGCCCGAAATCGGACTCGTCCAGAGGCGCGTATCCCCACACCCGGACCTCGGTCACGGCGCCCCTACGTACGGCGGGCGGGTGGACGCCCAGGATTCGGGGCCGGATGTCGCCGGCGTCCGAGCCGAGGCGTCGCAGCGTGATGTCCGGCCCGTGCTCGTCGTATGCGCCGCTGAACCAGCGTCCGGACATCGCGTCCCAGCCGCGCTCCACGGACATCACCTCGCGCAGCTCATCCGCGCCGCCAGGGTTCGACCGACCCCGCCACTGGTGGCCGGTGTACACGATCGCGCTTCCCGTCCGGCTCACCGTCTCGCCGGTCTCGGCGTACGTGTAGCTCGACCGGGTCTCGAACTCGTCCGGATTCGCCCCCTCCGAGATGGTCACCGTCCCGAACAGGCGGCCCTTCCCCGGCTCGTACCCGTCGAGCGCCCAGGTGCCGGCCAGACGCGGCGGCCGCATCGTGGCCTTCCACGCCGACCATTCCGGGGTGTCGAGCGGGAACGCCGCCGACAGGTGGTCGACGGCCCTGTCCATCGGGTGCCGTCGGTCGGTCGGAGCACCGTTCTCGCCCTCCTCGGCCGGGCCGCTGCGGCGGAACGCCTGGAAATCGACGAGCGGATAGAGCCCGCGGTGCGTCGCGAGCAGCAGCTCCCACTCCTCGCGCGTGCGGCGCTGAGTGATCACCCGACCCATCGAGTGGCACTGGATGCAGGTCCACTCGGTCTCGGGGTCGGCCTCGTACACGTGGTCGATAAGCCGGCGCTCGACCTCGAACCGCCCGGGCTCGAGCTCCTCGGGCGCGAGCCCCTGTTCGTTGGCGAGGTAGCGGACGACCTCGCGCGCTTCGTCGGGCGAGATGGTCAGGTTGTTGAGCGCGACCATCCGTCGCAGCGACGTCTGCCACCCCTCGGGGGTCTTCCGCTCGTAGGAGATGCGGGTCATCCGCCCCGCATCGTCCTGCTCGTGGCAGCGCTCGCAGCGAGCGACGATCGTCTCGCTCTCGATCGGGTAGCCCTCGTCCTCCTGCACCGTGATCGACGAGATCGTGGTGCGGCCGAGGGCCGGTTCGGGGACTGGCGAGAGGCCGCCCGCGATCGTCGGAACGGCCGCGATCACGACCGCGGCGCCGAGGAGACGAAGACGTCGGTGCATCGATCCTCCGTTACGGGGGGCTCCGGTCGAACCCCGGGGCTCGAGCGGAGGGACGCGGGCGTGCGGCCCCGTCCCGCGCTCAGATTGTGACGTCCGGCCGGGTCGGGCGCCAGTCCGGCAGGTCGAGAAAGCCCTTGCCCACGGCGAACGCGAGCGCCCCGAGGAAGTCGGGAAGTTCGACCCGGGTCGCGCGCCGCTCGTACGCCTCGAAGAGGTCGGGTACCTGGTCGTATCGGGGCGCGAGCTCGACCAGGGTCACGAGATCGACGTGGCGGACGTACCGGACCGGCCGGGCGAGGCGCCCGGACGACAGGTGGTCGGCAAGCACGATCCGGTCGCCTCGCACGAGGGGCCGCGTCGTCTTCTCCAGCGTGCGACCAGGGACGAGCTGGACCCCCGGCCGTCGGCGAATCTCCTCGTACGCCTCCCTGACATCGAGATCGCCGACCCGGGCATCCGCGTCGACATCGGCGGCCAGCGCGTCGGCGGGGTCGATCGGTGCGGCGTCGATCGCGCCGGCGTCGATCGCGGAACCCGCCCCCTCGCCGGTCGCCGCCCGTCGGGCCGCGGCCGCTCGCGCCGTCCAGAACTCGGTGCCGTAGGTCTCCGCGGCCTCCTCGAAGAAAGGGACCGAGAGCGCCCGGTACCGCCGGTACACCTCGCGCTCCCGCGCGTCGAAGTAGGCGAAGGCGGCCTCCCACATGGACTCGTCCGTGATCGAAGTGTGCACCGCGATCGCCGCGAGCCAGCCGGAGGCGAAAGCCTTCTTCACGCCGTACGACGAGAGCGGGTCGATAAACGATCCCGCGTCGCCCGCCACGAGCGCCCTCTCGACGGTGAACGCCCCGGTCGTGTAGAGCGAGGCGGGGCACGCCGTCGCCTCCCCCAGCCGGACCGCGTCCGTCAGACGGGCCGCGATGGCGGGAGCGCGCACGATCTCGGTCTCGAGCGTGGCGCCCGGATCGGGACCGCGCTCGGTCTCAGATCGTCGTGGGTCGAGCATTGCGGTCACGCAGCGCGTGTCGGCGGTGAGGGGGACCGACCAGACCCAGCCGTCGGCGTGGCTCTCGATCCACGTATGCGTGGTATCGGGCTGGTCCCGGGCGCCTTCGATACGCCAGCGGCCGATCAGCGCGAGCGTACCCGTCGCACGGTCATCCGTCCTCGCGCCGCGCGCCAGAACGCCGGCGCGCCCGCTGGCGTCCACGAGCCACGACGCGCGCAGGGTGCGGTCGCCCGCGACCGCCTGCCACCCGTCCGCCCCGAGGGGCGAGACCGAGCGAACCGGCGCGTCCGCCAGCACACGGACCCCCCGCTCCGCGGCGCGGGCCCGCAGCACCGCTTCGAGACCGGCCCGGTCGACGTGGACGCCGCGCAGCCCCTCCGCGAACGGCTCCGACCGCTCCGGACGACCCGCCCACCACACGGTGTTTCCCCCGTTGGGGTGAAAGTCGGCCGCGTCGACCGCGTCGAGCACCCCGACCTCGTCCATCAGCCGACGCGCCGAAGCCGGGATCGACTCGGCGAGCTCCGCCGCGGGCGGTTCGGGTCTCGTGACGAGCGCGACGTCGTGGCCGCGATCGGCGAGCATGCCGGCGCAGGCGGTACCGGCCGGACCGGCGCCGATCACGACGACGTGGTGGCGCTCGATGCTCACGGCCAGTTCAGATCGGGAGATGACATGTGGACGTTCGGTTCCGATGCCTCCGCTCGGTGTTCGCGAACCTGGCTACCTGCGCCACGTCGCACTACCAGGCGTGGATACGCGGATCCTCCGCCGACGGCAAGCCGCCGTCGCCGCTGGCGACCGATCCGGGCGTTCGACGCGCGAGGTCCCACCCCCCGCTATACTGGGCCGCCGGTGCGCTGACTCAGCCGATGCGGAGGCCCGATGCGGTTGATCCACATACACCCCGAGAGCCGCGTCCGGGTTCGGACGGCCCTCGGGCACATCCTGCTCCCGGCGCTCTTCGCCGCGTGCGCGAGCGGGGGCGGGGGCGGGGGCCAGATCGGCCCGATCCCGTCGCTCAATCCCACCCCGACGAACCTCGAGTACCCCGGCAAGTTCGTCTGGCACGACCTGATCACCGACGACGTCGAGGGTGCGAAGCGATTCTACGCCGAGCTCTTCGGCTGGGAGTATCGGGAGCTCGACGGGGGAGATGCGATCCACGTGGTCCGCGCGAACGGGCGAGAGATCGCCACGATCGTCGCCACCTACGAGACCGAGCAGGACGTCGAGGGGGCGGTCTGGTTCAGCTCCGTCTCGGTCGCCGACGTCGATGCGGCGACCGGTCGCGCCCGGCGCGGCGGGACGATCAACGTCGAGCCGCGGGATCTCCCGGATCGCGGTCGGTACGCGGTGGTGAACGACCCGGCCGGCGCGCGCGTGGTGTTGCTTCGCGCGAGCGGCGGGGATCCGGAGGATCGGGACGACTTCGAGCCCGGCGAGTTTCTGTGGACGGAGCTATGGACCCCCGACGCGCGGCAGGCGGTCGCCTTCTACGAGGACGTGCTCGGCTACACGCCCGAGTTTCTCGGCGTGGAGCCGCGGCCTTACTTCCTGATGACCCGGGATGGCGCGCCCCGGGCGGGGATCGGCGAGCTCCCGGAAGGGAGCAGCGCGGAGGCCGCCTGGCTTCCCTACATCGCTGTCGCCGACGCGCAGGCGATCGCCGATCGGGTGGAGTCTCTGGGCGGCGAGCTGCTGATCGCGCCCGGCGCGATGATCCGGGGCAGCGCCGCGGTCATGGCCGACCCGTCGGGCGCGCTGTTCGCGGTACAGGAGTGGCCCGTCCCCGACGAGTCGGGCGACACCGGAGAGGCGGGCTCCGGATGATGCGGACGGGACGGATCTCGAGGAAGCTACTCGCCTCCGTGGCCGTCGTGGTCGGGACAGCCCTCTTCACGGCGTGCGCGGGCAGCAGCGTCTCCGTCGGCGTCGGGGTCGCCGGATACCCGTATTACGGCGGCTACGGCGGCTACGGCGGCTGGGGCGGTTGGGGAGGCTACCCCTACGGCGGAGTCGGTGGTGGGGTGGTGATCACGGGTCGCCCGTATGTCCCCCGGACGGACCCCATCGACGATGACGCGCCGGCGGACGTCGGCGACCGGAACGCCGACGACTCGGCCGACGGGGCGTCCTTGCGCTAGGGTCGGCGGAACCCGCCGCCCGGCCTGCCCGTCCCGCCGATGACGGGTCGGGCGACCCCGCCCAGGGGCAGTCCGGCAACGGGACCGGTTCGTCCGGGGAGGGCCTTCCCGGGCGTGATGCAGTCGCCGCCGGGGCCGGTGATCGTCACCCCTCCGGTACCCGGCCCGATCCCGCGGCCGGCCGATCCGCTCCCGATGCTTCCCGCCCCTCCCGACTCGCCGGGTCCGCGAAGAACGACTCCACGACCCGGCCGTCTCGGTACGCTCGCGTCGTCGTCTTCGCTCGAGACGACGGGTGCCGATGCCAGCACCACGGTCGCCGCCGGGTTCAACGGGGCGGGCGGTGCGAGAGCCACCCTGGACAGACCGCCGTCCCGAACGGGTCGTGCGGGTCGCGGTACCACCGCAGCCAGCACGGCGGACGCGCCGGGATCGACGCGTCTCGCGGTGGTCTCCACGGTTTCGCCGCTCGCGCCTCCGCCGGAGGGGAGCCGCGTGCCCGGCGGACGAATCTCGATCACGCGGATCGGTGGCGAGGTCTCCGCCTCGGGAGGCTCGGCCGCGACGAGCACGAGCTCGATGCGCCCGTCGCCCGGTTGCGGAATGTCGATCGTGACGAGCGAGAGCGCCGCCGCGTGAACCGCCACCGAGACGATCAGCCCGATGACGACGCGTGCCCTGGTCGATGGAGTGCGCGCCATGCTCCGCCTTGCAGCAAGAGAAGTGGGGACCCCGCCCGGCCTTTCCGGTGCGCCGGGTCCAGTGGTCAGACGGCGGAACCCGGCTCCGGGTCACGCGTCGGCCGCGACATGCTAGATTGGCGCTTTCGAACGAAGGCGCCCCCACGACACCTCGTCCCCGGTACACCCATGACAGCACGATCCCGCGGCACGGTCGCCGCGTTCGCGATGCTCGCCGTCTGCGCCACCCCCGCGTCCGCACAGATCCCCGAGCCGACGGCCGGCGAGATCGACCGATTGGTCCGGGAGTGGGTCGACGCCAACAACGTCGTGGGGCTCCAGGTCGCGATCGGGATCGACGACGACGTTGCGTGGGCGAGCGCCTACGGGATGGCCGACCTCGAGAACGACATCCCGCTGTCGAACGAGTCGCGCTTCCGGACGGCCTCGATCTCGAAATGGATGACCGCCACCGCGGCGCTGGCGCTCGTCGAGGCGGGTCGTCTGGATCTCGACGCGCCGGTACAGCAGTACTGTCGCGCGTACCCCGAGAAGCGCTGGCCCCTGACCACGCGCGAGCTGCTGCGGCACCGGGGAGGGGTCCGTCACTACTGGGGCGCGAACGGCGAGAACCCGCAGACCCCCGAAGAGCGGAGGGCCCTGCGCGAGAAGCAGGAAGACGCCGACCGGTGGAGCACGGTTCGATACGACAACACGGTCGCCCCCATCGGGCGGTTCGCGGACGATTCACTGCTGTTCGAGCCCGGCACCGCCTTCCAGTACACGTCTTTCGGGTATCGACTCGTCGGGTGTGTCATGCGCGGCGCGGCCGGTCGCCCCTACAACGAACTCATGGACGAGCTGATCTTCGAGCCCGCCGGCATGACGCTGACACGCGACGACGACGCGTGGGCCATCATCCCCGGGCGTGTCCGCGGCTATGTCCGCAGCGCGGGCGGCGAGCTCCGCCGCTCGCGCTTCCGGGATGTGAGCGAGAACCTCCCGGCGGGCGGGCACGTGTCGACGGCGAGCGATCTCGTCCGGTTCGCGCTCGCCTGGAACGCCGGCCGGCTGATCGGTCCGGAGAGCATGGCCGCGCAGACCGACGTGCCCCCGGACGGCGTGCAGGAGTCCTACTACGGGTTCGGCGTCTCCGTCGCCGTCGTGGATGAGATCGGCGGCAAGCGCGTGCACCTGCACTCGGGCAGCCAGGCCGAGACCCGCACGTGGCTCGTGCTCCGCCCCGACTCGGGGATCGCGATCAGCACGGTGTCGAACGACGAGGACCTGCCCTTGATGCTCGAGATCATCTGGCCGATCCTCAACCTTCTCGAGCCCCGCTGACGACCCGATCCGCTCCACCGAGGACCAGCCCATGAACGACCGCTTCGGCCCCGCGCACCGTGCGCTCGCGCTCGCGACGCTCGCCCTCGTCACCCTGTCGCTCGCCTCCCCCGGGCCCGGCTCGGCCCAGCAGGTCGACGAGCGCGCTCTCGAGCTGTTGTCGTGGCGCTCGGTCGGACCGGGGCGCGCCGGGCGGGTCCTCGGCGTCGTGGGCCACCCCACCGACCGGCTCACCTTCTTCCAGGGCGCGGCGGGCGGCGGCGTGTGGAGGACGGAGGACGGCGGGATCCACTGGCGTAACGTCTCCGACGGGTTCTTCGACACCGGGTCGGTCGGCGCCGTGACGGTCGCGCGATCGAACGGCGACATCGTCTACGTGGGGATGGGCGAGGCGTGCATCCGCGGGAACGCGTCGCACGGCGACGGCGTCTACCGCAGCGACGACGGCGGCGAGAGCTGGCGTCACCTCGGGCTCGCCGAGACCCTCCAGATCGGCCGCATCGCGGTCCACCCGACCGACCCCGACGTCGCGTGGGTGGCGGCGCTCGGCGATGCGTGGGGACCGAGCGAGGAGCGCGGGGTCTACCGGACCCGCGACGGGGGCGTCACGTGGGAGAAGGTCCTCTACCGCGATGAGGACACCGGCGCCATCGACCTCGTCCTCGATCCGAGCGACCCGAACACGATCTACGCCTCGCTTCTCGAGCTGCGCCGCTTCCCCTGGGGGTTCCGGAGCGCCGGGCCCGGGACCGGCCTCTTCAAGAGCACCGACGGCGGCGACACGTGGACGGAGCTGACCGACAACCCCGGGCTGCCCGGAGGCCTCAAGGGGCGGATCGGGCTCGCCGTCTCGCCCGCGAACCCCGACAGGGTGTGGGCGATCATCGATGCGACGCTCGGCGAGAAGGGGCTGTTTCGCTCGGAGGACGGCGGCGCGACCTGGAGCCGGGTGAACGAGGACGCCGATCTGCTCCAGCGTCCGTGGTACTATCACCACCTCACCGCGCACCCGACCGACCCGAACACGCTCTACGTGCTGAACGTCCGTCTGTGGAAGTCGACCGATGGCGGCGAGACGTTCGCGGGGGTCTCGACCCCGCACCCGGATCATCACGACCTGTGGATCGACCCCGACGATCCCGACCGGCTGGTCGTCGGGAGCGACGGCGGCGCGAGCGTGAGCTTCGATGGCGGCGGGTCGTGGTCGGACATCCTCAACCAGTCGACCGCGCAGCTCTATCACGTGGTGACCGACACCCGGACGCCATACCGGCTCTACGCCTCGCAGCAGGACAACACGTCGATCTCCGTCCCGAGCCGCTCGGACCTCGGACGCATCACCATCGAGGACTGGTTCACCGTCGGAGGCGGTGAGGACGGATACATCGCGGTCAACACGGCCGACCCCGACATCGTCTATTCGGCCGACCACCACTTCCTCACCCGGTACGACCACCGGACGAAGCAGGTCCGCGACATCTCGCCGAACCCCGAGACGCACTACGGGTGGGGGTCCGCCGACATCAACTACCGGTTCTGGTGGACGTACCCCGTGATGACCTCGCCGCACGACCCCGACGTGCTCTACGCGACGTCGCAGCACGTGCACCGGACGACGGACGAAGGGATGACGTGGGAGGTCATCTCGCCGGATCTCACGCGGGCGGATCCGTCTACGCTCGAGCCGACGCCGTCGTACGGGAACGAGGAGCCCGGCGAGTACTGGGGCCCGATCACCCGCGAGGCGTACGGGCCGGAGTGGTACGCCACGATCTTCGCGTTCGCCGAGTCGCCCGTGACGCCGGGTCTGCTGTGGGCGGGGTCGGACGACGGGTTCACACACGTGTCGCACGATGGCGGCGAGACATGGGACGACGTGACGATCCCGGATCTTCCCGAGTTCGCGATGATCTCGATCATCGAGCCGTCTACGCACGACGCGGCCACGGCGTACGTCGCCGCGACCCGGTACAAGCTGTCGGATCACGCGCCCTACCTGTACCGGACGACCGACTACGGCGTGACGTGGACGCGGATCACCGACGGCATCCGCGAGGACGACTTCACCCGCGTGATCCGCGAGGACCCCGACCGGCCGGGTCTCCTGTACGCGGGGACCGAGCGGGGCGTCTACGTCTCGTTCGACGCGGGCGATGCGTGGCAGTCGCTCCGACTCGATCTTCCCGTGGTCCCCATCCACGACCTCGCGCTCAGGGACGGCGATCTGGTGGCGGCCACGCACGGACGATCGTTCTGGATCCTCGACAACGTCGCCCTGCTCGCGCAGGTCGTCGAGGCGGCCCCCGGGACGAACACGCTGTTCCGGCCACGTCCGACGATCCGCTGGGCCGCGGGCGCCTCGCGAGCCGCGCAGTACTCGGGGCTCGGCCGCCCGGGGCCGGGCGATCCGGCCGGTGCGAACCCGCCGGACGGCGTGGTGATCCCCTACTGGCTGTCCGGCGATGCGGGGGAGGTGGCTCTCTCGATCCTCCAGGGCGGCGAGGTGATCCGCACCTTCGCGCCGGGTGCCGCGGCCGGGGCGCACACCTTCGTGTGGGATCTGCGTGTCGCGCCCGCCGAGGTGCTCGACGATGCGGTCTTCCAGGGAAGCCCCGCCGGTCCCCGGGTGCCGCCGGGCGAGTACGAGGTGGCGCTCGACATCGACGGCGTGGTCCACCGTCAGCCGTTCTCGGTCATCGCCGATCCGCGGACCACGGCGTCCCGGGCCGATCTCGTCGCCCAGTACGAGTTCCTGCTCGCGGCGCGCGACCGCTTGAGCGAGACGATGGCGCTGGTGGGACGGATCAGGGAGTTGCGGACCGATGCCGAGGAGAAGGTCGGGGCCGCGCGTGGCGAGGAGGAGTTCCGCGAGTCGCTGCGTCGCGAGCTCGAATCGGTGAGCACCGAGCTGTACGTGCTCGAGGAGCGGCTCGTCCAGTACCGGGCCCGCGCCGGGCAGGATCTGATCGCGCAGCCGACGGGGATCGACAGCAAGCTCGCCCGGCTCATGCGGTTCGCATCGATGGGCGATGGCGCGCCGACGCAGGGCCAGGAGGAGCTGCTCGCGCGGCTCATCGTCGGCATCGAGGAGCGCGCGGCCGCGCTCGCCGAGCTCGAGGCCGGCGCGTACGCCGACCTCACCCGTCGCGCGACGGCGCTGGTGCCGTGACGATCGCCGTTCTCGGCGTCGTCTCCCGGTGGGTCGTGTTCACCGGGCTGCTCGTCGCCATCGGGGCCCTGACCTTCGACATGTGGATCCTCCGTCCCGAGCGGTCGGCCGCCCCGGCACGCGAGGGCGCCGCCTCCGGATCGGAGGGCGCCGATCTCCCGGACGGGGCCCGCGTGTACGCCGCCGGACGGGCCGCGGCGGCGCTCGCGGCGCTCGCGGTCGCGCTCGTCTTGCTCGGTGCGCTCGGACGGCTGGCCGCCGAGCTCGCGATATTCCGCGACCCGTTCGAGCCGTGGCGCTCCGAGCTCGACCTGCTCGTCACCGGCACCTCGTTCGGCACCGCGTGGATGTGGCAGGCGGGGCTCGCGGTCCTCGCGTTCGCGGCGTTCGCTCTCGCCTCCCGGTCACCGGCGCCGATGGGCGGTGGGGCGGCCTGGCTCCTCGCTCTCGCCGCCACGCTGGCGCTGGCCGTCACCCCGGCCTTCTCGGGACATGCGGCGGGGTCTGCCGAGCTGCGCGGGCTCGCCATCTCCTCCGACGTCGTGCACGTCGTCGCGGGCGGGGTGTGGCTCGGCACGCTGGCCATCGTGGCGTCCGTCGCGGCGGGCGCGCGACGCCGGGGTCTGCCGATCGGGAGAGACCGCCTGATCGGGTGGGTGACGCGGTTCTCTCCGCTCGCCCTCGTCTGTGCCGCAACGCTCGGCGTCACCGGGGTCGTCGCGTCGTGGCTCCACCTCGATGCCGTCTCGTCGCTCTGGCGGACCCCCTACGGGCGTCTGCTGCTGGTCAAGGTCGGGGTGCTGTTCGTGATCCTCGGCTTCGGCGCCTACAACTGGAAACAGTCGCGAGGCCGGATCGCGCTCAGCGGCGACCCCGCGCGGCTCCCGAAGTCGGTCGCGGCCGAGCTGGCGGCGGGTCTGGTCATCCTGCTCGTGACGGCGGTTCTCGTGACCACGCCGCCGCCGGGCGAGTGAGGTCGTAACCGTCGACCGCCGCCCGGCAGCTCAACGCGTGATATGGAACGGCTCGGACTTCGCGTTTCCGATCGTCGCCACGCCGAAGCCGCCCGAGGCGCGCCGCTCGTACGACGTGTACGGGAGCGAGAGCCCGTAGAGACCGCGCAGGTGGCGCCCGGGATGGAAGCCCCGGACGCGGTCGCCGGGCTCGAGCTCGATCGGGTCCGAGGAGTAGATGGCCGCGCAGTCGGGCGCCGCGACGGAGGTCCATTCTCCATCGACGTGCTGGAGGAGCTCGACCCACGGGTTCCCGTCGCACGCGTACAGAACGACGACGCGGTCCAGGTCGTTGCGGACTTCGAAGGTTACCGGCTCTTCGAACTCGAATCGCGCCGACGAGATGACCACCCGTACATCCGGATCCGGACCCGCGAACGGGTTGCAGCCGGACACGACGAGTGGAAGAGTCGCGAGGGCCGCGATCAGCGGCCGCGCCCGATGAGGTGTCATTGAACCATGCAACGGTAACGAGGGAGCGACTCACTGGACCCCGCCCGTGCGCCGCGCCAGAATAGGTCGTCGGCGCCCGGGCGCCGGTGTTACCCGACCTGCCAGATGGAGGAACGCATCAGCCCTCCCGATTCCGACAGAGCGCCGCTCGCTCGCCGAGAGTTCATCCGGACGGCCGGTCTCTACGCCGGCGCGGCGGCCGTCGCGCCCTCGCTGCCCGGGCTGCTCGCCTGGGACCGGCGGGGCGCCGAGCGCCGCACCGTCCCGGGGTACGGCGGTCTCCGGCAGGCCGGTCCCGAGCTCGAGCTCCCCGAGGGGTTCTCGTACGTCAAGCTCGGCGTCCAGGGCTCGCCCCTCTCGGATGGCTCGCCCACGCCGCGCGCGCACGACGGGATGGCCGCCTTCGGGATGGATGACGGGTCGATCCGGCTCGTCCGAAACCACGAGGACAAGGATCTCCCCGGTGTCGCCCGCGTGCTCGGCGATGCCCGGCTGGCGTACGACCGCCGTGCGGGGGGCGGCACGACGACGCTCGAGATCAGGGTCGGGGCCGACGGCACGCCCGAGATCGCGCGCGATTTCGTCAGCCTGTCGGGCACGGTCGTCAACTGCGCCGGCGGTCCGACTCCCTGGGGCAGCTGGCTCACCTGCGAGGAGATCACCTGGGGGACGAACCGGGAGTTCGACCGGCCGCACGGCTATGTCTTCGAGGTGCCGGCCGCGGCGGACGAGCAGACGCCGGCCGTGCCGCTGCGCGACATGGGCCGCTTCGTCCACGAGGCGGTGGCGGTGGACCCGGCGACCGGCATCGTTTACGAGACCGAGGATGTGAATCGACGGTCCGGGTTCTACCGCTTCACACCGCGCACACCGGGGCGGCTGGTCGACGGCGGCACCCTCGAGATGCTCGCGATCGCGGGCCGGCCCGAGGCCGACCTGCGTCGCGGCCAGCGCGCCGGGGCCTGGCTGCCGGTCGAATGGGTCCCGATCGAAGACCCGGATCCCGCGGGAGCCGAGGCAGACCCGTCGACCGTCTACAACGAGGGGCGCGAGAAGGGCGGCGCGCGGTTCAGCCGGCTCGAGGGGTGTTGGTACGGCGACGGCGGCATCTACTTCCACTCGACAAACGGTGGCGACGAACAGTCGGGTCAAGTATGGCGCTACGTGCCCGAACAGGACGCCCTGGTGCTCGTATTCGAGTCGCCCGACTCCGACGTGCTCGAGTCGCCCGACAACCTCACCGTCAGCCCGCGTGGTGGCCTGATCCTCTGCGAAGACGCCACCGGCACCAGCCGACTGCACGGTCTCACCGCCGAGGGCGAGATCTTCGAGTTCGCCCGCAACATCCTGAACGGGCGGGAGTTCGCGGGGGCCACGTTCAGCCCCGACGGGCGGATCCTCTTCGTGAACATCCAGGGCGATCTCGACTCGTTCGGTCCGGGGAATCTGGGCATGACGTTCGCGATTCGGGGCCCCTGGGAAGAGGGCCCGCTCTAGGACGACTGCCGCATCACGGAGGGGATGCCGACGCCGCCATCCGGTTGTTTACGATTCGTAGAGATTGACACGGCC
>JAWWCR010000124.1:0-14846 GCA_033720355.1 Gemmatimonadota bacterium
AAGACAATATACGGAGCGGGTTTTCGACCTCTCAGATTCGCTCGAGAGCTATCAACAGGGGGGTGCGGAAGCTCGGAAGGTGGGTGGGGTCGGAAACGGCCCGGAGGAGGCCCGTGAGGGGCTCGGTTCGGACCTGGGGAGGCGGTCCTCGGCCGCGCAATCGCTCGCCCAAAAATCCGTCAACCCCCCGGCCGCCACTTCGTGAACTGGCCGGCGGAGCCTTACGGCGAGCCTGCGGGCGGCGAACTGGCCGGTCGAGCCTTGAGCAGACGGCCCCTCAGGGCGACGGCGCCCCATTCCTCGCCGGGATCTTCATCACGCACAGAAGCAGGAATCGGACGCCCTGAAGAACGTCCGGCGGCGTACCCGCTCCAGGTCCGCGACGAAGTCCCGTACCGACAGGGTGGAATCGCCGCCAGACCTCAGCCTGCGAAGAGCTGTAGCCGTGTCGCGAACTCGTCCGCCATCTCCTCGAGGGTCTGGAGGTCGGGGTGGCGGAGGAACACCATCCCGTCGGAGACGAGGGTCGCCTGCCAGTTGCGGCGCGGGGCCCCCACCGGCAGCAGGTCGATGTCGCAGATCCACGGCCGGTACTCCTCGAGCAGGGGGGCGAGGCCCTCGATCCGCTCGATGCGGCCGGTTCCCTGGGCGCGCTTGACGATCCAGCAGGCGTTGTACTTCCGCTCGATCGGCTGGGTCCAGCGGGCGTGTACGACGGCCTCCGCCCAGCCCCGGTAGGTGTCGACGTCGCTCGCGAAGTTGATCAGGTCGACGGTCCGCACACCGGGCGGACGGGCCGCGATCTCGCCGAAGACCGCCTCGCCGGAGGTCGTGTCGTACCACTCCATGTGCGTGTACCCGGTCTCGAAGCCGAGCGCGTCGAGGACCGCGAACCCCATCCGGCGCCCGTGCGCCACCTCCGGAGCATCGGGGTCGCGGAGCGCATAGGTCACGGGGCTCAGCCACTCGTGCTGCTTCGACTCGAGCGCGCGCGGCCGGTAGCGGCAGATGTTGTAGTGGGCGACGTTGCCGCCGACGCACACGGTGTCGAACGTCATGTCGTCGCCCTCGATGAACTCCTCCACGGACACCTGCGGGACATGGCGGAGGGCGGGGAAGATCCGCTCGAGCTCGGCCGGCGAGTCGATGCGGTACGTATCGGCGGATCCGGCGCCGGCGACGGGCTTCACGATGAGCGGGTACCCGATCCGCTCCGCCGCGTCCCGACACTCGACGACGGTCGTGGCGCGTCCGTGCCGCGGCGTCCGAATCCCCGCCTCGTCGAGCACCTCCTTCATCACTTCCTTGTCGCGGAAGGGGATGGTCTGCGCGACGGTCATGCCCGGAAGACCGAGGGACTCGCGCAGCCGGGCCGCGAGGATCATGTACGGCTCCCACAGACACTCGATCCGGTGGATCGGGATCTCCTCGGCCAGCTCCTCGACGCGGCGCATCACATCCGCCTCGTCGACGAGCGATCGCACCTGGACGTGTCGGGCGACGGCCTTTCGAGCGATCTCGGGGAGTCCGGCAGCGGGCTGGTCGCCGAGCCCGATCACGTTGGCGCCGACCTCGGCGAGCCCGCGCGTGAAGTACTGCATCTCCGCCGGGTAACCCGGCGAGATCATGACGACGTTCATCTCTCTATCCCAGTTCCACGCGCACCCGCGAGACGATCTTCCCCAGCGCCTCCGCCACGACCTCGGTCTCGGGGTGCCGCACGATGATGTACCCTTCGCCTTCGTAGGACCCGGTCGGCGACTGACCCTCGCGCGGCAGCTTCGACTCGACGCAGAGCGGGCCGACCTCTTCGTAGATCTCCTCGAGCCCTTCGATCCGCTGCACCTTGCCACGTCCCTGACCGCGCAGATACGCCGCGCCGGCCGCGTACGGTCGGGTGCGCGGCTCGAATTCCCCGAACACCATCAGCCGCGCCCACGCGTCGTAGAGGTCGAAGTCGTGCGCCCACGAGATGAGGGTGGTGAACTGCGCCCCGGGCGGGCGGGCGCCGACCTCCGAGATCGCGACCGACCCGTCGGGGCGCGAGAACCACTCCATGTGGCTGAGACCCGTGACCATGCCGAGCGCGTCGAGGACATCGCCCGCGACCGAGCGGATCGCCCGATACCGAGGCGAGTCGACCTCGCGGGGCAGCAACACGCACCACTGGATCCACGGCTCCCGCAGGACCTCGAGCGGGGAGGGGAAGTAGTGGCTGATCGAGTGCCATACCACGCGCCCGTTGATCGAGATCGCGTCGAACGAGTGCTCGTCTCCGCGGATGAACTCCTCGACGAGCGCGGGGCTGTCGGGCGACGGGGACGTCATCCGCATACAGTCGGCGAGCTGGTCGCGGGTCTCGAGCCGGAAGGTCCCACGGCCGCCGGAGCCGGCGGGCGGCTTTACGATGACGGGATACCCGACCTGCTCGGCGAACGCGAGCGCCGCGTCGGCGTCGCCCGCGAGGACGTGGCGGGCGCACGGCAGACCGTACGTACGCAGGACGTCCTTCATCCGCGACTTGTCGCGGAAGTTCCGCGCGGCCTCGCCGCCCATCCCCGAGATCCCCATCTCGTCGCGCAGCTCACCGAGGGGCACCTGGAGCTCCTCGAGCGCCCCGAGCAGCCGATCCGCCGACCCGAGCTCGGCCGCCGTCTGCGCCACACCCGTCCGCAGATGCTCGATGTCGAGCGCGTTCTCGACCCGCGTGTGCGCCGCGAGCCGACCGCGGAGGTCCGCGGGCAGGAGCCTCGCGGGGTCCTGGCTGACGAGCCCCAGACGTACCCCCGGCAGACGCGACACCGCGTCGACGAAGCGGAGCGTCGTCGGCAGGAAGAAGGGGGCCACGAAGACTGTGTTCGACATCCGTCGTACCATCGCCGTCTCTCTTCACCCCCGCGGCACGCCGCTCGCATCGCGGTCGGCGGGGCTGACGTTCGAGGGCACCCACTGTATCATGGATGGCCCCGTTAGAGAAGCAGCGACCTCCTGGGTTTCACGCACATGCACGTCGTATTCATAGAGCCCCGGTTCCCCGGGAACCAGAAGGACTTCGTCCGCGGCCTGTCGGAGGCAGGGGCCGACGTCACGGCCATCGGCGAGGCGCCGCGCGAGGCGCTGGGCGCCGAGCTCGAGTCGTGGCTCGTCCACTACGAGCAGGTGGGGTCGGTGTGCGACGAGGCGGAGGTCGGCCGCGTCGTCGAGCGCATCCACGCGATCCGGCCCGTAGAGCGGCTCGAAGCGACGGTCGAGGCGCACATCCTCCCGACGGCGCGGGTCCGCGAGCACCTCGGGATCCCGGGGACGTCCGTGCGGACCGCTTTCCTGTGCCGCGACAAGCCGGCGATGAAGGAGGCGCTCCGCGAGGCCGGCGTGGCGACGGCGCGGTCGCTCGGATCGGGTGACGAGGCCGAGCTCGTCGACTTCGCGCGCGACATCGGGTACCCCGTCATCGTGAAGCCCCGGGCGGCGGCCGGTGCATCCGGCACCTACCGCGTCGAGTCGGAGGAAGAGCTGGTCGAGCTACTCGCGCGTCTCGGGGTCGGACGCGGCGGCGAGGTGGCGATCGAGGAGCTCGTGACCGGGCACGAGGCCTTCTACGACACGCTCACGATCGGCGGACAGGTCGTTCACGACTTCGTGACGCATTACTACCCGAACGTGCTCGAGGCGATGCGGACCCGCTGGATCTCGCCCCAGTTCATCACGACGAACCGGGTGGATTCGGCCGAGGCGTACGGCGAGGTACGCGAGCTGGGCCGCAAGGTGATCGAGACGCTCGGGATCGACACCTCGGCGACGCACATGGAGTGGTTCTTCGGCGAGCGGGGTCTGCTGTTCTCCGAGATCGGGTGCCGGCCCCCCGGGGTCCGCGCCTGGGACCTGTACGCGGCGGCCAACGACTTCGACATTTACCGCGAGTGGGCGATGTGCGTGCTGCACCGCCGCGTCTCGCAGAGTCTGTCGCGCCGCTACTCCGCCGGGATCGTCACGCTGCGCCCCGAGGCCGATGGACGGATCGCCGGGTACGACGGGCTCGACGAGATCGAGGACCGGTTCGGCGAGTGGATCATCGACGTGCACATCCCGCCGCCCGGCACGCCGACGCAGCCGGTCGAGGCCGGCTACATGGCGAACGCGTGGATGCGATTCCGGCACCGGGACTACGACGAGTTGCGCCGCATCCTCGACACGGTGGGCGAGACCGTCCGCGTGAGAGTGTCGTGACGGCGCGCCGACGATCGGGCGCCGCGAAGCGGCCTCACGTGATCGTCCTCGGCCCGCAGGGCGACTCGCCGACGCTTCCGGCCGTGTGCGAGGATCTCGTGGCCGACGGCCGGCTCGCCAGGGACGGGGTCCTCGCCACGATCACCGCGGGCTGGCAGGAGCGTGAGGGCGAGCTCGGTCGGCTCGAGGCCGACACGGGACGGAAGACGCTCGACCTCGGGCTCTACGCGCGCGCCGAGACCGTGGCCGAGGAGGATCCCGAGCTCGCGGCGGGGCACACCGCGGTGCAGTCGCGGCTCAAGGAGCTGCGCCGCGCCTACAACCGCCGGCTTGCCGGAGCCATGACGTCGCTGGCCGAGCTCAACCGCCTCGAGGGCGACGCGACCGTGCTCGATGCCGAGCGCGAGGATGCGCTGGAGGAGCTCCGGCGGCTCGACGCGCGTCACCTCGCGCGTGTCGCCGAGCTGCGAGCGGCCTATCTGGATGAGTTCGCGCCGCACGACCGCCCGGTCGTGCGCCAACAGCGCCGCGCGATCGGGTCGGCGCTCAAGGGGGTCGACGTGGTGGCGATCGCGGGCGGGCACGTGGCAACGCTGCTGAACCGGCTGCGGCTGTTCGACGTCGCGCCGCTCCTCGCGAAGAAGACGATCGTCGCGTGGTCGGCGGGCGCCATGGTTCTCGGCGAACGGGTCGCGCTGTTTCACGACCGACCGCCGTGGGGACCGGGGAACGCCGAGATGTTCGAGCACGGGCTCGGGGTGCTGGAGGGCGTCATGTTCTTCCCGCACGCTACCCGCCGCCTCGACCTGGAGGACGTCGTACGTACGCGGCGACTCGCGCGCCGGTTCGCTCCCGACACATGCGTCCTGCTCGATCCGGGGTCGCGCATGGCGTTCGCCGCCGACGGTACGATGTCGGCGTCGGACGCTTTCCGGCTCGCGGCCGACGGTTCGCGATCCCCCGCCGACTCCCGGGCCGCGTGAGGGGCGGGCCGATGGCGCGGTTCACCGGCGTGGAGATGGTCGGGGAGACGAGCATGCCGTCCTCGCCGGCGGTCGAGGCGCTGCGCGAGCGTGTGGGGTCCGACCCCGGCGCGGTGGAGGAGTTCGTCTCCGGGCACGAGCTGCCGCTCGCCGAGCCGCCGCTCTACACCTTCGTGTATCGCGGGGCGGCCGACGCGGTACGTTTGCGGCACTGGATCTTCGGGCTCCCCTCTTCGCAGCCGTTCGCGCGTCTACCCGGGACCGACCTGTGGTATCGCACCGTCGAGATCCCCGACGATTCCCGGCTCGAGTACAAGATCGAGGTGCTCCAGGGCGGCGGCGCCCGGTGGATCGAAGATCCGTTCAACGATGCGCGCGCCCGCGACCCGTTCGGCGCGAACTCGGTGCTCGCCGCCCGCGGGTACGAGGTCCCTTCGTGGGGGACCCCGAATCCGTCGGTACCGGCGGGGAGCTTCGACGAGGTGGTCCTCGAGAGCGAGGTGTTCGGCGAGACGCGCCACTTTCCGGTGTACCGGCCCGCCCGCTTCCGCGAGACACGCCGCTACCCGCTGCTCGTGGTCTACGATGGCCCCGACTACCTGGAGTACGCCAACCTGGCCGCCGTGCTCGACAACCTGACCCACGCGCTCGAGATCCCCGGGATGATCGTCGCGTGCGTGGGGGCGGGCGATCGCATGCGCGAGTACACGGGGGATGAGCGGCACGCTCGCTACGTCGTCGAGGAGGTCATCCCACGGCTAGAGGACAGCTATCCCCTCATCGAGGGGGCTCAGGCCCGCGGGCTGGCGGGCGCCAGCCTCGGCGCCGTGGCGGCGTTCGACGTCGCGCGCCGCTACCCCGACCGGTTCGGGCGGCTGCTGCTCCAGTCCGGTTCGTTCGCGTTCACCGACATCGGCGAGAGCGAGCGGGGGCCGGCATTCGAGCCGATCGTCGAGATGATGAACGACTACCGCGCCGACCCGTTCCGTCTGGCGGCGAAGGCGTTCGTCTCGGTCGGGGTCTACGAGTCACTGGTGTGGGAGAACCGCGCGCTCATCCCGGTGCTCAGACGCACGGGGATGGAGGTCCAGTTCGTCGAGGCGCGAGACGGACACAACTGGGAAAACTGGCGCGACCGGTTGCGGGCCGGGCTGAGCTGGCTGTTCCCCGGACCCCTCTGGATGGTCTACGAGTGAGCGACGTCACGCGTCGTATCGGGCTCTCTCTGGGAGCCGACCTGTGCTGGCCGATCGCGTACGGCGAGATCCTCCGGGCGCTCGATCTGCGGATCCCTCACGACGGCGACACCCTGCGCTTCGAGGTCGAGAGGGTGATGATCGAGCCCTTCGACCTGAGGCAGGGGTGCCGCTACGACGTCGTGATCGACAGACTCACGCACTGGTACCACACCACGCGCGAGTGGATCAAGAAGGCGGTCATCCTCGACGACCTCTACGTGTTCAACAACCCGTGGAGCGTCCAGTCGATGGAGAAGCAGACGACGTACTGCGCGATGATCCGGCTCGGTCTCCCGATCCCCGACACCTGGCTCGTTCCCCCGAAGTCTTACGAGCCGGTCGCGGATCTGGAGGTCACGCTCGAGCGGTACGCGCGCCTGTTCGATCTGGGCGATGTGGGCGAGCGGCTCGGCTATCCGCTGTTCATGAAGCCGTACGACGGGGGAGGGTGGCGCGGCGTCTCGCGCATCGACGACGCCGACGCGCTCAGGGCCGCGTACGAGGAGAGCGGGAAGTTCGTCATGCACCTCCAGCGCGGCGTGGAGGGGTTCGACCGCTTCGTGCGGTGCGTGGGTCTGGGGCCGCAGACCCGGGCCGTCCTGTACGACCCGGACGCCCCGCTCCACGACCGCTACACGATGGGCCGCGATTTCATCGCCCCCGCCGAGGCGCAGATCCTCAGGGACATGACGCTCACGATCAACGCCTTCTTCGGGTGGGACTTCAACTCGTGCGAGGCGTTGCGCTCGGAGGGCCGGTGGGTCCCGATCGACTTCGCGAACCCGTGCCCCGACTCGCAGGTCACGTCGCTCCACTACCACTTCCCGTGGCTCATCAAGGCGAACATCCGGTGGTCCGTGTTCTGCGCGGCGACGCGGCGGCCGATGCGGCTGAACCTCGACTGGCAGCCGTTCTTCGATGCCTGCCAGCCGGGGATGACGGTGGAAGAGCGAATACGGGCCTGCGGGGCCATCGCGAAGGAGCGGTTCGAGACGGCGCGGTTTCTCGAGTTCTGCGAGACGCACCTGGGTCACCTCGACGAGGTGGCCGACGCGTTCTTCGCGGGCGACACGGCGCGCGACGCGGTTCGGCAGAAGGTCGCCGCGCTGTTCCCCGAGCACGAGATCGACGGGTTCACCGATCTGTTCTTCGAGCGGATCCAGCGGCACCGCGAGCTCGAGCCGCCCGGCTCGGTCTCGCCGCTCGCGTCGTGACCACGGCGCGGGGACGGCGCCAGAAACCGGAGAAGGCGGTCACGAGATGAAGGAGCGCACGAGCTGGCATTCGCCGAGGCTCGATCAGGAGGTGAACGTCGTCCGGTGGGGCGAGGTCGGCGTGCCCCTGCTCATGTTCCCCACGGCCGGGGGCGACGCCGAAGAGATCGAGCGCTTCCTCGTGATCGACACGCTCGCGTCCTTCCTCGAGGCCGGGCGGGTCAAGGTGTACTCGTGCGACTCGGTGGCGGGGCGCGCCATGCTGGCGGGGGAGGGGTCTCCCCAGCACAGGATGCGCGTGATGAACCGGTTCCAGGCGTTCGTGCACGAGGAGCTGGTCCCCGCGATCCGGCAGGACTGCAATAGCGACTCCATCGGGATCATCGCGGCCGGGTCGTCGATCGGGGCGTTCAACGCGCTCGCGGTGCTGTGCCGCTTCCCGGATGCGTTCACGCACGCGCTCTGCATGAGCGGGACGTACGATCTCCAGCGGTTTCTCAAGGCGGGCGCCACGGAGGACTTCTACTACTCCTCGCCGGTGCACTACCTGCCGGGTCTCGAGGGGCCGCCGCTCGAGGCGCTGCGCGAACGGTTCGTGCTGCTCGCCTCGGGTCGCGGGCGGGCGGAGGACATCGACGAGTCGTTCCGCGTAGAGGCGCTCCTGAAGCGGAAGGGCGTGCCGGTACGAATGGACGACTGGGGCGAGGAGTGGCACCACGACTGGCCGACGTGGCGCAACATGCTCGTGCGCTACGTGGACGAGCTGACCCCCGCCTCTTCCGGCACGGCCGATGCGGCGGACGCGAGCGCCGGCACGTAGTAGTCCCTCGCGTACTCCTGCACCATCCGGCGCGCGGTGAACCGGGCGCCGGCGGCCGCGATCGCGGCCTTCATCCGCGCGACCCACGCCGGGGGCGCCCCGTCCTGCGGTCGGTCGTAGAAGGCAGGGACGACCTCGTCTTCCAGCAGCCGGAAGGCGTGCTCGGCGTCGTGCGCGTCCACCTCCTCGTCGGTCGCGTCGGTCGGCGCGCGCGGGATCGACCAGCCGTTCGCGCCGGTGTACCCCTCCTCCCACCAGCCGTCCTCGGTCCCGAGCTGCGGGACGCCGTTCAGGGCCGCCTTCATCCCGCTGGTCCCGCTCGCCTCCAGAGGCACGCGCGGGAGGTTGAGCCACAGATCGACCCCTTCGACCATCCGGTGGGCGATGTGGAGTCCGTAATCCTCGAGAAACGCGATGCGGCCCTCGAACCGGCGGTCGCGGGTGTGCTCGTACACGCGCTGAAGCACCTTCTTGCCCTCCTCGTCGCGCGGGTGCGCCTTCCCGGCGAACACGAGCTGGACGGGGCGGTCGGGGTCGGACAGTAGGGCCAGCAGCCGGTCGGGGTCGCGGAACAGCAGATCGGCCCGCTTGTAGGTGGCGAACCGCCTGGCGAACCCGAGCGTGAGCGGGAAGGGGCTCAGCAGCGTGCCGGCCCCGACGAGATGTGCGGCGCGCGTCCACCCCTCGGTCCACCGCCGGCGGGCTTCCTCACGGATGAAGTCGATCAGCCCGATCTTGAGCTCCTGATGGATCTGCCACAGCTCCACGTCGGGCACGGCGTCGATCCCGTCCCACAGCGCCGGGTCGTCGAGTCGCGCTCCCCCATCGGCGCCGAGCCGCCGGTCGAGGAGCCCCATCATGTCGTTGTGCATCCAGGTGGCCAGGTGGACGCCGTTCGTGACGTGACCGATTGGCGCGTCCTCGGGGGCGCGGTCCGGCCAGACACCGCTCCAGATCTCGCGGCTCACCCGGCCGTGCCGCTCGGAGACGCCGTTCACACGCTCGGAGAGCCGGATGGCCGCGGCCGTCATGTGGAAGCGGGCTCCGTTCTCTTCCTCGTCGGGGTGGGCGCCGAGCGCGAGAAGGTCGTCGCGTCCGGCGATCCGGTCCCAGTAGTCGCCGGACCACTCCTCGAGCTGCTCGTGCGTGAACACATCGTGCCCCGCCGGGACCGGCGTGTGGGTGGTGAAGACGCTCGTCGCCCGGACGGCCGCCACGGCCGACTCGAGCGTCTCGCCGTCCGCCACCCGGCGCCGCACACGCTCGACCATCATGAACGCCGCATGCCCCTCGTTCGCGTGCCACGCCGCCGGCCGGATCCCGAGCGCGTCGAGGACACGCGTGCCCCCGATCCCGAGCAGCCCCTCCTGCCGAAGGCGGTGGTCCACCCCGCCGGCGTAGAGCTTGTGCGAGAGCTCGCGGTCGTCCGGGTGGTTCTCCTCGAGGTCGGTGTCGAGAAGGATGAGCGGCACGCGCCCCACGCGCAGCCGCCACGCCCCTACGTGGATCTTGCGGCCCGAGCTGAAGATCCAGGTGAGCCACGGCGCGCCATCGGTCCCCTCGATGCGCTCGAGCGGCGTGTGCGCCGCGTCGAACGTGTCGTCCCCATCCTCCTGCCACCCGTCGCTTCCCACGCGCTGATCGAAGTAGCCGCGTGCGTAGAGGAGCCCCACGCCCACCAGCGGGACGCCGAGATCGGAAGCGGCCTTGCAGTGATCGCCCGCGAGGACGCCGAGACCGCCGGAGTAGATGGGCACCGACTCGTGGAGCCCGAACTCCGCGCAGAAGTAGGCGATGGGACGCGTCGCCAGCTGGGGGTAGTTCCGCACGAACCAGGTGTCGGCCGCGCTCCGCTCCATGTCGACGGTCGCACACACGGCGTCGTAGCGGGCCAGAAACTCGGGGTCGGCGGCGAGCTGCTCGAGCCGGCCCGGGTCGATCTGGAGGAGCAGGTCGACCGGGTTGTGTCGGGTGCGGCGCCATAGCCGCACGTCGAGTCGCCGGAAGACGGCACGTGCATCCCGGTCCCACGTCCAGGAGAGGTTGGACGCGAACTCCCAGAGGCGGTCGATCCGCGCCGGGAGCGTCGTGCGGGCCACTCCGCGATCCGCAGCCAACCCCGCACCGTTCTCGTGATTCTGTGGATTCACCCGCCCTCGCGTGCGGCCGTCTCGTTACCGGGGTGCGGAAGCCGCGGGCGTTCGGCCGGGGCGTCCGACGTGAGCGGCGCAGAATCTACGGGATCGCGTCGCCCGGTCCAGTCGCAGGAGGGGCGACGCGGGGACGACGCTGGGGAGCGTGACGACGAGCCGCGGCTACAACGGGTTCGGCGAGCTGTCCGACCTCTCGGCCGCCTACAGCGGCAGCGACCTGTTCGACGCGACCTACGTGCGGGATGCGCTCGGACGGGTCGACACGCTCACGCAGGTGATCCAGACCGACACGACGGTGTACGTGTACAGCTACGACGAGATCGGGCGCCTCGAGGAGGTCGAGACCGACGGCGTCGTCCAGCTACACGCCGCCTCATGAGCGCCCGTCGGAGATCGGCATGCACGGTAGGGAATGCATCCGGTAGATCCACGATCACGGAGGTCAGGGCCTCCAACTGCTGTTCGAACTCGCCTCCGAGTCCTGGTCGCTGGCGCTCGCTCCCGTAGGCGGCGATCCAACTCTTCGCGGTGCCAGTCGGGGACGGGAACGGCCTCCGGCTCGGCGGTGATGCTGTCCCACACATCGGCGAGGAGCTCGAAGCGCTCGTCGGCCGGAAGGCCAAGGATCTGTTTGCGGAGCGGGTCGGAACTCATTCCCCAATCTCGCATACGGACTTCAAGCGCGCATCAACCAGTGGAGGCGGGACGCTAGCGGTCGGGATCCGAGGTGTCGTGCCGCCCCCGATCGTCCCGATCGCCGGGTCCGCCGCGCCGGCCCCGCGATCTGTCGCTCGGGCCCCGCCGACGCCGCTCGAAGCCCTCTTCGAGCTGCCGTCGCTGTTCGTCGGTCAGCACGTCGGCGATGTCCTCGCGGGTCTGGCGCGCGATCTCTCGCAGACGCGGCATCGTCTCGCGCAGGATCGAGTCGCTCTCGGGTCGCGCGGCGTCGAGGATGGCCTGGATCTCGGCGCGCTGCTCGTCGGTCAGGTCGAGCGCCTCGTAGAAGCGCGGGATCTCGCCGGGCGGCATGAGGTCGCGACCCGGCTCGCCCCGCGGGTCGTCGCCCAACCGACGCTCGACGGCGGCGCCCCCGAGCCCGCCCGCGATGAACACCGCGAGGAAAAGCGCCGCGGTCTCGAGCCTCTGCCGGTTCGCGGGGGAGACCATCACTACTCCTCCCACCCCACGAGGATCTCGGAGATCTGCGGGGCGTCGGTCTCCGACACCCAGACCGCCAGGGCCTCGGGCACGCCGACCGCGAGCGCCATCTCCTCCTCGATCGTCACCTGATCGCTCGCGAGCGCGGGCTGACTGGTGCGCAGCACGGCAAGCGACGCGAGCGCCACCGCGGCCGCCGCGGGCCACGCGACGCGGCCCCAGCGCGCGGCCACACCGGTGCGGCTCGCTCGGCGGCGGCGGGCGAGCTCGAACCGGGCGTCGTCGAGGATATCGCGGACGCGGCCGTCGAACGCCCGGGCGTCGGCGGTCGGGTCGAGCGCGGACAGGTCCACGGCCGGCACATCCGGCTCGTGTCCGATGTCCTCGCGTCGATCACTCATCTCCAACCTCCAGATCCTCTCGCGACAGCCGGTCGCGCATCGCGCGCCGCGCCTGCATCAGATGATAGCGCGACATCCCCTCCGACACCCCGACGATCTCGCCGATCTCGGCGTGCCGGAGACCCTCCAGATCGTGCAGCAACAGCACCTCTCTCTGCTTCTCCGACAGCGTCGCCACGGCTTCCTCCAGCCGGTCCCGCAACTGCGACCGCGCGACCGCGGCGGTAATCCCACCGTCCCGCGGTCCCGAGAGGCGCGCCTCCTCCGGGTCGACCCCGCCCCGGCGGCTCTCGTAGATCCGCCGGTTGTGCGCGTGGTTCCGGACCACCGTCAGCAACCACGCCGCGAACTTCGACGGGTCGCAGTCATCGAGGCGCTCGAGCGCCCGGACGAATGCATCCTGTACCACGTCCTCGGCATCCATCGGACTGTCGACCCTGCCGCGCGCGATGGCGTACGCCGCCCGGTAGTGACGTCGCACGAGCGCCTCGAAGGCCCCGCGGTCGCCCTCTCGGGCACGCAACACCAGCTCCGCGTCCGCCGGGCCGTCAGCCGATCGAGTCATGTCCTCCCGTCTTCCTCGTAACAGACAGCCGACCCCGATCGTCTGTTAAGAAGATGTAAGCGAGGTGTTCCGAAGGCCCGTCGGCGCCGTCGGGTGGAGCGTGGGACAACTTGCCGCGCCCCGACGACCGGGCCAAACTCAGCGGAACTTCGGACAGAGGGGGAGGGTGCATGGACTTCGCCGCGATCGTTGCGTGGCTCGATCGGAACGTGGCCCAGTTCGGGATACCGGTCGGAGACGAGAACATCTCCGTCCAGGTCATCCTTCTGCTGGGCGTGGGGCTCTTCCTGACCCTCAGCCTCGGGATCATCCAGGTCCGGCGGCTCATGCACGGCTTCGCCGTCGCGACCGGCCGGTACGACGATCCCGACGAGCCCGGCGACGTGTCGCACTTCCAGGCGCTCACCACGGCGCTCAGCGCGACGGTCGGGATCGGCAACATCGCGGGCGCCGCGATCGCGATCCACTGGGGCGGCCCCGGCGCGCTCTTCTGGATGTGGATGACCGCCTTCCTCGGGATGGCGACCAAGTTCTCAGAGGTCACACTCGCGCAGAAGTACCGCGAGGTGGACGAGGACAGCGCCCGGTGGAGCGGGAAGGTCTCGGGTGGTCCGATGTACTACATCGAGAAGGGACTCGGGCCGAAGTGGAAGCCGGTGGCGGCCTTCTTCGCCGTGATGCTCGGGATCACGGCGTTCATGACCGGCAACGCCGTCCAGGCGAACACGGTCGCCGATGCGATGCAGACGAACTTCCAGATCCCGCCGTGGGTCACGGGTGTCGTCACCTCGGGGATCGTCGCGGCGGTCATTCTGGGCGGGATCTCGCGGATCGGGCGCGTCACGAGCATCCTCGCGCCGCTGATGGCCGCCATCTACGTGGCCGCGGCGACGATCATCATCATGCTGAACATCGGCGAGGTGCCGGGCACCTTCGCCCTGATCTTCCGCGAGGCCTTCAACCCGACGGCCGGTGTGGCGGGTACGGGGGCGGGCGCCTTCCTGGTGACGCTCATGTGGGGCGTTCGGCGGGGGCTCTTCTCGAACGAGGCGGGGCAGGGGTCCGCTCCGATCGCGCACGCGGCCGCCAAGACCGACGAGCCGGTCTCGGAGGGGGTCGTCGCGCTGCTCGAGCCGTTCATCGACACGATCATCATCGTGACGATGACCGCCCTCGTCGTGATCATGACGGGCGCGTGGAATGCCCGGGTGGCGACCCCGATCGAGCTGACCGGGGGCGATCTGACCTACGTGACGCTCGATGCGGACGGGACGAGCCATGCCGTCGATGCGCCGGCAGGTGTCGCCTACACCGATGGGCGAGCGGAGACGTCGTCGCCGCACATCGCGTGGCACGAGGTGTCGGTCGAGGAGCTGTTCGTCGACGAGGCGATGACGCAGCCGTTCACGGGCGACGTCGATCCGGCATCGGGCACGGCGACCTCGGCGGATGGGCAGCAGCTCGCGACGCTCTATGGTCTCGCCGTCGAGAGCGGAGCGCCGCTCACCATGGAGGGCTTCCGGCGTGGCCTGGCCCCTCTGGGCGACTGGGGCCACTACATCGTCATCTTCTCGGTGCTCCTGTTCGCGCTCTCGACGGCCATCTCGTGGAGCTACTACGGCGACAGGTGCGCGAACTACCTTTTCGGCGAGAGGGCGATCATCCCCTACAAGATGGTGTTCGTCGCGATGCACTTCATCGGTGCGGTGCTCTCGCTCGCGACCGTGTGGGCGCTCGGGGATGTCTTCCTCGCGATCGTGATCATCCCGAACCTGATCGCGCTGATCTTCCTGGCGCCGCAGGTGAAGGAGATGACGAACTCCTACTTCGAGCGCCGTCCGTGGGAGTCGCAGCCGAAGGCGCACCAGCACAGGCACCGCTAGTCCCGGTTCGACGGGCGCCCCGCCTTCGCGCGGGGCGTTACGCCCCCCGCTTCACTGGCTCGGGGCCGTGCGGCGACCACGTCGCCGGCTTCGGGTCGCATCGGCCGCGCACCGTTTACAGCCGCGCTCGTGCTACGGTATGTTGATCGACCCCTGTCCCGTATTACCGCCTTCGCATCGATGTGAGAACCGTATGACAGCTCA
>JAWWCR010000125.1:0-14794 GCA_033720355.1 Gemmatimonadota bacterium
CCCGCGATCCGCGAGATGCTCGCGGCGATCGAGCAGGTGGGCGCCACCGATGCCACCGTCCTGATCAGCGGCGAGACCGGCTCGGGGAAGGAGCTCGTGGCGCGAGCCGTCCACGAGGTGTCGCCGCGCGGGCAGGGGCCGGTCGTCGCGGTCAACTGCGCGGCGCTGGCCGAGGGCCTGCTGGCGTCGGAGCGGTTCGGCCAGGGAAGGGGGGCGTTCACCGGCGCCGTGCGCGACCGGGCCGGGCTGTTCGAGACGGCCGACGGCGGGACGCTGTTTCTCGACGAGGTCGGCGACATGAGCCTGCGGCTCCAGCAGCGCCTTCTCCGCGTGCTCCAGGAACGCGAGGCCACGCGGGTCGGCGACACCCGCCCGCGCGCCGTCGACACCCGGATCGTGGCCGCGACGCACCGCGATCTGAAGGCCGAGACCGAGGCGGGCCGGTTTCGAGAGGACCTCTACTACCGGCTGGCCGTCTTCCCGATACCGGTGCCGCCGCTCCGCGACCGGGCGGGCGACATCCCGCTCCTCGCGCAGCACTTTCTCGAGCGTCTCATGGCCCGATCGGAGTCGGCAACCGGGTACACGGTATCGGGGTCTGCGATGAAGGTGCTGCGCGAGTCACCGTGGCCCGGCAACGTCCGCCAGCTGTTCTCGGCGGTCGAGAGCGCCGCGATTCGTTCGCGAACCGGCGAGATCGGGGTGGAGCACCTGCCCGCCGAGCTGCGGGAGGGCGATGGAGACGCCGCGGGTCGCTACCGGGCTCCTTCGGATGCGTCGGACGAGCGGGCCCAGATCATCGCGGCCCTGCGGGCGGCGAAGGGCGTGAGGGCGCGCGCGGCCCGAGCGCTGGGGATGAGTCGGACCACGTTGTGGCGTCGGATGACCGAGCTCGGGCTGATCGGCGACGAGACGACCGCCGATGGAGAACCCTAGACCCCGTTTTCGCTCTCGAGACCGGCCCGCCACGCGGCGTCGAGCAGCGTCTGGGTCCGCTCGGTCGCGTTCATCCATCGCTCGCGCAGGGTCGGGTCGGCCGCGGCCGCCGCCACATCCTCGAACATCGACACCGATCCGGGCTTCGACGACGGAACGTTGACCGTCTCGACATCGTTCCGCCCCCGACGGAGGCGGTAGTCGGCCGAGCCGTCGGGGTTCTGCGTCAGGAAGTCGTCGATGCTCACGACACCCTCCGTCCCCGAGATCCGGAGATCCGCGACTCGCGCCGCCGAATCGAACCCGCAATCCCAGGTCGATGTCGCTCCTCCGCTGAACCGGAGTACGCCGCTGCCACCGATGACCGCGCCGGTCTCCACGTCGCGGCGCAGGAAGGTGGCGGCCCCCTCGAGGTCCGCACCCGCCGGCAGATACTCGACGGCGGCTCGCATGTTGTACCAGCCGGCATCGCCGATCGCGCCCATCGGCTCGAGGTCCGGGTCGTACCGGATGTTCGAGCGGTCGGCGAGGTTGAACTGGAACGCCGATGCGACCGACCACGTCGTGCCGACGAGCTCGTCGCGACGCGTCCTGATCTCGTGAGTCCGCGGGTGGTGCGGGAAGTGGGTTCCGTCCATGAACGCGACATCGTTCTCACGACAGGCGGCGAGGATCCGCCGTACCGATGGCAGGCTCGCGAACGGCTTCTCGCCGAGTACGTGACGCCCGCCCCGGGCGGCCGCGACGCAGATCTCCTCGCGTACGCTCGTGGGCGTGGCGACGTAGATCGCGTCGACCGCATCGGATGCGATCATGTCGGCCCAGGAGTCGAACGCCCCGGCGACCCCGTGCCGGTCCGCGTATTCGCGCGCTGTGTCCATCGACCGGCTCGAGACCGCGGCGAGCTCGGCGCCCGCCGCCCGGTCGATCACCGCCGCCATGGAGTTCGCGATGGATCCCGTGCCGACGACGCCCCAGCGGAGGGTGGGGACCGCGTTCCCGCCTCCCCCTCTCCCTCTTCGCGCTGTCACGAGACCGATCGATGCGACCCCGCCGACCAGAACGCCGGCCACGGCCACCCGCAGAAAGGAGCGGCGAGTCGTCTCCCTGGTCGCGGCATGCGTCTCGTCGTCGGTGGGCGTCATCCGGCGGGGCGCGTCAGGTCGCCGGGGGCGTCAGTTCGCCGGGGCGTCAGTTCGCCGGGGGCGTCAGATCGGAGGCCTCAGTTCCCCGAAGGCCA
Organism: Gemmatimonadota bacterium; assembly: GCA_033720355.1. GTDB lineage: Bacteria > Gemmatimonadota > Gemmatimonadetes > Palauibacterales > Palauibacteraceae > Palauibacter. The sequence continues at coordinate 2,177 of JAWWCR010000125.1, forward strand.
CACGGTTCCCTGGTTCTCGGCCGTCACGGTCCCGAGGCCCCGGTACACGAACTTCTGGACCCGCTTCCCCTCGTAGGTCTCGGTCGTGTAGATGTTGCCCTGCGAGTCGGTAGCGATCGAGTGTACGGCGAAGAACTGACCCGGCTGCCGCCCGCCGTCTCCGAAACTCGTCAGGATCTCGAGCTCGAGCCGGTCCATGACGTAGACCTTCATGTTCTTTCCGTCGGCCACGTACATGTATTTCTGCTCGGGATCCCGCGAGAACGCGATGTCCCACGTCGATCCATCGCCGAGCGTGCGCGGCGCGATGCGGACCTCCTCGACGAACGTCCCGTCCTTCCGGAATACCTGGATGCGGTCGTTCGGCCGATCGCACACGTAGACGAACCCGTCGAGCGACGGCTCGGCACAGTGGACCGGCGTGCGGAACTGGTCGATCAGCGGCGCGTCGGGATCGTAGGGCGGGGTGCGGGCGTCATCGGGCCGATTCCCGTAAGCACCCCAGTAACGCTTGAACTCGCCCGTGCTGGCATCGAGCACCGCGACGCGACGCCCGCCGTAGCCATCCGCCAGATAGGCCTCGTTCGCCTCGGCATCGAAGGAGATCTTGGCGACCCGGTTGAAGTGCTCGGTCGAGTTGCTGTCCGTCGTGTCCGCCCCCACCTCGCCGTAGGAAGCGAGAAACTGCCCGTCGCGCGTGAACTTCAGGACATGCGAGTCCTGACCGTTCCCGCCGATCCACACGTTGTCCATGTGGTCGATCGTGATGCCGTGGTTCGATGTCGGCCAGGTGTACTCGTCGCTCGGGCCACCCCACGAGTTCACGAGGTTGCCCTCGGGGTCGAACTCGAGCACCGGCGGCGCCGCGCGACAGCACTCGCTGGTCGGCGGGTCGGTCTCGGCCCCGGCTTCCGTACGCTCGTTGAGGGTCGGGAACCCGCGGTGGACGATGAACACGTGATCGCGAGAATCCACGCCCACGCCGATGGCCGACCCGAGGATCCAGTGGTTGGGAAGCGGCTGGGGCCACAGCGGGTCGACCTCGAAGATCGGGGCCTCCACCTGCGCGGTGGTGTCTTCGGCCGACGCGCCGATCCGGGCCTGACCCAGCCAGAGGACGGCGATGGCGGCGACGAGGCCGGCTCCGATCAGAAGGTCGCGCTTCCGGTCCATGCGTATTCTCCGTTGCCGTTCACGGGTGGCCACGCGGGGTGGGCGGTGCGTCGCTCGGGCCCCGGATCTTGTCAGGGCCGCGCGATCCACCCACGCTACGTGTCGACTCGGAGTTCGTCCAGACATCGCCGCGGGCGCCTGTGAATCGCACGATCCCCCATCGGAATCCCCTGAGGGCCATCTGCGCCGGCCTCCTGCTCATCTTCGGGGCGGGCGTAGTCGCCGCGCCGGATGCGGGTGCGCGCCCGCCCACTCCGGCCGTCGATCTTCTCCCGCACGACATTCCCCGCGACGTGACGGTACAGGCGTTCGTCCGACCGGCCGGCGACCGGCTGACCTTCCTCGTGCGGGTGCCGCTCGAGGCGATGCGCGACATCGAGTTCCCGACGATCGGCCCCGGATACCTCGACATCGAGGCCGCGGAACCGGACCTCCGCGAGGCGGCGATCACCTGGCTCCAGAGCTACGTGACCTTCTACGAGGACGGTCGCGCCCTCGATGCGCCCGAACTGCTCCGCACGCGCATCACCCTGCCATCGAACCGCTCGTTCGCGACGTTCGAGCGCGCCGAGGCGCACCTTCGCGCGCCGGGACCGCCCGCGGGAACGCTGATCCCGTGGCAGCAGGCGCTGCTCGATGTGGAGTTCGCGTACCATATCGGGTCGGACGAATCGGACTTCGCGATCCGCTCTGAGCTCGCGCATCTGGGGATCCAGACCCTCACCGTGCTGCGTTTCCTCCCGCCCGACAGCGGCGAGCGGGTCTTCCAGTTCACCGGCGACCCCGGTCGCGTGGAGCTCGACCCGAGCTGGCTCAACGCGGCGTGGCGATTCGTCGTGCTCGGCTTCGAGCACATCCTCGACGGGATCGACCACCTGCTCTTCCTCGCGTGTCTCGTGATCCCGATCCGCAGCGTGCGCGCCCTCGTGCCGGTGATCACCGCGTTCACGGTGGCGCATTCGATCACGCTGATCGCCTCCGCCTCGGGAATCGCACCGGGCGGGCTGTGGTTCCCTCCCCTCATCGAGACGCTGATCGCGCTCTCGATCGTCTACATGGCGATCGAGAACATCGTCGGCGCCCGACCCGACAGGCGGTGGATGCTCGCGTTCGGGTTCGGTCTGGTACACGGGTTCGGGTTCTCGTTCGTGCTGCGCGAGACGCTCCAGTTCGCGGGCTCGCACCTCCTGGCGTCGCTCCTCGCCTTCAACATCGGGGTCGAGCTGGGACAGCTCGCGGTCGTGGCCGTCGCCGTACCCGCGCTGGCGTTCGTGCTCGCGAGGGTCGCGTCGGAGCGGATGGTGGTCATCGTCCTGTCGGTCCTCATCGCACACACGGCGTGGCACTGGATGACCGAGCGGGGCGCCGAGTTCCTCCAGTACGACATCGCCATCCCGGCGCTCGACGCGGCGTTCGCGGCGACGCTGATGCGGTGGGCGATCCTCCTGCTCGTCGTCGGCGGGGCCGCGTGGGCGCTGAGGCGCCCGTTCGGCCGGTGGATGGAGAAGACCGACCCGGCGACGCCGGGCTCCGCGGCGGCACCTCCGGGAACCTGAATAGCCGCGCGGTCCGAGCACTCGGTCGCGGCCCGGGTCTCGACAGGAGACGTGTTCACCGAAAAAATGCGTAGCAGTGCTACGCTTTTTCCTGCCAGGAGGGTTTCCATGTCGCACGCGGTTCGTTTCCGCACCGCCTCGATCACGATGCTCGTACTCGTCGCGTCCACGGCTCCGCTCGCCGGACAGTCCCTCGCGACCAACCCCTACATGGCGATCGACGGGTGGGGCGAGCTGCCCGACGGGCGCGAGTGGGGCGCCGTGAGCGCGGTGTACCCGGCCAACGACGGCCGGCACATCTGGGTGGCCGAGCGGTGCGGCGCCAACCTGTGCGTCGAGAGCGACGTCGACCCGGTCCTCCTGTTCGACCAGGAGGGGAACGTCGTCCGAAGCTTCGGATCGGGGTTGATCGCGTGGCCGCACGGGATGTTCGTCGATGACGACGACAACGTGTGGGTGGCCGACGCCGTGGGGTACGCCCCGGTCCCGGACGGGTGGGGGCACGTCATCTACAAGTTCAGCCCCGAGGGCGAGCTGCTGATGACGCTCGGGCAGAAAGGTGTCTCTGGCGATGGCCCCGACACGTTCGCCAAGCCGTCGGATGTCCTCGTGGCGCCCGACGGCCACATCTTCGTCGCCGACGGGCACGATGCCGGTGGCAACAACCGCATCGTGAAGCTCACGGGAGACGGCGAGTTCGTCATGGAGTGGGGGACCACGGGGACGGCGAACGGCGAGTTCCGCGACGTGCATGCGCTCGCGATGGACTCGCAGGGCCGGCTCTTCGTCGGCGACCGAGCGAACAGCCGCATCCAGATCTTCGACCAGGAAGGCAACCACCTCGAGACGTGGCACCAGTTCGGCCGGCCGAGCGGGTTGTTCATCGACGAGAACGACGTCCTCTACTCGACCGACTCGGAGTCGAACGCGGGCCGCAACAAGGGTTGGCGCCGGGGGATCTACATCGGCAGCGCCGTGACCGGCTGGGTGTACGCCTTCGTCCCGGACCCGGAGCAGGACCCGGACAACTCGGGCACCAGTGCGGCGGAAGGCATCGCCGTCGACGCGGACGGCAACCTGTACGGCGCCGAGGTGGGGCCACGTCAGATGCGGAAGTACGTGCCGCGCGAGCCCCGCCGCGACAACTGAAGCCGGCCGGCCGGCGGGGAGACCGACTCTGATCTCGGACCGCCGGCCAGCCGTCACCACGCACCCCGCGCCCGTTCAGCGGGGGCAAGAACCTGAAGGAGACGCTCGATATGAAACGCCTACCCGGAATCCTCGCCGCCCTGCTGCTCATCGGCGCGCAGACCGCCGCCGCGCAGGAACAGCAGATGACCTTCTTCGTCACGAGCGCCAACCCCGGCGACGGCGCCGACCTCGGGGGGCTCGAAGGCGCCGACGCGTACTGCGAAACGCTGGCCGACGCGGCCGGGGTCGGTGATCTCACCTGGCACGCGTATCTCAGCACGACCGGCCCCGGCGGCGTGAACGCCCGCGACCGGATCGGCGAGGGACCGTGGCACAACCACGCCGGGACGCTCGTGGCGCGCGACCTTTACCACCTCCACTCGAACGGCTCGAACCTGACGAAGGCGACGATCCTCACCGAGAACGGCGACGAGCTCAACGGCCGCGGAGACGACCCGAATATGCACGACGTGCTGACGGGCTCGACCATGGAGGGGATGGCCTCCGATGCCGATGGCGACACGACGTGCTCGAACTGGACGTCGAGTTCCGCCGACGGCAGCGCGCTGGTCGGCCACCACGACCGGGTCGGCGGCGGCCAGAACCCGACCTCGTGGAACTCGGCGCACGCCTCGCGCGGCTGCGGCCTCGAGAACCTTCGCGGCACGGGCGGCGACGGCCGCTTCTTCTGCTTCGCCATCGATGGCGGCGGGGGGGAGGCCCGACGAGAACGGTGACGGACGATCAGGGCGAAAGCCACGCGAGTCCCTGCTCGTCGAGCCTGGCCGCAAAGTCTGGCCGATCGCGCCAGTGCTCGAACACGGGCCAGTACTGTATGAGCAGGCCCGACGAGCCCTCCTCGGCAAGCACCTCGAACCACCGCAGGACCTCCTCGTAACGGTCGAGGAGGGCGGCGAGCAGAGCGCCCTCGATGCCGAGGGTCCCGTGGCGGCGGGAACGGCTCGCCAGGTCCTCGAGACGGTGGTCGAGGGTCTCGCTCCAGTCGGCGGGCGGTCCCTCGGGAGCCGATAGGGTGCCGCCCCATGCCCCGTGGCGCCATGCCAACCGAAGATGTTCCGCTCCGCCCTCCGGATCGCCAGAGGCGAACATCGCCAGCCCCAGGTCATGGTGCGCCCGCCAGAAGGCGGGGGCATCATCGAGCACGGCGCGGAGGATCTTCATCGCGCCATCGAGGTCACCCCGGTGCCACCTGGCCAGCCCCTGGTCGGTCCGGATGATCGGAGAGAGCGGATCCAGCTCGAGGGCCAGCCCGAGCTCGCGCTCCGCCTCGTCGGGTCGCCGCATGGCGTAGGCCAGGTACGCCCCGTACCAGTGACGTGTGGTCGCGCTGCCGGGGCTCAGCTCGATCGCGCGCCGGAAGTGTGCCTCCGCACCGGCCCGGTCGCGGTCGAGCAGACCGGTGACGAGTCCGAGGGTCGCATGCGCCTCGCCCAGCCGGGGGTCGGCGGCCAGCGCCGACCGCGCGGCCTCACGTGCCCGGACGCGAGCCTCCGCGCGGCGAACACCCGCGATCGGCCAGAGGAGCAGGCTGGCCTCCGCGAGACTGGCGTGCGCCAGCGCGAAACGGGGATCGAGAGCGACTGCGCTCTCGAAGAGCCGAACGGCCTCCTCGAGATCCTCCTTCGCTCGCCGCGCCAATCGGTGCCGTCCTTCCACGTACGCGTCAAAGGCCTCGGGCGCGGCGGGCCGCGCAGGTAGCCGGGCGCGGTCTCCCGGCGAGAGGCGGACGCCCAGCACCTCCAGGATTCCGTCGAGCATCTCGCCCTGGATGCCCTGGACGTCGTCGACTTCGCACTCGTAGATCTCCGCCCACAGCGGCAACCCGGACCGGGCGTCGGCGAGCTGCGCGGAGACGACGATCCGCGGGCCGGCGAGCCCGATCGAGCCCTGGAGAATCGTCGTGACGCCAAGAGCATCGGCGACGTGCGCCCGGGGTACTGCCCCGGGGCTGCCGCCGAACCGGTCGACCGAAGTCCGCGCGACGACGAGGATGCCGGTGAGCCGCGCGAGCGACGCGATGAGACCGTGCGTGATACCCGATCCCAACGGCTCGAGCCCTCCGGACGATCCGGTCTGCACGAACGGCAAGACCGCGATCTTCCCGACCGGCTCGTCTTCCGTCGCCGGTCGCGACCGCCCGACCGGGCCCGGTCGGCGGCTTCCCTCCGCGGCCTCGTCGGCCCGTCGACGTATCTCCTCGGCGAGCGAACGAGTGCGCTGTGAAGGGGCGACTCCGTGCTCGCGCCGCCACTGCTGTCGAAGCCGCGCGTACTCGCGGAGCGCGGCGACGCCGTCGCCCGCGCGCTCGAGCAGACGCATCAGTCTGCGCACCGCCGCCTCCTCGTCGGCCGAGAGTGCAACGGCGTGGCGCGCGTGGTCGACCGCGCTGATCCAGTTGCAGCGCTCTTCCTCCCTCTCGGCGAGGAGCCAGGCGGCGACCGCGGCGCTCCGGCGCAGACGGTCTCTTTCGGTCTCGATCCAGCGCGACCACTGCGGAGGGCCCGCAGAGTCGAGCCCCGTGAGCAGGTCGCCTTCATACAGTGCGAGCGCTTCCCCGGGACGCCCTGCGGCAAGGTGCGCGCGGAAGGCCGAGACGTCGCACGCCAGGGCCGCCGTGTCGACCTCCAGCGTGTCGCCCCGCGATCGAAAGGTGCCGGGGCCGAGTCGGGTCCTGAGGTAGTGCAGAGTGTTCCTGAGGGAGGCTCTCGCCAGCCTCGCAGGACGGTCGGGCCAGAAGACGCCCGCGATGGCCTCACGGCTCTTCCCCTCACCGCTCGCTTCGACCGCGAGGAAGGCGAGGACCGCGAGCCGCTTCGGCTGGGCGAGCAGCTCCGCGGCGGCGGTGCCATCCACGCCCTCGAGGACGGGCAGCCCCAGCAGGCGCAGCCTGGCCCCTCCCTCGGCCCGCGCCCGAGCCGTGGCGAAGGGCGCCGTTCCATCCGCAGCGTTCCGGTCGTCCGGGGACATGCTCCGTCGCTCCGGGCTCTCATCGTTATCTCAGTAACAATGCTTGTTAACGTACAGTAAACGGTCTCCGGCTAGTGTCGTGTTCCCGACGAACAGAGACAGAGGTCCGACGAGACCGGAGAATCACGATGTCCCGACAATGGAAGTTGAGGCTGCGGACCGGCGCGATGGTTGCGCCCATCCTCGCGCTGGCCGCGTGCGACGGAGACCCCCTGGCGCCGGCGAGCGCCGACGACGACGTGGCCGCGCTCCGCGGACCGGCCGCTCATACCGTGCCGATCCGTCTCGAAGGCACGGTGCTGCTGGTCGGCCCCGTCGCCGCGCCCGATCCTGGATGCCTCCTCCACGCGGCCTCGGTCATCGAGGGCCGGGGCACGATGATCGGGCCATTCGCGGGCACCGGGGAGACCTGCATCCTGAGCCAGACCGTGCCCGACCCGTCCCCCCCTTTCACCGCGCCGGGGCCACCGCCCTATGGCACGGCGGAGTTCACCAACCCCCGGTGGACGCTGACCGCACGAAGCGGCGACGAGCTATGGCTGGCGGCGGACGAGGCGACGGCGGTCCTGAGCGCCGTCGACAACACGCTACGGGCGCGGGGGACGCACAGGATCGTCGGCGGAACCGGCCGCTTTGACGGCGCGGTGGGCGTCCTGTCCACGAGCGCCATCAACGAGCTCGGAACGGGTCCGGACCACTTCACGTCCCGCGGGTGGATCCGGCTTAAGCGCCCCCGCCGCTGACGGGGGACGGGAGGCTCGCCGACGCGGCAGCGAGCCTCCTCCGCGCCCTTCCTACGGAAGCCTGAGCGCCACCAGCGACCCCGGGTGCACGTTCCCGTCCGCCCCGCGCCCGCCGATCGCCGCCACGATGTACTGCGCGCCCTCATGCAGGTACGTCATCGGGGCCGTCATCGTCGGAGCGGGGAGGTCGATCACCGCGAGCTCCTCGCCGGTCGCCTTGTCGACCGCGTGCATTCGCGGCTCGCCGCCGCGGCCCTCGCCGTAGATGAGCAGCGTCCGCGTGAGAAGGGCCGTCGCGTGCGTCGGCTGGCCCGTGTTGCCGATGTCGACGCCCTCGAGCGCCGGGTGCTCGCGGTAGCTCTGCGGCGTGTCGCCGTTCGGGATCCACCACAGGTGCTCGCCCGTGTTCATGTCGATCGCGGTGATCCGGCCGTAGGGGGGCTTCAGGAGGGGCAGCCGCTGAGGCCCCGGCACACCACCCGGTCCCACGGTGACCCAGTCGACGTTCGAGTTCGGGTCGACGTCGGTCCCGGGCTGGAGCCGCGGCGCGCTGCACGCCTTCGTCGACGCGGTGTAGAGGATGCCGGTCTCGGGGTCGACCACGGTGCCGCCCGGGATGTTCGTCCCGCCGTTCGAGCCGGGGCAATGGATCGACGCGATGATCCCGTCTCCCGGCGCCGCCGGTGGCATGAAGAGGGGCCCGTAACGGTACTGCTTCAGGATCTCGAGCGCCTCGGCGCGCAGCTCGGGCGTGAAGTCGATCAGGTCGTCCTCCGTGAGTCCCTGCATCTCGTACGCCGCCGGACGGGTCGGGAACGGCTGCGTGGCCGAGGTGTGCTCGCCCGGCACATCCGACTGCGGCACGGGCCGCTCCTCGATCGGCCAGATCGGCTCGCCGGTCGCGCGGTCGAGCGCGTAGGCGAAGCTCTGCTTGGTCGTCTGGACGAGCGCGGGCACCCGCTCGCCGTCCACGGTGACGTCCATCAGGCTCGGCGCGGTCGGCGTGTCGTAGTTCCAGATGTCGTGGTGGACGAACTGGAAGTGCCAGCGCCGCTCACCGGTCGCGACGTCGAGCGCGATCACGCTGGTCGAGAACAGGTTGTCGCCGGGATGGAACCCGCCGTAGAAGTCGATCGTCGGTGGGTCGGTGACCACGTAGACGAGACCCAGCTCGGCGTCGGCCGACATGGGCGCCCACGCGGACACGTTGCCCGTGTAGCTCCACGCGTCGCTCTCCCACGTCTCGTGACCGAACTCGCCGGGCTGCGGGATCACGTTGAAGGTCCACAGGTGCTCGCCGGTCTTCGTGTCGTAGCCGAGGATGTTCCCGGGGACGTTCTCCTTCATCGTCTGGTAGTAGCCCTGCTCGTGCGAGTTGCCGACGACGATGACGCCGTTCACGATCATCGGCGGCGAGGAGTTCGTGATGTACCCGATCTCCATCGGGATCCCCTCGTCGTGCGTGTGCGGCCAGTCGCCGAGGTCATCCAGCAGGTCGATCGTCCCGCCCTTCCCGAACGACTCGACGGGGCGGCCGGTCTCGGCGTCGAGCGCGTGGAGGAAGAAAGCCGGCGTCACCACGTAGATCCGGCCGCGGCCGTCGACCTCATCGTAGGCGACGCCCTTCCCGTAATTCTTCCGCATCGAGTTCTCCCACCGCGTGGTGGGAGCCTCGCGCCACGTCCACAGCGTCTCGCCGGTCGAGGGGTCGATCGCCACGACCGTTCGCCGGGACCCGGCCACGCTGTACAACGTGCCGTTCGCGTAGATCGGCGTCGCGCGCAGGAGCGGGTCCGGCCCCTCGGGGCTGAAGTTGTCACCGCGCCACACCCAGGCGACCTCGAGATCGCCGAAGTTCGACGCATCGACCATGTCGAGCGGCGAATAGCGGGTGCTCCACTGGTCCGCCCCCCAGAAACGCCATTCCCCGGGTGGCGTCCCACGCTCCTGGGCGGCGAGCGGCGTGACGAGGGCGAAGAGGACGCAGAGCGGCGCGGCGATCGGTCGGATGCGGGTCATGGGCTGCCTCGTGGTGGTTGGGCGTTCGCGCCTGAAGATGCGCGTGACCCCGAAGTCTGGACAGGGAACCGGCAGGACCGGGACATTCCCCCCGGACCGAAGACACCCTCCGACATCCATGCCCGTCTGACACGAGAGCGTGGAAGGGCGGAACCTCTACATGTCATCGCGTATCGCATCCATGATCGTGGCGGGGCTCGCGTGCGTCGGCGCGCCGGCCGCCGCGCAGGAATACCTCATCCACCGCAACGGAGATCGGATCCAGGGAGAGATCAAGGGGCTCCAGCGGGGGAAGCTCCGGTTCGAGATCCCGGGTTCGGGCACGTTCTCCGTGGACTGGCCCGAGGTCGCGGGACTCGAGAGCCCCGAGGTGTTCGAGGTCGAGCGCGACGACACGCTGCGGTTCTTCGGGACCCTCCGGCAGAGCTCCGAGGCCGGGGCGCTCGACGTCGTCTCTCCGCTCGGCACCGTCACGATCCCGCTCGAACGCGTCATCGCGCTCGAGGACATCGCGACGGGGTTCTGGTCGAGGCTGGACGGCTTCATCGAGTTCGGGTTCAGCTTCGCCAAGGCGAACGAGGCCGTGAACTACTCGCTCCAGGGCACGGCCGACTACCGGACGCGCCACGACATCGTCGCCCTGTCCGCCAGCTCCTTTCTCCAGGGGCAGCAGGATGCGGAAACGACCACGCGAACCAACATCCAGCTGACCTATACGAGGCTGCTCCGACGCGGGTGGTCGCTGTCGGGACTATCGTTCGCGGAGACGAACGAGGAACTCGACCTCGACCTGCGGTGGGCCGCCGGCGCCGCGGGGGGAAGGGACTTCGTCCAGAGCGCGAGCCTCCGGTTCAACGCATCGACCGGGCTGCTGTTCAACGCCGAAACGTTCACCGACGTCGAGACCCAGAGGTCGCTCGAGGGACTCGTCCACATGAGGTTCGAGTGGTTCACCTTCGCCAGTAACGAAACCGATCTGACCGCGAACGTCATGGTCCTGCCGAGCTTCACCGAGTGGGGCCGTGTCAGGATCGACGGGGACATCAAGCTCCAGCAGGATTTTCTCGGCGACTTCTACGTGAGCCTGAGCTTCTACGACCAGTACGACAGCGCGCCGCCGACCGAAGCCGGCGCGACGAACGATTACGGGACCACGCTGGCGCTCGGCTGGGACCCGTAGGGCCGCCCCGGCTACTGGACAGAGGGCCGGGCCCCCGCCTAGGGTAGATCATCGGGAACGCGAGCGCGGTACCTCGCGTTGCTCGAGTGGCCCGGTCGGGCGGACAGGGGCGATTGGGAGAGGGCGCCGGGCGGAACGCGATGAGGAGGCCCGCATGCGCTCGACCCGGCAGTCGGCACTGGTTCACGGCGTCATCGGCGGTCTCCTGGCAGGAGCGATCGTCGCGATCTGGTTCCTCGCCGTCGATCTCTTCGCGGGAGACCCCCTCCGCACACCCGCCCGCCTGGGCGCCGCCCTGTTCGGGCAGCCCGATACGAGCTCGGGAGTGTTCGTCGCCTTCTACTCGCTGGTTCATTTCGGGACGTTCGCGATCATCGGAGGCGCGACCGGCTGGCTGCTCGCCGCGACCGGCGCGGCCCCCGGCGTCTTCCTCGGACTCTTCCTCGGCCTCTGCGTCCTGACCGCGATCCACTACGCGGGCGTCCTGATCACCGGTCAGCCGCTGCTCGAGGTGCTGCCGCTCGCGCACGTTCTCGGCGCCAACCTCCTCGCGGGGATCGGCTTCATGACGTTCATGCACCACGTCGAGCGCGAGGAGCACCCGCTGGGCGTCGCGATCCTGAGACACCACCCGGTCATCGCCGAGGGTCTCAAGGTCGGCCTGCTCGGGGCCGTCGCCGTGGCGGTCTGGTTCTTCGCGGTCGACGTCGTGGCGGGGGCGCCCCTCCGCACCCCTGCCGCGCTCGGCTCCGTCGTCTTCCTGGGTGCGGTCAGCCCCGCAGCGGTGTCGACCGCGCCGGGCCTCATCGTGGCCTACACCGTCCTCCACATCCTGGTGTTCGGCGCGACCGGGGTCTTTCTCGTGGCGGTGGCCCGGGGGATCGAGAGTCTTCCGAGCTTCGCCTACCTGACCGTCATGTGCGCCATCCTGCTCGAGGCACTGACCTACACGGCGCTCGTCGCCGTTGGCCAGTCGGTGCTCGGGACGGTGTCGTTCTGGTCCATCGGGATCGCGAACGTGATCGCGATCCTCAGCATGGCGGGGTGGATCTGGAAGTCGCACCCGCGGCTTCGTGAACGGGTCTACCGACGGGGGTTTGCCTCGACGCCGTAGGGTCTTGCGGGCCATGTGACGCACCGTGCGCGCGCCGCGCGTCTCCATCGTTACGAATCGAAAAGATGGAGACGGGGCGCGATCGGGATGGCGTCACGGTGCCTGGACGGCTCCGAGCAGCTCGGTGAGGAGCCACCATATGCCGACGAGGAGGATGGCGGCGGGGATCGCGTACCGCACCCACAGGTAGAGCGCCGGTCCCCAGCGGGCGTCCCCGGCCAGCTCGTGCAGCGCGTCGCCCCGTGTGAACGCCCACCCGACGGTGACGACCGCGACCAGCGCGCCGAGCGTCTGCATCCCCGACCCGAAGGTGAGGTCCCACGGAACGAACACGGCCATGCTGGTCATGGGCGCGAGCGCCAGCCCGAGGACGATCGCCGCCATCGTCCAGACGGCGCGCCGCCGGCTGAGCCGGGTGTTGTCGGTGAGCCCGGTGACGAGCACCTCGAACGCCGCCACGTCCGAGAGGAGCGCCCCGCCCGCGAGCGCCAGATAGAAGACGAGCCCGAAGAGCGCCCCGCCCGGCATCGCCGCGAAGGCGCCGGGCAGGGTGTCGAAGAGGAGCCCGGGCCCGGACGCCGGCTCGAGCCCCAGCGCGAACACGGCCGGAAAGATCGCGAGCCCGGCCAGCAGCCCCGCCGTCGTGTCGCCGAG
>JAWWCR010000126.1:0-14792 GCA_033720355.1 Gemmatimonadota bacterium
AACAAGGGGCCGGACGGACAGCCCGCCTACCCCCCCGAGACGGTGAGGAACCCCGTGGCCAGCCAGTTCTTCGACGGTCGGCCACACACGTGGCGGATCTACTTCGGGATGCTGGGGAACGACCGTTACGCCGTGTACGTCGAGATCGACGGGGTCGTGACACACGACTACACGACGACCTCGGTGGACGATGCGGGGCTGTTCTACGACTACCTGATGCTCGGGTCGAACCGGAACCTCGGGCCGCTCGAGGATGCGTACGTCATCTGGCAGAGGATGAAGGTATGGACCAGGTGACCGGCAGCTCGTTCTCACGAGTTTGAAGTGAGCCGCCGCGCCCTCCCCGGGGGCGGCGGCTCATTGTTTGTTCTGGGCGCCAGGGGCGCGGGGCTCGCAGACTTCCCGCATGCCCGCTCAGATTGGGTGTTCACCACCGTCGAACAGTTGGAGGCAAGCCGTGCCCCGGACTCGAGCAGGCGCCGGATGGGTTACCGCGATCGCGCTGTTGCTTCTGAGCAGCAGGCCTCTGGCCGGGGCGACACCGGTCTGGATGTCGGCGACGGCCCAGGAGACAGAGCCCGGGCCCGGTGTCCTGTCTCCGGGGAGCCCTGCCGCCACGCGCGTGGACAGCGTATTCACCGTCTACGACCGCACGGACTCGCCCGGCTGCGCGCTCGGCGTCATGCGAGCCGGGGAGTTGCTGTATGCGCGCGGTTACGGGATGGCCAACCTCGAGCTCCGCGAGGCTCTGGGACCCGCCAGTGTCTTCCGGATCGGCTCGGTGTCGAAGCAGTTCACGGCCGCGACGGTCGTCCGGGCCGAGCAGGGAGGATTCCTCTCGCTCGACGACGACATCCGCGAGCACCTGCCCGAGATGCCCGAGTACCAGCGGCCCGTCACGATTCGCATGCTTCTTCACCATACGAGCGGGATCCGCGACTACCTGGCGTTGATGTCGCTGGCGGGGCTGAGGAGCGACGACTGGTACTCGATCGACGAGGCGTATCGGATGGTCGCGCGGCAGCGCGAGACCAACTTCGTGCCCGGCGACGAGCACCTCTACAGCAACGCCGGCTACTTCCTTCTGTCGCAGATCATCGAGCGGGCGACCGGGTCGAGTCTGCGCGAGTTCGCGGACGAGCACCTGTTCCGACCGCTCGGGATGCGTCACACCCACTTCCACGACGACCACACTCACGTCGTACCCGAGCGCGCCAGCGGATACGCGCCGACGCCGGACGGCTTTCGGATCAGCATGACCACGCTCGACATGGTCGGCGACGGGGGGATCTACACGACGATCGAGGACCTCGCCCGTTGGGACGCCAACTTCTACGAGCCGACCGTTGGCGGGCGGGCCTTCCTCGACGCGATGCTGACCCGCGGAGCCCTCGCGAACGGCGACACGATCGACTACGCGCTCGGTCTGGTCCACGACGAGTACCGCGGACTCGCGCGGGTCCAGCACGGGGGGGCGTTCGTCGGGTTCCGGGCGCAGATGATCCGGTTCCCCGACCAGCGGCTGTCGGTGGCCGTCCTGTGCAACCTCTCGACGACGAACCCCACGGCCCTTGCCGAGGACGTCGCGGACGTCGCGCTGGAAGACGTGTTCGTGGCGGAGCCCCGGGTCGCCGGGGCTCCGGCGACCGCGGCCGCGCGGGCGCCGGATGCTCCCGCGAGTGTGGAGCTGACGGTCGAGCAGCTGGAACGCTGGGCGGGCCTCTACACCGACGGCTCGGGGTACATGCGGCTCGAGATGCGGGCGGGCCTTCTGACGGCGGCTGTCGGGGCGGGGTTCACGTTGCATCCCTCGGCGGAGGATCACTTCCACCTCGAGGAGGTGCCCGTCACGTTCGACTTTCGCGAGGAGGGCGGCATCAGGCGCTACACCCTGACCGACCCGAACGGAACGGCGGAGTACGAGTCGGTGGAAGAGGCCGCCCTTACCGCGGCGAGCGCCGCGGCGTACGCGGGGCGCTACCACGCGACCGAGCTGGGCGTCGACTACGTCCTCACGGCGGAGGGGGCCTCCGTCCGTGTTCAGCGTGGGCGTCAGGATCCGAGGGAGCTCACTCCCACGGTCGCCGACGAGTTCACGCTCGGGGGCGCCACGCTGCGGTTCGAGCGCGACGGGGGCCGACCGATCGCGTTCGTCATCGACGCGGGCCGGGTGCGCGGAATCCGCTTCGAGAGGATCAGCGGGGACTGACGGCGCGAGAGCCCCGCACCGCACCGCCCGAGCATCTCGTCGATCTGGCGTCCGGGGGCACCCGTCCATACTATAAGATTCTTATATAAGATTCTTGGAGATCTCGATGACCGAACCGATGTCCGTCCTCAAGGGCACCCTCGACGTGCTGGCCCTTAAGGCCCTCTCGTGGCAACCGATGCACGGGTACGCGCTGACCCGCTGGCTCGAGCGCCGTTCGGGCGAGCGCCTCGCCCTCGAGGACGCGGCGCTCTACCAGGCTCTCTACAGGCTCGAAAAGCGGGGGCTCGTCGCCGCCGAATGGGGGAAGACGGACGAAGGACGCCGTGCCCGCTTCTACGAGCTGACACGCGCGGGGCGTGACGAGCTCGTCGAGGAGACGGCCCACTGGCTGCGTTACGCGGAGACCGTGTCCGACATCCTCACCGCAACCCCGGGGACGTCCGCCGCCGGGGGAACTCTGTGAGCGGGCGACGACCGCCTCGGGCGTTCCGCCTCCGTGGCCTGCGGGGGCCCGATTCGAGACGCGAGGTGGACGACGAGATGAGGCTCCACGTGGAGCTTCGGGCGGCCGACCTCGAGCGTCGGGGCCTCGACCCCGACGAAGCCCGGCGGGAGGCGGAACGGCTCTTCGCGTCGAATGCGGAGACGGTGAAGGCGCTGTACTCGACGGCTACCGGCAGGGATCGCCGGTTCCGGATGCGCGAGCGTCTCGCGTCCGTTCGTCAGGACGCCGGCTTCGCCGGACGCAGTCTTGCGCGCGACCCCGCCCTCAGCGTCTTCATCGTGATCGCGCTCGGGATCGGGATCGGCGCCACCGCGACGTCGTGGAGCCTGCTCGACAGGCTCGCGCTGCGGCCACCGGCACACGTGGTCGACCCCGACCGCGTCATCCGGCTCTTCGCGGAGATCGAGAGAGACGATCAGGAGCCGTTCACGACCGGCTGGATCCCCTACTCGGCATACCTTCAGTTCCGCGCGCTCGACGCCTTCGAGACGGTCGGCGCCTTTCGCGTGTTCGAGCGAGCCGTCGGTGCGGGGGCCGAGTCGCGGCGCATGCGCGTCGGGGCGGTGACGGGCTCGTTCTTCCCGGTGCTCGGCGTGCGTCCGATCGCCGGTCGGCTGTTCGACGAGGGGACCGACGCATCGGTCGATGGGGACCTGGCCGTCCTCGGCCACGATCTGTGGCAGAGTCGGTACGGCGCCGATCCGGACGTCGTCGGGGGCACGATCCGCATCCACGACGTCCCGCATACGATCGTCGGGGTCGCGCCGGCGGGATTCTCCGGGGTCGAGCGGCGCCGGGTCGACGTGTGGCAGGCCGCCCGTAGCGCCGAGAGCGGGACCGTCAACTGGAACATCGTCGGGCGGCTGCGCCCCGGCGTGACCCCGGAGGCGGCGGCCGCCGCGGCGACGGCCACGCACAGGCCCGATGACGCCGGGTCGTTCGCGTGGTTCCGCGCGCCGCGGATGTTCACCGCTCCCCCCGGGTGGAACAGCGATGGTCAGGAGCCGCTCGAGACCACCCTCTCGCGCTGGCTCGCCGCCATCACGGCGATCATCCTGCTCATCACGTTCGCCAACGTCGCGAACCTGCTTCTGGTGCGCGTGGCCCGACGACGGCGGGAGCTCGCGGTGCGGGTCGCGCTGGGGTCGGGCCGTCGCCGGGTGATCCGGCTCATCCTCGCGGAGTGCGCCCTGCTGGCCGTCGCGGGCGGAGTCGCGAGCCTCGGCGTGGCGCGACTGCTCGAGCCGGTGGTGCGCTCGGCCCTGATGGCCGATCAGGCGAGCTGGACGTTCACGATCGCCGATGGGCGTCTGCTGGGGCTCGTCGGGGGGATCGTGCTCGTATCGGTGCTGTGCGTGGCGCTGTTCCCCGCCTGGCAGGCCGGGAATCCCGATGTCGTGCACGACCTGCACGCCGGTACGAGGGGGGGCTCGTCGACCCTTCGCATCCGCAGCGGGTTGACGGTCGCCCAGGCCGCCCTATCGGTGATCCTCCTCGTCGGCGCGGGGCTGTTTCTACGCAGCTTCCAGAATGTCCGCGCCCTCGATCTGGGGATCGAGCGAGAGGGGGTGCTCGCGGTCGAGGCGCTGCTGCCGCCCGTGACGGAGCTGATGGACGAGCCGGGCGGCTTCCTCGTCGTCGAGCGCGAGATCTACCGGACTCTCGCGTCGCGGGTCAGAGGCCTACCCGACGTTGGGGCGGCGGCGATCGCGGTGGGCGTCCCGCTCGACGGCGGGCGGTACTCCGCGTCCGCGTGGGTGCCGGGGCTAGACTCCCTCCCCTCGCTGCCGGGCGGCGGACCGTGGGTGAGCAGCGTCGGCGCGGGGTACTTCGATGCGATCGGCACGGCAATCCTCCGTGGGCGGCCCTTCACGGGAGCCGACCGGGAGGGTTCCGAGCCCGTGGTCATCGTGAACGAGACGATGGAGCGGACGTTGTGGGGCGAGGGCGGCGCGATCGGTGGGTGCGTACACGTGGCCGACCGCGACAACCCGTGCTCGCGCGTGGTCGGGGTCGCGGAGGATGTCCACCGGACCGGCCTTCGTGAACGACCCTCTCTCCAGTACTACGTGCCCCTCGGGCAGCAGAGCATGTTCGGCGGCGCGCAGCTTCTCGTGCGCCCGCGGCCGGGGAGCCGTCTCTCCGCCGACGCCCTCCGGCAGACCGTCGTCGATGCGGAGCCCCGCGTATGGGGCGCGGACGTGCGGACCCTCGACGAGTCGGTCGAGGGCGAGATGCGACCCCTGAGGATCGGCATCGTCACCTTCGGCGTGAGCGGCGGACTCGCGCTTCTGGTCGCCGTGCTGGGTCTGTACAGCCTGATGGCCTACATGGTCGTCGGACGGCGTCACGAGATCGGCGTTCGGATCGCGCTCGGGGCCGGCCGAGGGGACGTCGTCGGGCTCGTCGTGAGAAGCGGTCTCCTGCTGGCCGCGATCGGCGTGGCCATCGGGCTGGCGTTCGCGGTCGTCGGCGGCCGCTGGCTCGAGCCACACCTGTTCGAGACCTCCGCGAACAGCGTCCCCGTCCTCGCGGGAGTCGCGGCGGCGCTCCTCACAACGGCGGCGCTCGCCGGGTGGCTGCCGGCCCTCCGCGCCTCACGCATAAGCCCGACCGAGACGTTGAGGACGGAATGAAGCCCCGGTCACCGACCCCCTATCGGTCCTCGAACAGCGTAACCTGTCGTTCGCTGATGGGAAGTGTCGGATACCGCGCGACGCACATGCGCGACCTCGCGCGCAGGGCCGGCGGAACTTCAGCAGGCTCCGGCGAGGCATCGCAGGTCACCTTTTCCAGGGGCTCTCTCCGCTCCCCTTGACGGCTTAGGTAAGCCTCCCGTATGCTCACCTAAGCAGATTATGTGAACGAGTCGGAGGCCACTGCCCATGTCCGAGTCGCAGCTACGGGTTCTCCAGGGGACCCTCGAGCTCCTGATCCTCAAGACGCTCGCGTGGGAACCGAACCACGGGTTCGGGATCCTGCGCCACCTCGAGACGGTCACGCGGGAGCGCCTCATCGTCGAAGAGGGTGCGCTCTACCCCGCGCTCCATCGGATGCGCGAGCGGGGCTGGATCGAGGGCGAATGGGGGAAGACCGAGAACAACCGACGCGCGCTCGTCTACCGGCTCACGCCGTCGGGGCGCGAGGAGCTCCGTCGTCAGCAGTCGGAGTGGTCTCGCATGGTGGACGTGATGGCCCTCGCGCTCGAACCGGCGTCGCCATGACCCACCGAACCGATCGTGGCGGGAGGCTTCGCGACCTCCTTGCAAGAGCGAACCCCGGGCCAGCCATCGATCAGGAGCTCGCCGCCCACGTCGAGATGCGAGCGCGCCAGCTCATGGCGGAGGGCATGACCGAAGACGACGCATGGACCGAAGCGCGCCGCCGGTTCGGGGATCCCGGCGACGTGCGGGTCGAGTGCGAACAGAGCGACCGCCGCTGGCGGCGACGGCTGGGGCGGCGCGAGCTCTTTCGCAGCGTGGCCACCGACGCGCGGCTGGCGGTCAGGGCGGCCCGGCACGCTCCCGGGCCGACCGTTCTCGCCGTGGTGGCTCTCGCCCTCGGGACCGGCGTCGGGGCCGCGATCCTCGCCGTGGCGAGCGGCGTCCTCCTGCGCGACCTGCCCTACCCGGATCCGGCGATGCTCGCGGGAGTCCATGCGGCGGATGCCCGGGACCGGAGTCGGCCCGGTCTCTTCTCGTTCCGGGAGGTGGAGGTTCTGGCCGGGGCGCGGACCGCGGATGTCGCCGGGTACTCGGTGGTCCGGCCGCCGCTGACGGGCGACGGGCTCGAGCCCTCCGAGATCACGCTGGCGCGCATCACCGACGGGTTCTTCCGCGTGCTGGCGGCTCCGCCGCTGATCGGTCGCACGCCGACTACCGACGAGACGCGAGCGGGGCTGCCGGTCGCGGTCCTGTCGCACGCCCTCTGGACCGCCCGGTTCGGAGCGGATCCGGCGGTGCCGGGGCGCACGGTCGACGTCGAGGGGCTCGAGCACACGATCATCGGCGTGATGCCGCCCCGGTTCGCGATGCCCGAGGTTGCGTCGATGTGGCGCCCGCTCTCCCCCGCCGAAGCGCAGGACGACGACCGGGAGCTCCACGTCGTGGCCAGGATCGCCGACGGCGCTTCCTTCGAGGCGGCCTCGGCCGAGCTGGACGCGGCCTTCGCGGCCTTCCAGTCGGAGACCGCGGTGCCGGACGACGAGTTGCGCTCGGTCATGGTGGAGTCGGCTCGCGACGCGCTCGTCCGACCGGTTCGCGGTCCCCTGTGGCTCCTGGTCGGCGCCGCCGCGCTGGTGCTGCTCGTGGCGTGCGTGAACGTGTCGAACCTGCTCCTCGCCCGTGCAGAGATGAGACACGATCAGGTCGTGCTGCGGCGCGCACTGGGCGCCGACGGCTTCCGCATCGTCCGCGCCCATCTGACGGAGAGCCTCCTCTTCGCGCTCGCGGGCGGCGCGCTCGGTCTACTGCTGGGGCGAGTGACCCTCCCGCTCCTCCTTCGGATCGTGCCCGAGGGGACGCCGCGGCTCGCCGAGGTCTCCTTCGACGCTCGCGTCGGTGTCGCGATGACCGGCGTGGTGCTCGGGACGGCGATCCTCACGGGCCTCGTGCCGGCCTGGCGCGCCACACGGGCGACAACGGTGACCCGGAGCGTCGTGGGGCGTCTGTCGACCAGCGGCAGCACGCGTATCCTGCACGGGTTCGTGACAGCGCAGATCGCGATCTCCACGGCGCTCGCCGTGGGCGCACTCCTGCTCGGCGTGACGTTCACGCGGCTCATGACCGTCGACCGTGGCTTCCGGCCGACGAACACGATCGTCGTCCCGCTCGCCCTCTCGGAGGAGGGCGAGGAGCTGGGCGTCTCGGCCGCCTACGCGCGGATCCTGGAGGAGGCGCGGGCGTTGCCCGGCGTGGACGCCGCCCACCTCGTCTACCATGCACCCGACGAGGGGGGCGGTTTCAGGCTCCGGCTCCTTCGTCCGGAGGGGTTCGTCGAGGACGCTGTCGCCGAAGGGAGCGTCGTCCCGGTCACACCCGGCTATTTCGATGCCCTCGGGATCGGCGTGGTCGACGGCCGCGGGTTCCTCGCGTCGGACGACCCCGGTCCGCCCGTGGCCGTCGTCAGCCGGTCGTTCGCCCGCAGATTGCTGCCCGAGCCGGCGCGCGCCGTCGGCTCGCGCTTCGTCCACCACGCGAGCCTCGACGGCGGCGCGGTCGAGGTGGCCATCGTGGGCGTCGTCGATGACATCATCCCCGAACCGTCCGAGCCGCCTCCCCCGATCCTGTACGTCCCGTTCGGGCACATGCCGTTCGGGTACGCCGAGCTCGTCGTCACGACGACGGCGGCGACGGCGTCGGTGCTCCCCGCCCTCCGAGCGCGTATCTGGACGGTCGACCCGAACGTGCCGCTCGACGCGGCGCGCACGCTCGAAGAGGCGGTGGCCCGGTCGGTCGCGTCGCCCCGCTTCTACATGGTGATGGTGGTGGGGTTCGCCTCGCTCGCCGTCTTGCTGGCGGCCATCGGAACCTACGGAGTCACGGCGTTCGTCGTCGCGCAGCGGACGCACGAGGCCGGCATCCGCGCGGCGCTCGGGGCGGACTCGCGACGGATCCTCACCCGGTTCCTCGGACAGGGCCTCCGGCCGGCCCTGCTCGGCATCGCCGCGGGGCTCGGCGCGGCCGCCGCGCTATCGCGGTTCCTCGCGGGGCTGTTGTTCGACGTCGCCCCCCTCGAGCCGTGGGTCTACGCGGCGGTGGCGGGTGTCCTGGGTCTCATTGCGCTCGGCGCGGTCGCCGTTCCCGCGCGCCGCGCGGCCGGTCGCGACCCGCTGACGGCTCTCCGACACGAGTAGGATCCGACCGGGTCCGCGCCGGTCAGCGATTCCCGCCCGAGCCACCCGTCCGCCGCTCGGGCGGTGGCGGCAGCGTCTCCCACGGAGGCGTGACTTCGAGTAGCCGCAGCGCCTCCATGATGGCCCGCTCGAGCTGCGGGTCCGTGCCGCGGGCCAGCGCGGTCGGGTCCTCCGGAACCTCGATATCGGGCTCGACGCCGTACCCCTCGGCGAACCACGTGCCATCCGGGTTGTACATGCGGAACGTGGGGACGGTGACGCTCCCACCGTCGATGAGCGGTGGCGCGCCCGAGATCCCGATCAGCCCGCCCCACGTCCGCGTGCCGATGAGCGGCCCGATACCCGCCTTCTTGAAATAGTCCGGGAACGCGTCTCCCCCCGAACCGCTCCACCCGTTGATCATCATCACCTTCGGCCCGAAATGGCCCGAGGGCGGCCACTTCCAGGTCTGTCCGTCGCGGACCGCCCAGAACGCGATGGGCTCGCGATCGAGCATCTCGACGAAGCGGTCGGGGATCCGACCACCGTTGTTGAAGCGTTCGTCGATGATCATCGCCGGCATGTGGATCTGCGCGGAGAACTGCCGCACGAGCTCGATCTGGCCGTCCACGCCCGTCGCCGGGTTCATCCCCGTGCTCGGGACGTAGACGTACCCGACGCGTCCGGCACTCGCCTCGAGCACCCGACGCCGGTTCTGGTCGATCCACTGGAGGTTGCGGAGCCGCGTCGCGTCGGAGAGCGTCTGGACAAGCTCCTCTCGCGCCCCCTCGAGGGTCGGCGCCGAGTTGACGGTGAGCGCCACCGTCTTCCCCGCGAGCCCCTGGAACGCGGCCCAGGGATCTCTGGACGTATCGATCGGAGTGCCGTTCACCGCCAGGACGTAGTCGCCCGCGGAGACGTCGACCCCGGGCGCGGCGAGTGGCGACCGCACCTCCGAGTCCCAGGGGGCGCCGTCGATGATCCTCGCGATCCGATACGCGCCGTTCTCGAGCGACCAGTCGACCCCGAGGAGTCCGACGTTTCGCTGCGGTGCCTCGTCGGTGTCACCGCCGCCACGGTAGGTGTGCGAGGCGTTGAGCTCGGCGATCAGCTCGCCGATCACGAAGTTCACATCCCACCGCGTGACCGCATCCTCCAGCAGCGCGCCGTAGTGCTCGCGCTGCGCCTCCCAGTCGACCCCGTGCATCCCGGCGTCGTAGAAGTAGTCGCGTTCGAACCGCCACGCGTCGTTGAAGATCTGACGCCACTCGGCGGCCGGGTCGACCGTCATCTCCATCTCGGCCGTGCGGAGGGGGGTCGAGATCGACTGATCCGCCGCCACGTCGAGGATGCCGAACCGCCCATCACTCGCGACCAGCACCTTCTCGCCATCGGCCGACAGGGCGAACCCGCCCACGTCCCCGGAGATCGTCTTCTCCTCGCGATCGGTGAGATCGTAGTAGACGAGCGGACTCTCCTCCGCCCCCGACCCCGAGCGGGGCATCCGCCGGTAGATCACCTTCCCGGCGGCCGCCGCCAGCCCGGCGTAGTTCCCCGGCTCTACGGGCAGCACGACCAGGCGACGCTCGAATCCCTCGAAGTCGATCGCCACCGGGGCGGGCTCCTGATCTTCACCCGTGCCTTCGTCCTCATCCGACGCGCCGGGGGCCTCCTCGTCGCTTCGCGGCTCGAGGGGCGACGGAACGTCGCGTCGCAGCGTGATGACGGCTAGCTGCGTCGCGTTGGGGTAGACGAAGGTGTTCTGGAAATCGCTGGTCACTTCGTCGAAGGATCGGTCGGTGAACAGAAACAGGTACCGACCCGTCGGATCGAAGTCGGGATACCAGTCGTTGTAGAACCCCTCCGTCACCTGCCTGCGCTCGCCCGTCCGCGTATCGAAGATGAAGACCGCGTTCTTCTGATTCTCGAGGTCGCGGTGGTAGGCGAGCCACCGGCTGTCGGGCGACCAGCTCACGCGGAACTGGCGGAGCGCCCCCTCGTACATGAAGAGCCCCTGATCCACCCCGGTGACCGAACCGGTCGAGCGGTCGAAGATATGGATCCGCATGGCCTGATCGACGAACGCGAGCTTCTGGCTGTCGGGCGACCAGTACGGCCGGTAGCGGAAGCCCGCCCCGAGCGATGTGAGCGTCTGCTCGTCCCCCGAGCCGTCGGCCGACCGGATGGTGAGCTCGTACTCGCCCGTCCGGTCGCTGAAGTATGCGATCCACAGGCCGTCCGGCGACCCGGCCGGATACCGCTCGGCGAACCCCGAGCTACGGGTCATCTGACGGATCGGTCCGTGCTCGGCCGGCACCGTGAACAGCTCGCCGCGCGTCTCGAACACGGCGCGCGCGCCCGACGGCGAGATGGCCGCGTTCTGGATCAGCTCGGCGACGCTCTCGGTCCGCGGCTTGAGTGAGGCGCGGTCGGTCACGACGTCTATCTCCACCTCCTGGTAGCCCTCGTCGTCGAGGTCCATGAGGTACAGCCGCCCCCCGGCTTCGAAGACCAGGTCGTCGGGGCCGATCGCCGGGAAGCGGACGTCGAACTCGTCGAAGTCCGTCACCTGGCGGGTCTGCCCGTTGCCGGAATCGTATGCCCAGAGGTTGAAGCGCTCCGACGGGCCCCGGTCCGACAGGTAGTAGATCGTCCCGCCGTGCCACATCGGGTGTCCGTCGTTGAAATCGCCATCGGTGATCCGACGCGACTCGTATGTCTGGAGGTCGAACAGCCAGATGTCGGGCGCCATCCCGCCCCGGTACCGCTTCCACGTCCGGAAGTCGCGTGACTTGGGCGTGTAGGCGATCTGGCGTCCGTTCGGAGAGATCGCTCCGAACTCCCCGTACGGTACCGGCAGCTTCTCGGGCATCCCGCCACCGGCCGAGGTGAGGTAGAACTGGCTGAATCGTTGCTTCCCGCTCTCCATCATCGAGGCGTAGAGGACTCGCTCCCCGCGCGGCTCCCAGTCGAGCAGCCGGTCGGCCATCGGGTGGTGCGTCACGCGAACGGGCTCTCCGCCCATGGTCGGGATCACGTACACGTCGACGTTGCCGTCGTAGTTCCCCGAGAACGCGATGCGCCGTCCGTCCGGCGAGAATCGAGGGAACGACTCTTCGCCTTCGGGCGAGCTCAGCCGCTGCGCGGTGCCCCCTTCTTTGGGGACGACCCAGATGTCGCCGGCGTAGACGAAGGTGATCTGCGTCGCGGACACATCCGGCTGTCGGAGCATCCGGGCATCGACCTGCCCATCGAGGGGCGTCGTCGCCGATAGGGCCAGAAGGGCGAGAAAGGCGGAGAACGGGCTCCAGGCAGTGCGCATCGTGGCAGCTCCTCGATGGGGCGGACCGGGTCCGGATCGAAGCGTGGCGGAATCGGACCGGAGTGCTGCCAAATCTGACCTGCCCGCAGTCGCGAGGCGAGGCCTGGGAAAGGCCGGTGCCTGTCCGACCGGTCGACAGTCAGCCTTCGCGGTCGTCGTTCCAGATCAGGCGGGCGATCTTGAGGGCGCCACCCTCCCGCTCGACGATCATGAGGAACTTGACCGTCAGACCCGTGGCGGGAAGCTCGCCGCTCCCCTGGACGACGGCCCAGCCATCCCCTTCGCGGGTCTCCAGCGCGGCGAAGCGGACGGCGGCGCCGCCACCGGCGAACATCTCCTCGTAGCGCTCCCCGAGGGCCGCCCGGCCGGAGACGAGGGGCTGACCGGGCGGAAAGAGCCGCGCGTCGCTCGTGAAGAGGGCCGTCACGGCCACCGCGTCGCCCGCGGCATAGGCGTCTCCGAGGCCGCGCAGGAGCCCCTCGACGTCCGCTGCGAGGCTCGATTGTCCGGCCAGCTCGCGGCCCGAGGCGACCGGCACGACCGTCAATGCGGCCAGAGACGCGAGGATCCAGGTTCTCCGCTTCATGATGGTACCGCCTTCGCTCGAGAGGGCCGCGAACCGCACGCTCGACGGTAGGGCGAGCCGGGCCGGCAGCGCACCGGTGCGCGGGACGAGCGGGTGCTGGCCGGGACGAGCGGGGGGGCGGCGGCGCCGTTTGACAGTCCCGCCGGAGGATCACGACGTTGCGACGTCGCATTCCCGGAGCCGCGCGGGCGTCCAGCCGTCCGACCCGGCGACACCCGCACCGACAGGGGGACTCATGCCGGACTTCACCGATCAGGATGCCGCTCGGCTGCGCTCGATGGTCGACACCCATGTGCGCGCGATCGTCGATCACGATCCCGACGCGTTCGTGGCGACGTGCGGCGAGGACATCGTGTTCTTCCCGCCCGGAGAAGCGCCGGTGCGGGGCAAGGCCGCCTGTCGTCAGTTCCTCGAGGACTTCCCCACCCCGAGCGCCTTCACCGCCGAGGTCGGCGATGCCGACGGGGTGGCGGATCTCGGATTCACGAGCGGGCGGGTGACCGGCACGTTCGAGGATGGGACGGAACAGACGATGAGCTTCGTCGCGGTCCACCGGCGCCAGGCGGACGGCTCGTGGCGGATGATCCGGGACATCTGGAACTAGTGTCCGGTTGACGAGCTGCGGGGGCCGTCACCGCCGGAGGTCGCCTTCCATTCTCGCGATCTCCGCGTCGAGTAGCTCGATGAGCCCGTCGCGGTCGTAGGTGTACGGCTGGTTCTGGTTGAGCTGTAGCATTCGTCGGAACAGCGAGCGCATGGTCCGCTCCGCCCGACCGGGATCGCCCACGACCATGTACCGTTGCTGCGGGTCGTCGTCGAAGAGCGCGTGCTCGATGATCTCGACGATGAACTCGGGCCCGGGGGCGCCGGACAGGTCTCCGCCGCCCAGAACCCAGTTGCTCTGCCACTCCTCGCTGTACAGCGAGCCCTCGATGTCCACGTCGCTCGCCTGGAGCCGCTCGTAGATGTTCCTGCCGATGTCGGAGTTGAAGCCGCCGGGATCGATGATGCTCACGCGGATGCCGAACTTCGCCAGCTCGATCGCCAGGGCGTCGGTGTACGCTTCGAGCGCGTGCTTGCTGATGCTGTAGGGGCCGTAGAACGACGTGGTCTGGAAGCCGGCGATCGAGCCGATATTGACGACCCGGCCCCCTGACTCGATGAGGAGCGGCGCGAAGGCGCGCGTGATGCGGTAGGGGCCGTACACGTTCACGTCGAGAATGAAGTCCAGATCGTCTTCCTCCAGCTCGATCAGCGGCGACATCAGACCGACGCCGGCGTTGTTGACGATTGCGTGGAGTCCGCGGCCTCCGTCGATCACGGTCTGGACCGCGGCGTCGATCTCGCTCTGGATCGTCACGTCGAGCCGTATCGCCTCGATGTTGTCGATCGCGTTCAGCGCCCGCAGGTCCTCTTCGCTCCTCGCCCCGGCGTAAACGAAATACCCTTTCGAGGCGAGCGTCTCGGCGGTCGCCCGCCCGAGCCCGCTGCTCGCCCCCGTGATGAGGATGGCCCCGCCGGATTGCTCCCCGGCGACCGATGGGACGCGCGGGCCCTCGAATACGCCCCCGCCCTGGTGAAGCGTAAGGCTGACGGCGCGGTCGTTCTCGACCGTGAACACGACACGGACCCGGTCGTCGAAACCGGGGACGAAGACATGGTCGCCCTGGTGGCGGAGCGGCGACTCGTTCTGGCCCGCCGCCTGCGATATCAGCGCGCCGTCGCGACCGAAGATGCGCAGCTCGAGCGTACGCTCCCCGACCGCCAGCAGGTACGTGCCCTCGTAACGCGCGATGTCCTCCGGCGTAACCGGAAGGTCGAGGACCTCGGGCTGCGCCGGGGGCGGCGGGGGCTCCTCGCCCGGCTCGAGTCGCGGCCCCGAGGCGCTCTGTCCGGACTGGTGCAGGGTCACCCGCTCGGCGCGCCCGTTCTCGACCGCGAAGACGAGCCGGATGTCGGTGTCGACGGCGGTGACGAAGGTGTGCTCCGCCTGACGCAACAACCGCGTGCTCCGCTGAGCATCGGGCTGCGCCATCAGCTCGCCATTCTCGACGAACACGCGGAACCGCACGTTGGTCGATCCCATCGCGACGACGTAGTCGCCCTCGTACCTCGCCATCTCCTCGGGCGAGAGGGCAACAACCGCCGTCGAAGCGACCAGGTTGCCTGCCAGGACGCGAGGATCGGGGAGATCGTCGTCTCGCCGGGGCATCCGCCGCTCCGTTCCGGCGAGGTCGGCGACGGCGCCGCTCACACGCCCGGTCTCGTCCCGCTGAAAGACGAGACGCCACGGAGTGCGGCGGACATAGAAGCTGGTATCGGAGTCCGCATACA
>JAWWCR010000127.1:0-14745 GCA_033720355.1 Gemmatimonadota bacterium
ATGGAGCCCCGCAGCTCGATGGCGTACTGGGACAACGGGCGGCTCCACATCTACGCGTCGACGCAGAGCACGCAGCGCACGCACGGGGCGATCGCCGGGCAGCTCGGGCTCGACCCCTCCGACGTCGTGTTCGTCGGGCAGTACTGCGGCGGCGGGTTCGGGTCGAAGATCGCCGGCGCGCCGATTTACGTGGTCACGGCGCTTCTCGCGCAGAAGGTCGGCCGGCCCGTCATGCTACGGATCACCCGGTACGAGGAGAACTACATCGGCCGCGGCCGTCCGGGGTTTCAGGCCTGGACGCGTATGGGGTTCCGCAACGACGGCAAGATCACGGGGATCGACCTCTACATCGTTCAGGACCACGGCCCGTACGGGCGCTCGGGCGACCACCTGACGGCATCGCAGGTGGCGGATCTCATGTATCAGCCCGACGCCATGCGGTTCCGCGGTCTCACGGTGTTCACAAACACGCCGCCGCGGTCCGCACAGCGGGCGCCGGGCGGCGCGTCGATCGTCGCCATGCTCGAGCCGATCGTCGACAAGGCGGCGCGCGAGCTCGGGCTCGACCGTCTTGCGATCCGCCGGATGAACGCCCCCGGCCACGACGCGCAGTTCGGGGCCAACCGGAGCACGCTGACCAGCGCGTTCGTGCGCGAGGCCTTCGATGTCGGAGCCGAGCGGTTCGACTGGGCCGGCAAGCAGGCGCTCAGCGGGCAGCGCAACGGTACGAAGGTCACCGGGATCGGGATCGGTCTCAGCCCGTTCGTAGGGGGCTCGTCGGGGTTCGACGGTCTGCTCGTGCTGCGCCCCGACGGGATGCTCCACATCCACCAGGGGATCGGGAATCTCGGTACGCACTCGATGGCCGACACGGGCCGCGCGGCGGCCGACGTGCTCGGGCTCGACTGGGAGCACTGCGCGATCATCTGGGGCGACTCGTCGCAGCACCTGCCGTTCAGCTCGGTGCAGGCGGGCAGCCAGACGACCCACGCCCACACCCGGGCGAACCACGCGGCCGGGATGGACATGCGGCAGAAGCTCGTCGAGATCGCGGCGATGGATCTCGGCGGCTCGCCCGATGCCTACGAGGTGGGCGGCGGGCGCGTGTACGCGCGCGCCAACCCCGGTCGCGGGATGACCTTCGCCCGCGCCGCCCAGCGGGCGATGGAGCTCGGGGGCCGGTATACGGGCGAGGAGCTGCCCGACGACATCAACGACGCCACCCGGGTCTCGGCGACGGCGCTCGCCGGACAGGGACTCATGGGCGTCGCGAAGGACAACTACTCGCACGAGGGCGCGACCTACTCCTTCGTGGTCGGGTTCGCGGTCGTCGAGCTCGACGTCGAGACCGGCGACGTGAGGCTCGTCGACTACCTGGCGTCGACCGACTGCGGCACCGTCGTCCACCCGCGCAGCCTCGGGGCGCAGCTCCACGGCGGCGCGGTCCAGGGCTTCGGACAGGCGCGCAGCCAGAAGTGGGTGTTCGACCCGACGTGGGGCGTGCCGTTCGCGCACCGGCTGTACACGGCCAGACCGCCGGGGATGCTCGACGTACCGCTCGAGATGGACTGGGTCGCCGTCGGCGAGCCCGATCCGCAGACGCCTGTCGGGGCGAAGGGGATCGGCGAGCCGCCACTCGGTGCCGGCTCGGCCGCGGTCACATCGGCGATCGCCGACGCGCTCGGCGGCAAGTGTCTGTGCCGGATCCCGCTCACCACCGACGTGATCCTCGCGGAGCTCGCCGGCAGGACGCAGCCGCACCGTCCACTAGAGATTCACTCATGAGGTCTGTCGTGGGCCGCGAGTGGGCCGCGCGCATGGGTCTTGTGAGACGACCTGAAGGAACGAGGAGGAAGGCGATGCCGGAGTATCGTCGACGACGAGTGACGCCCAGGGCGCTCACAACCCCCATGCGCCCGCAGGGTCACGGCGGCGCCGGGGCAGACCTCTAGGCCCGGGGAGATACCACCATGGCAGTGATACGCGACATGATCCCCGCCTTCGAGCTCTTCCAGCCGACGAGCGTGGACGAAGCGATCGACGTTCTCGGACGCTACGACCGCGGTGAGGCATGGGTCCTCGCGGGCGGGCTCGACAGCCTCGACTGGTTCAAGGACCGGATCAAGCGGCCCGAGGCGGTGGTCGAGCTGGGCTCGATCGCCGACCTGCGCGGCATCGAGGAGGCGAGCGGCGGCGTGGTGATCGGGGCGATGACCCCGCTATCCGAGGTCGCGCGCCACGGGGGGATCCGCGGCGACTTCGTGTTGCTCGCGGACGCCGCGAGCCAGGTCGCGACCCCGCAGATCCGCAACCAGGGCACGCTCGGCGGCAACCTCATCCAGGACACCCGGTGCTGGTACTACCGGGGAAGCTGGCCCTGCTACCGGGCCGGCGGGAACATCTGCTACGCCGGCACGCCGAAGTCGATGAACCGCGAGCACGCGGTGATGGGGCAGAGCCGCTGCGTGGCCGTTAACGGGTCGGACACCGCACCGGCGCTGATCGCGCTCGGCGCGCGGATGGCGATCCGCGGGCCGTCGGGCGAGCGGGTCGTCGAGGCGGAGGACCTCTTCGTCGGGCCGGCGATCGACATCCAGCGGATGACCGTCCTCGAGTCCGACGAGATCCTCACGGAGATCCGCATCCCGTCCGACATGGCCGGCGCGCGGTTCCACTTCGAGAAGGTTCGCGACCGGCAGTCGTGGGACTGGGCCCTCGCGAGCGTCGCCTCCGCGATTCAGGTAGAGGGCGGTCGGGTGCGCCGCGCCCGCATCGCCGTGAACGGCATCGCGCCGACCCCCGTGCGGCTGACCGACGTCGAGAACCTGATCACCGGTCAGGCGATCGACGAGGGGCTGGTCGACGCGGCTGGCGAGCTGGCGATCCGCGGATCGCGGCCGCTGCGGCACAACGACTTCAAGCTACCGCTCACGCGCAATCTCGTCCGGCGCGCCGTGCGGGCGGCGGCCTGATGCAGCTGTTCCGTACGGCCCCGAACCCCTGGGGGCAATCCATCCTCCTCGGGCTGGCGTGGGACGTCATCTGGGCGGCGCTGTTCGTCGGCGTCGTGTTCGTCGTGATCCACGCCATCTACATCGGGGCGACCGGCGGCAGGAAGCCGAAGGAGCCGGGACCACCGGGGTCCGCGCCCATCCCCGACCGGGTCGAGCGACACTCGGCCTCGGCGCGCGCGTTCCACTGGCTGATGGCGGCGGCGATGCTGACGCTGCTCGTCACCGCGTTCTTCCCGCTCGTCGGGATCCAGTTCGCGTGGGTGACGATCCACTGGATCGCCGGTGTCATCCTCACGCTGCTCATCCTGTGGCACATCTATGCGGCGCTCTTCCAGCAGGACATGCGCGCCGTGTGGGTGGGAGGGAAGGAGCTCGGCGAGATGCGCGATGCGGTGGGGCGCTTCTTCCGCCGCGAGCCCGACCCCGCGCCGCGGATGCCGAAGTATCCGAACGACCAGCGGATGTTCCACCATGCCGCCACGATCACCGGCGTCGGCGCGATCATCACCGGGCTGTTGATGATGTTCCGCATCGACACGTGGTTCTGGGCGAGCAACCCGTATTTCCTTTCGGACTCCACCTGGGGGCTCGTGTTCGTCCTGCACGGGCTGTGCGGCGTGGGGCTCATCACACTCGTGATCGCGCACATCTACTTCGCCATCCGGCCCGAGAAGCGCTGGATGACGCGATCGATGATCAAGGGGTGGATCACCCGCGAGGAGTACCTGACCTACTACGACCCCGAGAAGTGGCCGCTCGACGGCGAGTCCTCCAGGGCGCCGCGGACCGGCGACGCCGGTGGGAAGGATGCGTCCGGCGACCCCGAGGCGGTGGCGCCCGCGTGACCCGCGCGGATCTCCAGGAGTGCATCGAGGCGATAGAGAAGAGCTACGAGTTCTTCCTCGCCTACGCCGCACAGGGCGCGAGGGACGAGGCCGCCTCGAAGGTCGGCGCCCAGCTCCGCGACTTCCTCGGACAGATGGAGGGGGCACTCGCGGCACTGCGCGACGATCTGGGGTCGATCGTCGAGGCCGAGGGGCTGGAGCCGGCCGACCGCTACCGCGACATGGTCGAGATCGCCGCGTCGGACGCGGGACGCGCGCTCGCGGCGGTGCGGCTCGTGGCCGCGCAGGACGTCATCTCCTCCGAGCTGATCGACAACCTCAACGCCTCGATCCACCTCAGGGTCCTCCTCACGGACCTCTTCCTGCTCGACGAAGTCGTGTAGGGGCCGCCTCCGTCGCGGGGTCGCCTGGCGGTCATCCGGGAGGGGGATGCCCTGCATCTCGGCGATCTCGAGCCGCTCGGCCTCCCAGCGCCTCTGCACCCCGGTCGGCGTACGCCCGGTTCTGGATCATGCCCTTTCGGAGCTCGCGACGCACCGTCAGGGTATCGCCACGCAGCAGCGCGATCTGCCCGAGTGTGGTGCGGGCGTGCTTGACGAAGAACTGTCCGTCGTCATCGCTCTCGAGGGCCGCCGACCGCGCCATGATCCGGGAATCCTCGGCGGCGTACCGGACCGCCCCCTCCTCCAGCTCGAGAATCTCTTCACGGTCACCCTCGAACCAGGCGGCCGTCGCGAGAACGTTGAGGTTCGCCTGGCTCTCGCCCGCGAACTCGCGGTCGAGCGCTCGGACAGCTCGTAGAGCGCGATCGCCTCCGACGGCCGGCCGCGCGAACCGTAGAGTAGCGCCAGGTTGTTCGCGGCGTCGGCGTTGTTCGGGTTCAGCTCGAGCGCGCGCTCGTTCGATGCCATCGCCGCCCCGTCTAGCCCCAGCTGGAGCTGCGCGAGCATCGCTGCGTTGCGCCTCCTCGAATTAGCGCTGCCAGTCCTTCGTCGTCGCGCCTTGCGCTGCGGGCGCATCGACATTCTCGGTGCGCACGGAACTTCCGCGGACGGCACACCCGCTCCGCGCGCGTGTCGCGTCCGCGTTCGCGACGGGGCTCGGCCCGTACGCTTCACGGAAGATCCGCGCGAAGCGGGCCGTTCGTCCAGCCCGCTCAGTCGTCGAACTTGCAGTCGTACCAGGTGCGGCCCGTCCCCAGGTCGACCGTGAGCGGGACGTCCAGCTCGATCGCCCCCTCCATCTCCTCGGTGACGAGGGCCGAGATGCTCGCCACGTCGTCCTCCGGCACCTCGAACAGCAGCTCGTCGTGCACCTGGAGCAGCATCCGGGCTCCGGTGTCCGCGAGCCGCTCGTGGAGCCGGATCATCGAGACCTTGATGATGTCGGCCGCGGTCCCCTGGATCGGCGAGTTCGTCGCGGTGCGCTCGCCGTAGCCGCGCATCCCGGGGTTCTTCGAGCGGATCTCGGGGATGTAGCGCCGGCGGCCGATGAGCGTCTCGACGTAGCCCTGCGTGCGCGCCGTCTCCTTCATCTCCTCGAGATACGCGGCGACGCCGGAGAAGCGCTCGAAGTACTGCTCGATGAAGTCGCGGGCCTCGGCGCGCGAGATCCCGAGCTGGGCTGCGAGGGCGAAGGGTCCCTGTCCGTAGATCGTCGCGAAGTTGATCGTCTTCGCCTGCTCGCGCATCCGACCGGTCACGGCGTCGGGCTCGACGCCGAAGATCCGGGCCGCGGTCTCGCGGTGGATGTCGCGGTCGGCGCGGAAGGCCTCCACGAACGCCTCGTCGCCCGACAGGTGCGCCATCACGCGGAGCTCGACCTGCGAGTAGTCGGCCCCCACGAACACGTAGCCCTCGGCGGGGACGAACCCCTTCCGGATCTCGCGTCCGAGCGCCCGTCGGATCGGGATGTTCTGGAGGTTCGGATCCGACGAGGAGAGCCGCCCGGTCGCGGCGACGGTCTGGTTGAATCGGGTGTGGACGCGGGAATCCGCATCGACGAGCTGCGGCAGCTTGCTGACGTAGGTGCCGTCGAGCTTGTCGAGCTCGCGGTGCTCGAGGATGAGACGCGGCAGCTCGTGTCCCTGCGCGGCGAGCTCCTGAAGGACGCTCTCGTCCGTCGACGGACCGGTCTTCGTCTTCTTGATGACGGGGAGCTCGAGCGTCTCGAAGAGGAGCGTCCTGAGCTGCGGCACCGAGCGCAGGTTGACCTCCTCGCCGGCGATCTTGTGGATCTCCTCGCGGACGAGCCGGATCTCGCGGTCGAACCGTTCGGCGAGCGCCGCGAAGAAGTCGAGATCGATCGCGACGCCGACGCGCTCCATCGCGGCGAGCACGGGGACGAGCGGCAGCTCGACCTCGCGGCACAGCGTCCGCATCCCGACCCGCTCGAGCTCCTCGTCCTGCGCGTCGGCGAGCGGGAGCACCGCGGCGGCGTGCGGAGCCGCCCACGTCATGGCGGCCTCCGGCTCGGTCTCGGCGAGGGGGATCGCGGCGCGGCCCGCGCCGGTGATCGAGGCCCGGGAGACGAGCTCCGCCCCGATCTTCTCCGGCGCGAGGATGTCGAGGGACCGGTCGCGCGCCGCCGGGTCGAGACAGTACGACGCCAGCTCGGTGTCGAAGGTGAGCCCGCCGACGGTCACGCCGCGGGCGTGGAGGATCTGTGAGAGGTACTTGAGATCGTGACCGATCTTGGGTGTGGCGCCCTCGAGAAGCTCGACGAGCCGGCCGAGCGGCCCCGACCGGGCCGCCGGGTGGTCGAGGCGGGGGAGGACAGGACGCTCGCGGACGTCGAAGGCGAGCGTCGGGTTGCCGTCGTCGTCGCGGCCGACTTCGGGCGTCGAGTGACCGAACGACAGGTAGTACGCCCGCTCGGGCCGGTCGCTGAGACCGAGACCGACGAGCTCCGCCGTGAGGGGGTCGTCGCCGCTCCCGGCTGCCCACACGCCGAGCCGGGTCGGCCTCGACATCTCATCGAGAGCGGCGGCGAGAGCGTGCTCGTCAGCGATCAAGGTGCACTCGGGTTCGAAGACGGCCGCCGGGGCGCCGGCCCCACCGGTCGCCTCGAGCTCGCGGACGAGGTTGTGGAATTCCAACTCGCGGAAGATCGCGAGCGTCCGGTCGTAGTCGATCGGCTCGAGCTCGAGTGCCTCGAGGTCGAGAGCGGCCGGCGCGTCGGTCCTGATCGTGACGAGCCGTTTCGACAGACGCGCCTTCTCGGCGTGCTCGAGCAGCGCGTTGCGGGCGCGGGTCGTCGCGACCTCGTCGGCGCGGTCGAGAAGCGTCTCGAGATCGCCGAAGTCGCGCAGGAGGTCGGGCGCGGTCTTCTTCCCGATCCCGGGGACGCCGGGGATGTTGTCGGAGCTGTCGCCGAGCAGGGCCAGGTAGTCCGTCACGCGATTCGGCGGCACCCCGAACCGCGACTCGGCGTTCTCGAGCGTCACCCACTCCTGATCGACGCCGGCCGGTCCGCCGCGACCCGGGTTCAGCAGGACGATGTTCTCGTCGATGAGCTGGTGGAAGTCCTTGTCGCCCGAGACGACGACCGTACGGAGCCCGGCCTCCTCGGCCTGCTTCGCCAGCGTGCCGATCACGTCGTCGGCCTCCCACCCCGGCGCCTCGAGCACCGGCACCCTGAATGCCTCGAAGATCTCGCGGCAGCGTGCCAGCGAAGCGCGCAACTCGTCGGGCATCCGTTCGCGCGTCGCCTTGTACTCGGGGAATATCTCGCCGCGCTCGCTGTCGCCCGCGTCGAAGGCGACGCCCAGGTAGTCGGGGTCGAAGTCCTCTCGCAGCCGCATCAGGAACCGGGCGATGCCGTAGGGCGCCGAGGTGTTCTCGCCGCTCGACGTCGTCAGCGGTCGGCTGATCATCGCGAAGAACGCCCGGTACATGAGGGCGTACCCGTCGAGCAGGAAGAGCGTCGGTCGGTCGGTCGGTGGGACGTTCACGGGCACCACGTTCGCTGATCGACGGCCGGTCGGCCAGCGGCCGTGCAAAAAAAAGCGCCCCGCCGGGTGGCGGGGCGCCGGTCGCTGACCTCGGGTCAGGCGGGCCGGGTCACGCGCGTGGCGTGGAGCCCCTTGTCGCCCTGGGTGAACTCGTAGTCCACCTCCATGCCTTCGGCGAGTGTCTTGTACCCGTCCATCTCGATGGAAGAGTAGTGCACGAACACGTCGGCACCGCCGTCGGGCTGCTCGATGAATCCGTAGCCCTTGGCGTCGTTGAACCACTTCACGCGACCTTGTGGCATCCTGCCTCCCCCTGCGTACTGCTCTGATCGAAAAAACGGCCGAAAAGCGGGTCACCACGCGGGTTTTTGCCCGTTTCGGCGGCGGGACGGTCCTATGCTACGGACGATGTTCGGAACCGTCAACGGAGGGTCACGCCAGTGTCGCGATCGGGTCACCCCGAACGCCCGACCGGCCCGATCCATGGTCCCGGGTGCGGCCCTACGGGACGGTCGATCCCAGCTCGGGGTAGAGGAAGCGGTAGATCTCCCGAAGCTCCGTCACGGCGCGGACGTACTCGCGCGTCTCGCGGAAGGGAATCCTCTCGACCAGGGTCTCGGAGTCGGCGAATTCGGGAAAGTCCCGCCACCGCACGAACCGGTGTGGCCCGGCGTTGTAGGAGATCATCCCGGCGATCGGATCGCCGCCGAACCGACCGAGGACGTCGGCCAGATAGCGCGTCCCGAGAAGGAGATTCACCTGGGGCACGGTCAGCTGCGAGCGCTGGTATTCGGGAAGCCCTGCACGACGCGCCACGTCTCTCGCGGTCTCCGGAAGCACCTGCATGAGTCCGATCGCGTTCGCAACCGACCGGATCTCGGGGTCGAAGAGCGATTCGCGTCTGGCCAGCCCCGCCACGAAGTGCGGCTCGAGTCCCCGGTCGCGTGCGGCGTGCGCCAGCGCCTCGGGATAGGGCAGGGGGTAGATGGCCCGGAGCTGCGAGCGGGTCCACCCCGATCGGCGGGCCTTCGCTCGCCACCCCTGCTGCACCCCCTCCTGCGTCCACCCGCCCTCGTTGAGCGCGTGCGCGAAGGCGAGCACCTGGGCGGGATCCGTCGGCCCGCGCTCGCGAACGTCCTGATACTCCCAGCGGGCGCGCCACGTCCACCCCAGCTCACGCAGGTGGTTCATGCGCTCGACCGTCTCGGCGTACACCGGCGCCAGTGCGGGGGCCGGGGCGTCGTCGCGCACCCTCACGGTCTCCCAGGGATCGCGGGAGACGCGGTCCGCGGCGAGGAGCGCGTAGTAGTCGAGCGGGTTGTAAGCGAGCGTCTCGAGGTATCCGGCCCTGGCGCCCGCGCTGTCTCCCTCGGCCTCGAGCGTCTTCGCGTGCCAGTAGATCGCTCCCTGCACCCACTCGCCGTCGGGGTAGCGCCGGCGGTATTCGGCGAGCCGCGCCCGGGCCTCGTCGTACCGGCCCTCGCGGTAGTGGAGCAGCGCGAGCCGCTCGAGCGAGCGCGAACCGAACGATGAACCGGGGAAATCGGTAGCGGCATGCTCGTAGGCCGCACGGGCGGCGTCGAGTTGTTCGGCGTCGTGGCGCGAGTCGGCGATCAGGTACGCCGCGAAAGCCGCGTCGTTTCCGGTCCCCGCGGCAGCGCTGTCGAAGGCCGCCGCCGAACGCGGCTCGTTGCCCAGCGCGGCGTGCGTCCGGGCGGCGAGGAGCCAGAGCGACGCCCGCCGATCCGACGTCACCCGGGGATCGCTCACGTACGGGTCGATCGTCTCGAGCACGCGCTCGTGATCTCCGGCGGAGGCGTAGGCGTCGGCCAGCACGTGCGCGATCGGGGCTCGCTCGTCCTCGGGGGCGTCCGCCAGCGCGGCGCGCAGGTGGCCGATCGCTCGCGAGCTCCTGCCCGAGCGAAGATCCGAGCGGGCCACGTCGACCCGCGTCTCCCACGAGTCGTCCAGCGCGAGCAGGGCTTCTCCGGTCGACGCTCGTGTCCGGCCCCGCGCGATGACGAGGCGGTAGGCCTCGAGCAGCCCCCTCGAGTCCCCCTTCGCGGCGAGGTAGGGGATGACATGGTCCTCGGCGAGCTCGCGCCACACCCCGTCGCTCGCGCGTCTGGCGTAGGCGACCGCCCGGTCGGGCTGTTCGAGTCGGAAGGCGAGCTCCGCGGCGGCGCGCCACGCGGAGTCGGCCGGGACGAGCGGGGTCACCGCGAGCGAGTCCGCCAGCGCGAACGCGGTCGTGTCGCGAGCCCGCACGAGCGAGTTGAGCCTCGACAGCCGCGCCCACCTCGCGATGTCAGGGTGATCGCGCGCCGCGGCGCCGAGCTGGACCGCCGCCCCGGCCGGGTCATCGGCCTCCAGCAGCGCCCGCGCGTAGTCTACACGGACGACGGCGGGAACCGGCGCCGGGGCGCCCTCGAGCCATGTCCGGTAGGTATCGACGGCCCGGGAGGCGCTGTCGAGACCCCGGTAGGCGGCGCCGAGCAAGAGCAGGGCCTCCGATTCGAGTCCCGGATCGGTCCAGTCGCGCCCGACGAGCAGGCGGCGGACGGCGCCCCACGAGCGCTGCTCGGCGTGTGCGCGCGCCGCGAGGATCACTGCGTCGAACCCGTCGATCACGCCGAGCGACAGCTCGCGCGACAGCGTCGCGCTGGCGGTGACGGGCATGTCGGCGTCGAGGAGGGCCCGCACCCTCGACACCGCCGCGGACGTCGCCGGACCGCCCGGAGCCCCGTCGGCCGAGGCCGGGGGACGGGCGGAGGATGTGTCGGTCTGGCCGATGAGGGGCGCAGGAGCCGCCGCGAATGCAGCGAGCATGGAGATCGCCGCGACGCGGCGCGCCGACCGGCGAAGAGTTCGATGGTGTTCGTACATGGCCCGACGGCCCTCGCGCAGCATGCAGGCTCCCTCCCCCTCCCTCACGTTCACCCCACCCCGTACGGACGCCTCCGGCGCACGCCACGTCACCGACACCTGTCGGGGCGAACGGCCCGCCGACCCTCCGTCGGCGGGTCGTCCGTCACCCAAGATCGAGCCCGGTCGTCGACTCCGCCACATCCCCGGTCTGTCGCGCCTGCGCCGACCCCCGGGGGTCTTCGCCGGCCTCTAGAAGGGGTTGAAGTCCACCCTGACGCGCCCGAGGGCCATCCGGCCGAGGACGGGCGTGCCGACGAACGACTGATACTGCGCGTCGAACACGTTCATGATATCCAGTTGAAGCCAAACGTCGCGCATCCCCGGGATCCGCCATCCGCCGCCGAGATCGAAGACCTCGTACCCGTCCACGTCTCCGATGTACACCCCGGAGTTCGCCGGGAACCCGTTCTGGGCGCGGAACCGGACGTTCGCGTTGACCCCCGCGTCGTCGTCCCTGAACAGGATCTGCGCGTTCGCCTTGAAGGTCGGCGCGTTGAGCGGAACGATCTGCGGGTTTTCTCCCGATGACTCGAACTCGTTCTTGTCGACCAGGGCGAGATTCGTCTGGAGCTCGAACAGATCGCCGAGTATGAATGTCGCGGCGAGCTCGGCTCCGAACACATCCACGCTGCCGAGGTTCTGGTACACGAACGCCAGCGCGGGCTGCGTGCCCCCCACGCTCGCCGGCGTCACGACGCCGAGCGGGATCCGTGCGATCTCGGCGGCCGTGGCGGCCGCGGCCGCCTGGGCGGTCGCCGCGTCGGGGAACACCGTACCGACGAGCCCGAGATACCCCTGCGTGAGATACGCACCGACTTCCTGCCCGTTCAGGAAGACGTTCGGCGTCGCGACCTGAAGCGCCGAAACGAAGTCGGTGATGTGGCTCCACCAGGCGTTCACGCCCAGAAGCACGCGCGACCCGATCAGCCCCTTGTAGCCGCCCTCGATCGTGTTGGTGATCGTCGGCTTGAGCCGGGGGATGTCCTGCACGCCGTCCACCCCACCGGGGGTGATGCAGAACGGCGGCGCCGGGCAGCTGGCCGACGGCGCGTCGCCCGTCGTGAGCGTCGGGTCGATGGTCAGCGCCACGATGCCCACCTGCTGCTCGGAGGGTGTGCCGACGAGCCCGAGCGGTATGCCCGCGGTGGGATTCGCCGCGCTCACGGCCGCGACCGCCTCGGCCCACAGCTGGGGCGTGGTGGTCGGCAGAAAGTCACGTCTGTCGAGCCCGAGCAGCGGGGCGAACGGGGACATGTGCATCGCGCGGCCGTTCGCGTCCCGCTCGAACATGTGGCCGACCTCGCTGCTGCCCGTCGCTCGCACGTCGTACTGGAACGGCCCCCCGAGCGGGATCGTCTCGGCCGAGATGTCGAGGAACATGTTGAGCGTCGTCGGGGTCGAGAAGGCGCGGTTGAAGGTCGCGCGGAAGGTGTTCGAGAGATCCGGCTTGAAGACGATGGCCGCGCGTGGCGAGAAGACCGGGTCCTCGAGCCGTGAATGGTTGTCGAGACGCGCGGCGGCGACCAGGTCGAACTTCGGGCTGAGCGCGTACTCCCACTGCGCATACCCTCCGAACTCCGTGACCTCGTCGTCATCCTCGAACTGTCCGTTGATCGACCCCTCGGTCTTCGGGGTCGTGATCAGCAGATCCGCGCCGTAGATCAGCCTCTGGCTCTCGCCGAGCCGCGAGCTGTTCTGCGCCTGGGCAACGAAGAGTTGCGACTTGTCGATGAGCGGCCGGCCGCTGCGCAGGAGATAGGTCTGGTCGTTGTTGCTCTTGTTGAGGAACGCCTGCGCGAAGAAGGTCTTGTAGTTGAGGCGGCCCTGAACGTAGTCGTTGCCCCAGTCCACGACCTGGCCGGCACCGATCCCCGTGAGATCGATCGAGCTCGTAGACTCGTTGTGGCCGTAGGACAGGATGATGTCGGTGTCCTCGTTCGGTCGGAAGTCGGCGCGCGCGTCGATCGACCAGCGCTCGAGATCGTAGTTCCGCCCGTTCGCGACGTTCCTGACGCTCGACTGGAGGAGCGCCTGGTCCGCCGGGTCGGTGAGGTCGAGCCCTTCGGCGAAGTTGAGACAGGCCGGGTTCGACAGATCGAAGTCGCTGCCGATGCAGGCCTCGGCCGTGGCCTTCTCCTCCGCCTCCACGGGGTCGACGAACTCGTACTCGGTACCCGAGAAGTACTGGCCCGAGACCTTCACGCCGAACTTCTCGCTCGGGGCGAACGCGATCCGCCCCTCGCCGTGGAACAGACCCTCATCGCTCGACTCGATCCCCGGCCCGTCCTGCTGCTGCCTGAGCCCGCCGGCCACCGAGAAGCTCGCACCCTGATAGTCGATCGGCGAACGGGTCATCGAGTGGATCACGCCGTTCGCCGCGTTCGGCCCGTAGAGCGCGGAGCCGGGTCCGAGGACGACTTCGACGCGGTCGAGATCCAGGTTCGTGGTCGGGTTGAAGTGCGAGATGTTCGCGCGGAGAGATGGCACCCGGGCGATGCGGTTGTCCGTCATCGTGAGGGTGGCGCCGGAGAAGATGTTGTTGAACCCGCGGACGGTCACGTAGCTACCCTGGACCCCCGTCGTGATAACGTCGACACCCGCCCTGCCTTTCACGTGCTCGACGATCGTGGTCGTCGGGCGTTCCTCGATGTCGACCGGTCGTACGACCTCCACCGACGCCGGCGCGTCGAGGACCTTCTCTTCGGTCTTGGACGCGGTGACCGTGATCGGGTTGAGCTCGTAGCTCTGCTGCGTCATGGTGGCCGCCACCGACGTCACCTGACCCGCGGACACGGTCGTGCCGGCGACGTTCGACGTGGCCCACCCTGGCGCGGTGAACCTGATCGTGTAGGTACCGGCCGGGACATCCTCGAGCCGGAAGGCACCACCGGGTCCGCTGATCCCGCTCGCGACGACGGCTCCCGAGCCGTCGACGACCTCGACGAGGACGGAGGCCAGCGGAGCCGCCGTCGCGTCGTCGCGGACGATGCCGGCGATACCCCCCTGCGCGACCGCCCCGGCGGGAACGAGGGCAAAGAGGACGAGAGCGAACAGCGCACCGGCGGCGCGCGTGGAACGACGTAGTCCGGCACCCATGCCTTCCTCCTGGATTGGAGAGGTGGTGTTACCCGGGAATCCCGGGGGACCGCACCGACCGTCCAGGTGGAAAACTCGTTCAGGGATCGACCCATTGGCAACCGACCCCCTACAAAAAACGTACGGCCCGCCCCCCGGTCGGGGACGGGCCGCAAGCCAGATCGTGTTCGATCGGCGCCGGGAGGCGCCGCCGTCGATCCGCTCGGTTCAGCCGGCCGAAGCGGCCTTCCGCGCCGCGCGCTCATGGAGGGCGTCGATGAGTCGCTGCGCGCTCTCTTCCATATCGATCACGAGACGGTCGATCCGCGTGACGAAGTAGTTGTGGAAGATGTTGATCGGGATGGCGATCGTGAGACCGGTCGCCGTGGTGATGAGGGCCACCTTGATCCCACCGGCGACCAGCGTGGCCTCGACCTCGCCCGCGATCTCGATCGCCTGGAAGGCCATGATCATGCCGATCACGGTCCCGAGGAATCCGAGGAGCGGCGCGACGTTCGAGAGCGTCGCGAGCCACACCAGACCGCGCTCGAGACCGGCGACCTCGATCGCGCCGGCGTTCTCGATCGCCTGCATGGCGCGCTCGGTGCCCTCTTCGTGGCGGGACAGACCCGCTTTGAGGACGGCCGCGGCCGGCGCGTTCGACTCGTTGCAGACGGCGAGCGCCTGATCGAGCTGGCCCTGCGAGATCAACTCATCCGCGTCTCGCAGCACCGCTTTGTTTCTCGAAGCCTTGATCTGCAGGTCGACGACTTTCCACGCGATGATGAGAAGGCCGATCGCGAGACAAATCCCGAGCGGCCACATCATCCAACCCCCCGCCTCCCAGATCTCGTCCAACCTCAGAGTCTGGCCTTCGCCCAACGTCGGGGTCTGCTGGATCAGCGCCCAAATTGTCGAAGCGATCAAGTGG
>JAWWCR010000128.1:0-14451 GCA_033720355.1 Gemmatimonadota bacterium
GCGACGATCGCCGACAGGATCGACAACAGGACGCCGAGCCTGAACGTCTTCCTGATCTTCTCGCCGCTGGCGCGCCGCCAGGGCAGGGCGGGGCCGACTCCCATCAGGAAGAGGAGCGCGAGCCCGATCGGGCTGGCGACCATGTCGAAGTACGGCGCCCCGACGCTTATCCGGTCGCCGTTGATCGCCTCGACGATGAGCGGGAAGACCGTCCCGAGAAGCACCGTGAAGGTGAACCCGACGAGCAGCAGGTTGTTGAGGACGAAGGCGGACTCGCGCGATACGGCGCCCTCGATCTGTCCGGGCGCGTGCAGCCGGTTGGCCCGCCACCCGATCAGCACGAGCGACGTGATGAGGACCAGCGCGATGAACCCGAAGAAGATCGGCCCGATCGCGCCCTCCGCGAACGCGTGGACCGAGTCGATGATCCCCGACCGCGTGAGAAACGTCCCGAACAGGACGAGCAGGAAGGTGGAGATCATCAACGTAAGGTTCCACGTCTTCAGCATCCCGCGGCGTTCCTGCACCATCGCGGAGTGGAGAAACGCGGTCGCCGTGAGCCAGGGGAGGAACGAGGCGTTCTCGACCGGGTCCCACGCCCAGGCGCCGCCCCACCCGAGCACTTCGTACGACCACCACCCGCCCCCGATGATCCCCATCGAGAGGAAGGCCCACGCCGCGATCGTCCACCGGCGCGCATCGCGCAGCCAGCGGGCCTCGATGTTGCCGATCAGGAGACCGGCGATCGCGAACGCGAACGGCACCGTCATCCCGACGAAGCCGAAGTACAGCATCGGGGGGTGGAGCCCCATCAGGGGGT
Organism: Gemmatimonadota bacterium; assembly: GCA_033720355.1. GTDB lineage: Bacteria > Gemmatimonadota > Gemmatimonadetes > Palauibacterales > Palauibacteraceae > Palauibacter. Next base: position 821 of record JAWWCR010000128.1, read on the forward strand.
GGTTCTGGAGGAGCGGGTTGGGTCCGGGCCCGTTCGCCGGCGCCGGATCGACGAGCCCGAAGGGGTTCGCCGGTCCGGCGAGGAGCTCGTAGAAGAAGATCCCGACGCAGCCGATGACCGCCGTCACGACGGGCGTCATCCGCAACCCGGCCGCCAGCCCCCCGTCCCGGCCGACCTTCGGGCCCGGAACGCCCCACTCGCGACGACGGGTGAAAGCGAACAGCGCCCCGTACCCGGCGAGGATCCACCCCCAGAAGAGGATCGAGCCGTCGAGGCTGCTCCACAGCGAGATCGCCGTGTAGTACGTCGGCGTCTCACGGCTGCCGACGCTCGCCACGTACTCGACGCTGAAGTCGTGCGTGAGGAGGGCGACCTCCATCACGAGCATCGCTGCCGTCATCGCCGCGAACGCGAAGTAGGAGGCGCGACGGGCGATCGTCGCCGTCAGCTCGTTCCCCGAACGGGTGAGCCCCGTCCGGAACCCCGCGATGGCCATGATGACCGCGCCGAGCAGCGCGGCCATGACCGACGCGTATCCGAGAGCGCTCAGCACGAGGGGTCTACGATCCGTCCTGAAGCAGCGACCGGTACGTGTCCCGCGCGTCCAACTCGTCGTGCGGCGGCTCGTATTCGTTCGAGTGCTTCACCATCACGTTCGTCGAGCGGAACACGCCGTCCTCGTGGTAGACGCCCTCGACCACGACGCCCATCCCGTCGGCGAACATGGCCGGCGGGGCCCCCTCGCTCTCGACCCGGATCTCGACTCCCTCCTCCATGATGACGAACCGGAGCTCTCGCGACTCGGCGTTCCAGTCGACGCTGGCGGGCTTGACCTGTCCGCCCAGACGGACGGGCGACCCGTAGATGTCGGGCGTCTTCGCCTCGAGCTCGGTCGGGGTCAGAAAGAACACCATGTTCTCGCCGAGCCCTCCGGCGGCGAGGACGCCGATCGCGCCGGCGATCGCGACGAGTCCGGCCAGCATCCAGAGCCTGTTCTTCTTCAAGTGCGGCAACCTCCGTGGAAGGCGCTCTCCCGCGCCCATCGATCCGGTCAGTATACGATGAATAGTCGACCCTGGGTCCCCCCGCCAACCCGGCGGCGATGCTCAGCCGGGAGCGGTGCTTCCCGGCGCCGACGGCACGGCTTCTGCCGGTCTTGCACCACCGGTCCGCACGACTATATGTATATGAAGTGTATGAAGATAGACGGTTCGAACTTGAGACGATATTGCCCGATTCGGGACACAATTTCATAGTTGTGACGCGTGGGGCGGGGCGATTCGACACGCCTGGATCCCTACCAACGGAGGACTCGAATGCAGTCGTTCCCAGCGAGACGTCTCGTTCAGACCGTCGCCGGTCTGCTGCTGGTCGCCGCGTGCACGGACACGGAGTACGTCGATCGTCCGCCGTACGAGGATCCGCCGCCGGAGGCCTCGGGCTACCTGGGGTACGGCAACGCCACGGACGACGGCGGCAACGTGCCGGTGTGCGGGAACTGCCACGCGGACAAGCAGATCGACTGGCGCACCACCGCACACGGTGACGCGTGGGCGACGCTCGAGGCGAGCGGCCATTCCCAGGTCTTCTGCGAGGGCTGCCACACGGTCAGCGAGCTGGGCAACGCGGCCACGTCGCCCGTCGGGTGGACGGCCACGGCGGATGTGCGCTACCACGACGTCCAGTGCGAAAGCTGCCACGGTCCGGGCGAGGCCCACGTGGCGAGCCCCGGCACCTCCCAGCCGCTGGCCTCGATCGCGGTCGGGCCGGATCTCGACAACGGGTGCGGTGAGTGTCACAGCGGGTCGCACCACCCGTTCGTCGATGAATGGGCGCAGTCGCGACACGGGTTCGCCGGTAACGAGAGCATCCGCGGACGCGACGGGTGCAACGACTGCCACGAAGGACGCAGAGCCCTCGAGGTGTTCGGCGAGTACAGCACGTACGTCGAGCAGGACATCCCCGAGCTCCAGCCGATCGGGTGCTCGATCTGCCACGACCCGCACGGCAGCCCGAACGGGGCACAGATGCGCTTCGCCATCGACGTGCCGAACGTCGAGCAGAACCTGTGCATGAAGTGCCACCACAAGCGCGCCGTGCCGGAGATCGACAACTCGCGCGGACCGCACTCGCCGCAGGGGCCGCTGGTCCTCGGCGAAGACGTCGGGTGGATCCCGCCGAACTTCGACACCGGAACGCTTGTCGGGACGCACGGCTCGGAGCAGAATCAGAGACTGTGCGCTACCTGTCACGTCAACTCGTACGAGATCACCGATTCGGAGACCGGAGAGTTCGTGTTCAACGCGACCGGTCACCTCTTCCAGGCCATCCCGTGTGTCGACGGACAGGGGTTGCCGACGACGGACGACTGCGCGATCGAGCAGCGCACTTTCGCCTCGTGCACGGCCTCGGGGTGTCACGGGTCGGAGGATGCGGCGCGCTCGGCGTACACCGTGGCCTCGCTGCGCGTGCAGACGCTCGTGGACGATCTCTTCGCGCAGCTGGCGCAGGTGCCGGCCTCCGAGTTCGACACGGAGGACAACGTTCTCACGGTCGCCGAGGGCTCGCGGTTCAACGCGCAGCTCGGCGACATCGACAGCTCTGCGACCCACAACCCGTTCATGACCGAGGCGCTGCTGCTCGGAAGCATGCAGGCGGTCGAGGATGAGTACGGCGTGTCGGCATCGCTCACGCCGAGTCAGATCGGTCGGCGTCTGGCGGAGCTCCGGGTGTCGACCGGCCACTAGCGGGCCGCGGAGGACGGGAGCGTGATCTCGACGGCCCCGTACATCCTCCAGCAGGCGCAGGAGCTGCCGCCGGGCATCCCTGCGGAACCGCCGCCGCTTCCAGGTGGAGTGGCGGCGGTTTTTCGTGCCCTGTTCCACGTCCCCCAGTGGATCCAGATGGCGGGCGGGATCGTGGGCGCGATCGTCGCGATCGTGCTCGCCGTCGTGCTCTGGAAGCGCCGGGCCGACATCTGGCACTGGCTGGTCACGCGCGCCCGGGTCGTCCAGGCGACGCTCGCCGGCGTGACCCTCGTCGTCCTCGTGATCGGCGTCTGGGTGGGCACCGCGAGCTGGAACTACATGATGCACGACAACGACTTCTGCACGGCGTGCCACGTGATGGGGTCGGCGTTCCAGCGCTTCACGGACAGCGAGCATTCCACCCTCAACTGCCACGACTGCCACAACCAGTCGATCTTCGCGAGCGCACGTCAGATGCACCTGTGGGTGCTCGAGCGGCCCGAGGAGATCGGCGAGCATGCCCCGGTGCCCACACGCACGTGTACGGAATGCCACGCGACGGGCCGCGACAGCACCTGGCAACGCGTGCTCGCGACGGCCGGGCACCGCGTGCACCTGGAATCGGACTCGACGGCTCTCTCCGAGATCATGTGCGTGACCTGTCACGGGCAGGAGGTGCACAGCTTCATCCCGGCCGACCAGACGTGCGCCCAGTCGGGGTGCCACCGCGAAGAGGAGACCCGGATCGTGCTCGGCCGGATGGCCGGGCAGACGGGGTTCCACTGCATCAGCTGCCACGAGTTCACCCGCCCCACGTCGGGGTCGCCGACGGGGCAGAACGTGGAGCCGACGTTCGGGCTGGTGTCGCTGACGCCCGAGCACTCGCAGTGCGCCTCGTGTCACGAGATGTCGGAGTTGCTGGGCGACTTCGATACGGAATCCGAGCCGCACGGGGCGACCTGCGGGACGTGCCACAACCCGCACGAGGACGTCGTGCCCGAGGCGGCGGTCACATCGTGCGCGACCGCCGGTTGTCACGACGACGCGGCCGAGGTCACCCCGTTCCACCGCGGCCTCGGAGAGGCGGCGCTGGATGACTGCGTGAGCTGCCACGTATCGCACACGTGGAACGTGGAGGGAACGGCCTGCGTCGACTGCCACGCGGATATCTTCGAGTCGCGGCCGCCGGCCGCGGGTCGGACGGCGGCCGTCGACCTCGCAGGCGAGCCCGCTCCTCCGGATGGCGGGGTGCTTCCCGCCGGCCATGGCGGCGGCGAGCCGGCCGGCGGTCCGGCCGCCGCGGAGACGCTCGGACCCGAGTGGTACGCCGCCGCGCGCCACGTGTCGTCCGACGCTACGAACCCGCACGAGACGTCGGCCGACCCGCCACCCCGCCAACAGGCGGAGTTCACGCACGACGCACACGCGGATCTCGATTGCACGGAATGCCATTCGAGCGAGCGTCGGCACGGCGAGGTCATGGTCCGGACCCCGGCCGACTGCGCGTCCTGTCACCATGCCGCCGACTCGGGCGCGGCGTGCGGGTCGTGCCACGCCGGGCGCGAGCTGGACACGACGGTCGCGCGAGCGGTCACCCTGACGGTGGCCGGGCGGCCGCGGGAGCGCACGATCGCCTTCTCGCACGGCGACCACGCCGGGCAGGGGTGCGCCGAGTGCCACGGGAGCGCGGCGGACGCGGCGCCGACCGCCGAAGCCGCCGCCTGTACCGGGTGCCACGCCGAGCACCACGGGGCCGAAGCGACGTGCGTCGCGTGTCACGCCGACCCGCCCCCGGGCGGTGCGCACGACCTCGAGGTGCACGCGGATCTGTCCTGCACGGGCGCGGGCTGTCACACCAACAGGACGGGCATGGGTTTCCTGGACGGCGCGGGCCGGGCCGACGGCGGCATCGCCGCCGTCTGCCTGTCCTGTCACACCGAGCAGCGCGACCACGAACCCGGCGGCGACTGCGCTTCATGCCACCTCGTAGACCCGGCGTCCCACGTCCGATGAGTCCCGGTCGTCGTCCCGGTCTCGCTCTCGGGTGCGTCGCCGCAGCGCTCGCCGTGACGGTCGTGCCGACCCTCGCCCAGGGCTTCCGGGCCCAGTTCGATGGCCGCGGCAGCTTCATCGAGATGCGGCCGCTCGCCCGCGACAGCGTGCCCGAGTCGCAGGTGCCGGGCGACGGGCTCAGACGGAAGCTCGCGGATGGGACCTGGGTCTCCTGTACCCCCGACGACTTCTGCCGGTGGTACGGCGCCGCTTCGACGCAGATGGTCTCGGTGATCACCCAGGATCTGCGGGTGAGCGGCTGGGGCGGTCCTCCCGGGTTGTCGGGCCGCGTGCACGTCAGGGGACGCTTTGGCAGCGACGAGTTCTGGCCGGGCACCCGGAGGGATGTCGACCTGGTCGCGGCCTACGCCGACTACGACAGGGGCCGGATCCGTGCCCAGGTAGGTCGGATCGGCCGGAGCGACGGGCTCGGTTACTACAACTTCGACGGCGCCACCTTCCTGTACCGCGGACCCGGTCGGTTCTGGATCGAGGGATACGCCGGTTCGAGTCTCGTGACCGGGCTCAACGAGCCGCGGACGGGCGTCGTGTTCGCCGAGACGGAGGACCTGCCGCCAGACGACCGGGGGTGGCTGCTCGGCGCCCGTGCGGGCGGGCAGGTAGGGCCCGTCTCGGGGTCGGTCGCGTATCAGCGCGACATCCGGACCGACCGGAAGGCGCTCTACTCCGAGCGCGTCGCGGTGGATCTGCGCGCCCTGGTCGGGCGGTGGGCGCTCGATGCCTCGACGGACTTCGACTGGATGACGGCGACCTTCAACGATGCGCGTCTGCGCGCGACGGTGATGCTTCCCGGGGATCTGGAGCTCTCCGCCGAGGGACGGCACTTCGAGCCGTTCTTCGAGTCCTGGACGATCTGGGGCGCGTTCAGCCCGGTAGGGTTCGACGAGGCGCGTGGGGCGGTCGCGTGGCGGTGGGCCGAGCACGGGCTGCGGTTCGAGGCGAGCGGCGGTTACCGGTCGTACGGCGACACGGGGACACAGCTCGAAGCGCAGACGGTGCGCGAGGACGGGTGGCGGCTCGGGGGCGCCGGTACCTGGGACGGCGCGGGGTGGAGCGCGCTCCTCTCCTACTACGCGGATGTCGGCCCGGGGGCCGCGCGGTACGGGGGGGACGCGTCGTTCGGCCGGAGCTTCGGGTCGAGCGGCTTCGTGTCCCTGCGGGGCTCGCGAACCCAGACCTTCGGTGAGCTGCGATTCAACGAGCAGTTCGTGACCGGCGTCGGACTCGACGCGTCGTGGCGGATCCACGACTTCTCGCTCAACGGAGGTGCGTCGATCTACCGGCTGGACGGCACCGAGCAGCCGGACGAGGACGACTGGACGCAGGCCCGCGCCTACGGCGGCGTGACGGTCTACTTCGGTCGGGACCCGGGGATGTCGCGATGAGGACGTGGCGATGGGCGCTCGGGTTCGGGTTGGTAGCGATAGGGGTCGCCGGAGGCGTGCGCTCGCTCACGTCGGTCGATGTGTTCGATCACGGCGCGCACGCCGGGTTGTTCGTCGGGTGTGCGTCGTGCCACGCGGTGGGCACGCCGGCCGGAGAGACCGCGCCGACCACGGTCACGGCGGTTGCGTGCGGGCGCTGTCACGATGGGACGCGCGAGGAGACGGTCGACTGGACGGAGCCCGCGAGACGCCCGACGAACCTCGCCTTCTCGCACGTCGAGCACGGGGGCCTCGTCGCATCGGCGGGCGACGATCCGATCGCATGTGCCGGGTGCCACTCCACCGGGGGCGGCCGGCTCATGGATGTCGGGCCCGCGCAGCCCGAGACGTGCATCGGGTGTCACGCGCACGAGTCCGCGGCCCATCTCGAGGCGACGGAATGCGTTGCGTGTCACGTGCCTCTCGCGAGCGCGACGGGGCTGACGACCGGGCGAATCGCGGAGTTCGGGCGTCCGTCCGACCACGACGCGCCCGACTTCGCGTCGTCGCACGGCGACGGCGCGTCGGAAGCGAGCTGCGCCGTCTGCCACGTCCGCCAGAGTTGCGCGCGCTGCCACCTCGACGCGGATCGTCAGCCCGCCGTGCTCTCCCTCGCGGCGGATAGCCGCGTGGCGCCGCTCCTCGCGGATCTCGAAGGGGAATGGCCCGAGCCCGCGAGCCACGCCGAGCCGGGGTTCGCCGATCGGCACGGGGCCGACGGCGTCGCGACGTGTGGGACGTGCCATGCGGCCTCGAGTTGCGAGGGCTGCCACCGGCGGGGCGCGCGAGCCTGGCTTGCGGAGATGCCCCGTCCGGGGCCGGACGAACCCCGCGGGGTCGTGGTGACCGCTTCGGGCCCTGCCAGCCACACCGCGCGCTTCGCGATCGAGCACGCGACCGCCGTCGGGGCGGGCGCGGCGAGCTGCGAGTCGTGTCACGCGCCGGCCGAGTGCTCGAACTGCCATACAGGAGCGACCGCCGGTCTGTCGGCCGCGGCGCCCGCCGTCGCTCTCGAACCGTCGCCGCACCGCGATCCGCGGGGCGGAGAACGCGAGTCGGGATACCACATCGCGAACTTCGTGCAGCGTCACGGCGCAGAGGCGTTCGGCGTCCAGACCACATGTACGGACTGTCATTCGACCGAGGCGTTCTGCCGGGACTGCCACACCCGAAGCGGTGTCGGCGTCGGGTCGAACGAGAGCGCCGGCGGCGCGTACCACGACACCCGGACGTCGTGGCTGATCGGTCATGGCGCGTCGGCGCGGATGGGATTGGAAGCCTGCGCCTCGTGCCACCAGCAGACCAGCTGTCTGCGCTGCCATTCGGCCAAGGCCGGGTGGGGCGTCAACCCGCACGGCAGCGGTTGGGATCCGGCACGGGTATCCGAGCGGAGTCTGCTGTCCTGCGCGGTCTGCCACACCTCCGACCAGATCCCGCCGCCGTGACCCGGTGGTGACGGAACGCGAGCCTCGCGTGTCTCGTAAGTGGCTCACGCACACGCTCGCGGTGTATCCTGCTCGTCCCCGAACGGCGTCGGGCAGCGGTCGCCGCCGAACGCCCCCCCGGTCGCCTCGAGGCGCTCGGGTCGAACGGAAACACGGACGGAGCGAATGACGGTCAACAGACTTCTCCTGCTCGCCGCCCTGACGGTGTGTCTCATCCCGGCGGGCGCCAGCGGGCAGGATCTCGAAGCGGTGGCTCCGCCGCCTTACGCATCGCCGCCCTCGTGCCCGGCGTACACGTCCGACGGGACGACCCCGATCGGCATCGTCAGATACCTCTCCGACGACGCGCTCCAGGGACGGTTCGCCGGAAGCGCCGGCGAGCGTTGCGCGGGCGAGTTCATCGCGGATCGGTTCGAGGAGCTGGGTCTCGAGCCGGCCGGCGGGACCGGGTGGTTCCAGACGCTCGAGCTGACGAGCGCCGCGCAGCCGCATGCGCCCGCGGGGGTCGGGAGAAACGTGCTCGCCCTGCTCCCGGGCTCGGATCCGGATCTCGCCGGGTCGGTCGTCGTGGTCGGTGCGCACTACGACCACCTCGGTTTCGGCGAGTTCGGCAGTACGGGTGAAGCCGGCGAGGTCCACAACGGGGCGGACGACAACGCCTCGGGCGTCGCCGCCATGCTCGAGGCCGCGCGAATCCTCTCGGAGGGACCGCGCCCGGCACGGTCGATCCTGTTCATCGCGTTCACGGGCGAGGAGCTGGGGCTGATCGGCTCGAGCCACTACGTGAGGAATCCCGCGTTTCCGCTCGCGCGGACGCTCGCCATGGTCAACCTCGACATGGTCGGACGCCTCGGTGAAGAGGCGATGATCGTCTACGGGATGGGGACGGCGCCCGAGTGGGAGGATCTCGTGCCCGAGGCCAACCGCGACACGGCCATCCCGCTCGCGTACGAGGCGGCCGGGTACGGACCCAGCGACCACACGTCGTTCTACGCGGCCGACATCCCCGTCCTGCACTTCTTCACCAACGTCCACCGCGACTACCACCGCGAGACCGACGACTGGCCGAACATCGACGTCGCCGGTCTCGAGCGGGTCGCACGCTTCACGGCCGAGGTCGCCGGTCGGCTCGCCGACCGCCCGACGCGGCTGACGCTGGTGCCGGGCGTCGGCGATCCTGGCGAGCGCGCGGGCGGGTACGGCGCGTGGCTCGGTACGGTGCCCGACTTCACGCCGGTAGACACGGGGGTGCTGCTGGCCGGTGTCACGGCGGGTGGCCCCGCCGACGAGGCCGATCTGCGCAAAGGCGACGTGATCGTCCGGATCGGGACGCACGATGTGGAGGACCTTCAGGGGATGACCGACGCGCTGTCGGCCCACGTTCCCGGCCAGGAGGTGACCATCTGGTTTCTCCGGGACGAACGCCGGATGACCACGACCGCGATCCTCGGCGACCGGGCGGACCGCCCGTGAGCGATACCGCCACGATGTGTCCCGGGTGCGGGCTCGAGGCCGACGGCAACTTCTGCTCGGCGTGCGGCACCGCGCTCCACGGGCCGCGTCACTGTACGTCCTGCGGGTCCGGTCTCGCGACGGGCGCCATGTATTGCGCGGAGTGCGGAAGCCCGGTGTCGGTGCGGGCGGTCAAGCCGGCGAGCGCGCGACTGCCCTGGATCCTCGCGGCGGTCGCCCTCGCCGCCTTCTCCCTGGTGATCGCGGTGCTCGTACAGCGCGGTTCGGTGGCACGGGTCGGTGACATGACCGTGACCGGCGGGTTGCCGGGCACGCCGGGAGGCTCGGGGGCGCCGGCGACGGGCGGCCCGGGGATGCCGAGTCTCGAGGAGCTGAACGCGATGACCCCGCGTCAGGCCGCCGACCGGCTGTACGAGCGCGCGATGACCGAGCTCGAGAGCGGCGACTTCGAGCGCTCCGCGTTCTTCCTCGATATGGGGCTCCAGGCGTACACCGCCGTGCCGCCCGAGGACATGGACTCCGACGCGCGGTTCCACATGGGGCTCATGCAGATGCACCTCGGCGACTCTGCCTCCGCCCGCCGGACCGCAGACCTGATCCTCGACGAGGAGCCCGAGCACCTGCTCGGTCTGATCCTCGCCGCGCGGGTCGCGGCCCTCGCGGGGGACGCCGAGACGGAGCGCGTCATGCGCGACCGGATCGATGCCGTGATCGAGGAAGCCGGCGGCATCCCCGACGACCGTGAGGAGTATCGTTCGCACCGTCCCTTGATCGAGCGCGAGCTGGAGGGGGGATAGTGAGCGGGTCCTCCGCCTTGCCCGAGGGCATCCGTTCCCTCGATGTCGCCCGGGGGTTCTGGGAGCGAGTCCACACCGTCTCGCCTCTGATCGTCGTCGGGACGAAGGAGCACGACGGATACGACCTTGCCCCGAAGCACCTGGCGGGACCGCTCAGCTGGGAGGGCCACTACGGCTTCGTGTGCGCGGGGCACCACGCCACGTACCGCAATGCGAAGGCGCACGGCGGCTTCACGGTCAGCTTCCCCCGCCCGGATCAGGTGGTTCTCGCGTCTCTCGCGGCCGCGCCGCGCGAAGGATGGGAGAGCGACAAGCCCATCCTCGAGGGGCTGCCCACGTTCACCGGCTCGGTGGTCGACGCCCCTCTGTTGATGGACGCCTACCTCTTTCTGGAGTGCGAGCTCGACCGGATCGTCGACGGCTTCGGTGCGAACAGCCTCATCGCCGGGCGCGTCGTCGCGGCGCACGCGCACGAGGACGCCCTCGTGGCGTCCGATGAGCCCGTCGCCGAGAGCATCCTGAAGAGTCCGCTGCTCGCCTACATCGATCCCGGGCGGTACGCGTCGATCGAGAAGACCCACGTCTTCCCGTTCCCCGAGGGCTTTCGCCGGTGACGGACGGCGCGAGCGAGATCGCGGCGGAGTCACTCGAGCTCCTGCGCGGCTGGCGGGACGACTTCGTGGGACTCCTCCACGCGCTCGTCGCCGCCGAATCGCCCTCGACGGTCCCCGAAGCCCAGGACGGTGTGCGGGGCGAGCTCGCCGCATCGCTGGTCTCGGTCGGGCTCGAGGTGGAGCATGTCCCGGGATTCAGGACCGGCGGGCACCTCGTCGGCCGCGCTCCGCGCGAGGCCCGCGCGCAGCAGCTCCTCGTCGGGCACATGGACACCGTGTGGCCGATCGGAACCCTGCGGGAGATGCCGATCGAGGTCGATGGCGACGTATTCAAGGGCCCGGGGTCGTTCGACATGAAGGCCGGGCTCGCGATCGGGATCTTCGCCTTGCGGGCGCTCCGCGAGCGCGGTGTCGATCCCGAGGTCGCCCCCACGTTCCTGATCAGCTCGGATGAGGAGATCGGGAGCCCCGAGTCGAAGGAGCTGATCCTGGATCTCGCGAAGGCCTCGGTCAGGGCGCTGGTGCTCGAGCCGGCCCTCGGCACCGAGGGACGGATCAAGACCCGCCGGAAGGGCGTGGGAGCGTTCACGATCGAGGTGCACGGGAAGAGTGCGCACGGCGGTCTGGCGCCCGAGGAGGGGGCGTCGGCGATCCTCGAGCTGGCGAGCGTGATCCAGCGTCTCCAGGCGATCGCGGACCCCGAGCGGGGCATCACCGTGAACGTGGGGGTCATCGAAGGCGGCGTGCGACCGAACGTGGTCGCGGCGAACGCGCGCGCTCAGGTCGACGTCCGGGTCTGGACGCGCGAGGACGCGGAGCGCGTCGAGGCGCGGGTCCGCGCCCTCGAACCGACCGTGCCCGGCACCCGAATCGAGGTAAAGGGGTACGTGGGGCGCGCGCCGCTGGAGCGCACCGAGCGGAACGCACGTCTGTGGGAATCGGCATACCGGATCGGCGGGAATCTGGGGCTCGATCTCGTGGAAGGCTCGGCCGGGGGCGGGTCCGACGGCAATTTCACCAGCGCCGTTACGGCGACCCTCGATGGACTCGGCGCCGTCGGCGACGGAGCTCACGCCGTCCACGAGTTCGTGTTCATCGACCGGGCGCTCGAACGTGCGGCACTCCTGGCCGGGCTGCTCGCCCTTCCGTCCGCGGTCGCCGACCCCGAGCGATGAGCCGGCGGCGCGGGTAGATGGGCCGACGACCTCTCCACGGCTCGCTCACGAGAATCTCCGATCTGGAGACGGAGGGGTACGACGTCACCGCGATCGACCGGGACCGCTGGCGGCGCGGCGACTACGTCGTGGGCCGAGTGGTCGACCCGGGAGACCAGCACCGCCTCGAGTTCGCCAGCGGACGCCTCGCCTCGTTCGCCCGCGATGACCTTCTCGTCGGCGCGTTCGGTCTCCGTCACGCCACGCTCGAGGCCACCGGCGACTGGCGCGAGATCGGCGCGGATGGCGACATGCACATGCTGACGGGGGCGGGTCTCTTCGGGCGCTGCACCTCGGTCTCTCCGGTCCTGGGCTCACTCGCCCGTCTGCATTAAGTGGGGCATGCGACGCGCTGCGCCGGCCCGTTGCGGATGGACGACTTCGTCCCGGCGCTCGAGACTGTCCCGTACTCGACTCCGACGGTCCTCGTCATCGGCACGTCCATGTCGGCGGGCAAGACGACGGCCGCTCGCGCCATCGTCCGCCTGCTGTGCGAGGCGGGACTCCGGGTGGCGGGCGCCAAGCTCACGGGTGCCGGGCGGTACCGCGACATCCTGTCCATGGCCGACGCCGGCTCCGACCCGATCGTCGACTTCGTCGACGCGGGCCTGCCCTCGACCGTGTGCGAGCGCGGGCGGTTCGAGACGGCCGCCGCGCACCTGCTGGCACGGATCCAGACGTCCGGCGTGGACGCCGCGGTCATCGAGGCCGGCGCGTCGCCTCTCGAGCCCTACAACGGGACGGCCGCCATCACCGCGCTGAAGAGGTCGATCGCGTTCACCATCATGGCCGCCTCGGATCCGTACGCGGTCCTCGGGGTGATGGAGGCGTTCGGCGCGACCCCCGACCTGGTGACCGGGATCGCGGCGAACACGCTCGCCGGGATCGAGCTGGTGGAGCATCTTACGGGTGTCCGCGCGGCGGATGTCCGAGACCCGGTGGCCGCCGCGCGGCTCGGCCCGTCGCTCGTTTCTTCGCTGGAGGCCGTGAATGCCTGAATGGCTGCTCGCGCCGTGGCCCTGGTACGTCGCGGGGCCCCTCATCGGCCTGACGGTCCCCGCCCTGCTGCTCTTCGGTCGCAAGGTCTTCGGGATCTCGTCGACCTTCCAGCACCTGTGCGCGGCCGCCCTGCCGCGGCGCTTCCCCTACCTCGACTACGACTGGCGGGCGAAACGCTGGCAGCTGGCGCTCGCCGCGGGGATGGTGATCGGGGGCTGGATCGCGATGGGGCCGCTTACGGCGGCGCGCGAGTACGAGATCGCGATCAGCGAGGCGACGCGAGCGGATCTGACCGCTCTCGGTGTCACCGACTTCTCGGGGCTCGTGCCGCGCCAGTGGATCTCGTGGGAGGGGCTGGGAACGCTGCCGGGGCTCGTGATGATCGTTGCCGGGGGGTTTCTCGTCGGTTTCGGCGCGCGGTGGGCGGACGGGTGCACGTCGGGGCACGCGATCACGGGGCTGGCGAACCTTCAGCTGCCGTCGCTGATCGCCACCCTCGGGTTCTTCGCGGGGGGTCTCGTCGCGGCCCGTGTGCTGCTTCCCCTGCTTCTCGGGAGCGCGCCGTGAGCCCCGACCGACCCGGATCCGGCCTTTCGGGCTGGCTCGCGTATCTTCCTTTCGGAATCTACTTCGGCGTCGTCCTCGCCAAGGGCGAGGTGATCTCCTGGTTCCGGATCCAGGAGATGTTCCGCTTCCAGAGCTTCCACATGTACGGCGTGATCGGGAGCGCGGTCGTCGTCGGCGCGGTGTCGCTCGCGATCCTGCGTCGGGCCGGGGGGGACGAACGGCCCTACCGGATCGCCGACAAGGAACGGACCCCGGTCTACGCGCGGTACTGGGGAGGA
>JAWWCR010000129.1:0-13949 GCA_033720355.1 Gemmatimonadota bacterium
CACCCCGAGCGCGGTCCGATCCCGCCGTCGGAATTCCTGCCCGTGGCCGATGAGGCCGGTCTGCTCCAGGAGATCGGGTACTGGGTGACCGAGCGCGCGTGCCGGCAGATGCGCGAATGGATCGACCGCTACAACGTGCGGTTCCCGCCGAACATCGCGATCAACGTCGACCAGGCCCAGCTGTTCGCCGAGGACTTCGTCGCGCGCACGGTCCAGGTGATCGAGAGCACGCAGCTCGACTTCAAGCTGGTACGGCTAGACGTCAGCGAGGGGACGTTCATGAAGGACGGCCCGGCCGCCGGCCGCATCCTGCGCTCGTTGTCACAGCGTGGCGTCCGGATCGCCGTGGACGACTTCGGGACCGGGTATTCGTCCCTCAGCTACCTGCACCGGTATCCGGTAGGCGCGCTGAAGATCGACCGGTCGTTCGTGAGCGGGTCGGCGGGTCAGAGCAACGACTGGGATGTGGCGAAGACGATCATCGAGCTGTCACGGATCCTCGAGCTCGAGGTGATCGCCGAGGGGATCGAGACGCGCGAGCAGTTCCAGCACCTGCGGAAGCTCGGGTGCCAGCAGGCGCAGGGGTATTTCTTCTCCGGTCCCGTCCCGGCCTCGAAGGCGGGCGCCCTGATCCAGGAGGGCTACCCGCTGGACCTCGAGTCGGGGGTTATCTGACCCGGCGCGGGTGAGATCGTCCCCCGTCTCCCGCGACCGCTACTCGGGAACAGGACAGGCTAGGCGCCGAACACCGACGACACCATCGCGGCCTGCACGCCGAACAGGATGGCCACGACGACGGCGACGGCGACGAAGCACAGCCAGCCGAGGAATGCGGTGATCAGCGCCTCACCGGTGCTGACGTCGAGGGCCTGCCGGATCCCGATGAGACCCGCGATGAGCATCCAGATGCCCGCCGCGGCCGACACGAGACCGCCGAGAAACCCCATCCCGCCGAGGATCAGCAGCACACCCGGCGACTGCGCGAATCCCAGCGTCCGCAGGAGCTCGCCCCACGTCGCGACCCCCTTGAAGACACGGGTGCCGATGAAGTAGGTGACCCCGGACCAGAGGAGCCAGCCGAGCAGGGCCGAGATGGGGCCAGCGATAATCCCACCGCCCCCAGCGCCCGCCCCACCGATCGCGGCGCAGACGGCGACGATGGCCACCACGATGGCGGCTTGCGAGGTCGCGCTCTCGTCGTGCTCCACCTCTTCGTAGGTGTCTACGTCGAGCTTCGCGGCCCCGATCATCCGCTGGACGAACGACTGCTGCGTCGCGGTCATGGCGTGCTCCTTCGCGAGGGTGTGCAGACGCGCGAGCCACAGCGAAAGTGGGACTCCACACGGTCCCCTCACAAGCGCCGGGCCGCGGGAGGATCACTTGAGCGCGATCCGGCCGCGGCGAAACCGGGCCTGAGCCACCACGAGGATCGGCAGGCTGAGCGCCGACAGGGCGCCGGCCGTGGTCCATGCCGACGCGGCCGGCGATCCGTAGGCGAGCGACTGGAACAGCGTCATCATCCAGTCACGCGGCAGCACCCTCAACATCCCGATCGGTATGAACGCGAAGACCAGGGCGCCGATCGCCAGCACTTGCTGGGCGTGACGGACGCTCTCGGATCGAAGAGAGACCAGCACCCCTGCCGCGGCACCCAGACCGGCCCCCGCGAAGGCCACGGCGAGGGTGCCGATCGTCTGTCCGGGGCCGGGAAGCAGGAGCTCGCCCGACCCCGTCAGGTTGATCGTGAGAATCGCGACGGGAAAACAGATCAGCATCGCCGCCCAGATCCATAGCACGCAGGCCAGCCACTTCCCCCACAGGATCGCCGCATCGCTCAGACGCGTCGCGAGCAACGTCTCGAGTGTGCGGCGTTCGCGCTCGCCCGCGACGCTGTCGGCCGTGACCGTCGTGACGATGAACAGCGGAATCCAGGCCCAGATGAGGATCGGCCAGGGAGCGCGTATCCACACCGGACCGAGCTGCCAGGGCACGAACACCCCGACGATCGCGACGAAGGCCACCAGGGTCGAGACCGTCACCCACGGCGAGTCGGAGCCTCTGAGCTCGGTCCACTCCTTACCGATCACGACTCTCAGGTCGCGGAGGAAGCTCACCCGGCCGCCTCCAGGATCGGGGCGTCATCTTCGGAGAAGATCGACAACACGCCGTCCTCGAGGGTGTTCCCGATCGGCACGACCTCCTCGACGCCGACGCCGATGCGAACGAGGAACGTCACGATGTTGGCGGTCTCGCCGGGGTCGGAGAGGGTGATGAGCAGCCCGTCCTCCTCGCGCTCGAGCGCATGGACCTCGTGGCGGTCGGCGAGCAGGGCGGCGACGTTCTCGTTCAGCCCGCGGCCGCGGATCCTGACCTGACGCCGTGCGTGGTTCGCGCCGATCTCACCGGGCGGGCCCTCCGCGAGCAGCCGGCCGCCGCGGATGATCGCCACACGGTCGCAGAGCCGCTCGGCCTCGGCGAGGTTGTGCGTCGTGAGAAAGACCGTCACCCGCTCGCGATCGGCCAGACGGAGAAGGTCCTTCCGGACTTCGGAGGCGCTCACCGGGTCGAGACCCGCCGTCGGCTCATCGAGGAAGATGAGCGAGGGGCGGTGGATGAGGGCGCGCGCGATCGCCAGACGCTGACGCATCCCCCGACTCCATCCGCGGACCGGCTCGCCTCGCCGCTCCCACAGCCCGATCCTCCTGAGCAGCTCTTCGATTCGGGCCGCCCGCACCTCGCGCGGCAGACGTGCGATCCGGCCGTAGAGATCGAGGTTGGCCTCGGCGCTCAGACGCTCGAGCAGACCGGACTGTTCGAGGAGGACCCCGCAGCGTCGACGGATCTGGTCGGATTCGTTGACCGCATCGAAGCCGAGGACGCGCGCGGTGCCGGTCGTCGGCTCGAGAAGCCCCAGGAGCAACCGGATCGTCGTGGTCTTCCCCGCGCCGTTCCGTCCGAGAAAACCGAAGATCGATCCGCGCGGCACGCTCAGGGAGAGCGCGTCGAGCGCCCGAACACCGGGAAAGTCACGGGTGAGGCGCTCCGTGACGATGGCGTCTCGGGGCGAGGTCGCGTGTCGCGCCGCCCCGTCCCGTCGTCCCGCGATCCGACTCGAGATGTGCTCGTCCACTCCCCGTCTCCCTCCGCGGTCCCCGCACGCCGTGACGGCGCAGATCCGTCGTGGCACGCCGATTTTGCCGGCAGACCAGAGGTGAGGTATGCAGAGATCGTACTGGCGCGCGCCCGCCCCCCCCGGAACCGTCCCGACCACGTAAGCCCTTCCGACGCCACCCCTTGGAAGATCCACCCGTCTGCACGGGCCAATCCTCCTCCACCGCGATCCGCACGGCCTGTCGGAAGCGAGCAACAGGGCGCGCCACCGTGTACCTTCCGCGCACATCCCGAGCCACGGCCCCCGGGGCCGCCAGGGCTCTCGAGCGACCTTCGAGGAGACCCGCGTGAAGCACGATCGGACCGAGACGCATGGACAGACGAGCGAGCGGGTTCCCGAAGAGACGTTCGGGGTCGTCGAGGACGCCCTCTACAACCTCTGGGGCGTCGCAAACGAGCTGGCCCGGATCAGACCGCCACGCCCCCGGTACTATCGGGTGACGATCTTCGGATCGTCACGGGTGCGCCCCGGGGACGACGTGTACGACCAGGTGAGACAGCTCGCCGTGGACCTGACAGAGATGGGCTGCGACATCGTCACCGGCGGCGGCCCGGGGCTGATGCAGGCCGCGAACGAGGGCGCCCGCATCGGGGATCCCGAGAACGTGACCCGCTCGTTCGGGCTCCCGATCCACCTCCCCAGCCGCGAGGAGGAACCGAACCCGTTCGTCGAGAAGATCTACCACCACCGCACGTTCTTCACCCGGCTCCACCACTTCGTCCGGCTCTCGAGCGCGTTCATCGTCGTGCCGGGCGGTATCGGGACGCTTCTCGAGACGGCCCTCGTGTGGCAGCTCTGTCAGGTGCAGCACGTGAAAGACGTCCCCCTGATCTTCATCGGAGAGATGTGGGAGGAGCTCGTCGAGTGGGCGAAGCGCCACATGCTCTCGAACGACCCGCAGCTCGCGTCCCCGCAGGATCTCGATCTCGCGTTCTGCGTCCCCGACGTGGCCGGGGCGTGCGCGATCATCGCCGAGCGGAAGGCCGCCTTCGACGCGGAGGCCGCCGGCTCGTCCTGACGATCACGCCAGCTCGAAGACGCTCCCCCGCTCGGGGACGTGGACGCTCGGGAAGCCGCGGCCCTCGAGCGTCTCCATGAACGCGAAGGCGGCGTCCTCCTCGCCGTGTACGAGGAAGATCTGCTTTGGCGAGCCGCGATCCCGGACCTCCTCGATCCACCGGGTCAGGTCGTCCCGATCCCCATGGGCGCTGTACGCTCCGGCCCGCCGGATCCGCGCCCGGATCGGATACATCGAGCCGTAGATCCGCGCCTCGCGGGCCCCCTCGAGGATCCGTCGGCCGAGCGTGCCCTCGGCCTGATAGCCGACGAACAGGATCGTCGTGTCTTCCTTCCCGCCGTGGTGGATCAGGTGATGCAGGATCCGGCCACCCTCGCACATGCCCGAGGGGGAGATGATGATCGCCGGGCCCTCGAGGTCGTTGAGCTTCCGGGACTCCTCGGACTTCTTGATGTAGGTGAGGCGCTCGAAACCCAGCGGGTCTCCATCGGGGTCGTCCTCCATCTGCCTGAGCATCTCCCGATCGTAGCACTCGGGGTGCAGCCGGTAGACCTCGGTCGTCCGGACGCCGAGGGGCGTGTCGACGTAGACGTCGATGGGCGGCAGCTCGCCGGCCGTCCACAGCTGGTTGAGTCGGTACACGAGCTCCTGCGTGCGACCGACGGCGAAGGAGGGGATGAGGAGCTTCCCGCCGCGCTCACGACACCGCTCGACCGTGTCGAGCAGATAACCGCGCGCCTCGTCCGCGGGGTCGTGCACGCGGCTCCCGTACGTGCTCTCCATGATCACGTAGTCAACGTCGCCGATCGTCTCGGGGTCGCGGAGGATCGGGAGGACGGCCCGACCGATGTCTCCGCTGAACAGAAGCCGGCGACGCTCGCCGACGGCATCGACGTCGAGGACGACGCTCGCCGATCCGAGCATGTGTCCGGCCTCGATGAACCGGATGGCGACCCCGGGGAAGAGCTCGCGTGTGCGGTCGTAGGGGACGCTGACGAAGCGGTCCAGCGTGTCGACCGCATCGTCCTCGGTGTACAGCGGCTCGAACGGGGTCTCCCCTTCCTTCTTCCGCCTGCGGTTCACACGCGCCACGTCGCTCTCCTGGATCCGCGCCGAGTCGAGGAGGAGCAACGCGGCGAGGTCGCGCGTCGCGCTCGTGCAGAAGATCTCGCCGCGGTACCCCGACCGGATCAGGGTCGGGAGGTTGCCCGAGTGATCGATGTGCGCGTGCGACAGCACGACGGCGTCGATCGAGGCCGCATCGAACGGGAGGTTCCTGTTGCGCTCGTACGCCTCCTTGCGGCGTCCGTGGTACATGCCGCAGTCGAGGAGGATCCGCCTGCCGTTCGTCTCGACCAGGTGCATCGACCCGGTCACCGTGCGCGCCGCGCCCCAGAAGTGGATCTTCATGCGCAGACTGTCGCGCGCGAGCGGTGCGCGAGCAACCCACGCGGGGTGTTTCGGTCGGCGAGTCGCCCCCGTCACACGGAGCTCGGAATGAAGCGACCCCGATCCGCCATCATCGTCGCGGCCTTCGCGATCGGCATGCTGGCCACCCCCGTGACCGCGCAGCAGGCGAGCGAGACCGATGCGACCGTCGTGGTCCTCGTGCGCCACGCCGAGCGGCAGGACTCCGATGGTGACGACCCCGGGCTGAGCCCTGCGGGGGAGGAGCGCGCGGCCACGCTCGCGCATGTCCTGTCGCACCTCGACGTCGACGCGATCTACACGTCGCAGTTCCGTCGGACGCGCGAAACGGCCGTCCCCCTGGCGAGCGCGACCGGTCTGACCCCCGAGGTGGTCGACGCGCGCGACATGCCGGCCCTGCTCGAGCGCGTACGGGGCGGCCCGCACCGCACGATCGTCGTGATCGGTCACAGCAACACGGTGCCCGCGATCGCCCGTGCGCTCGGGGCGCCCGCTGTCGGAGACATCTCGGAGGGCACCTACGACGACATGCTCGTTGTCCGGCTGGCCGGAGACGTCGCGACGCTGATGCACTTCAAATACGGACGCCCGACGCCGTAGGAGAGCGTCGGGCGTGTCGCCCGGCGTGCCGGGATGGCCGTCGTCGCGGCGAGGCCGCGGCCCCGGGGGTCAGGCGTTTCCGACCGCCAGGAAACCGTCGAGCGAGTCCACCTCGGGCACGTCGGCCGAGTCCCCGACCTCGATCTGAAGCAGACAGACATTGTCGCCCCGGCGGCGGCTCTTGATCTGGTGGATCGCGACGAGCTCGCCATAGTGGACCGCCGCTCCCGCGATGACGCCCTGCACCACCGCGCAGATCGAGCAATGAGCCTCGATGCGCAGAAAGATCTGTCCGTCGGGACCCGTCGTGGTCTGGAAGGCGAGGGGGACCTCGTCGTCCTCGACTCGTGCGCCCGCCACGGGGAGATCGTCGCCGAGCCCGCCGATGAACGACGCGAGGTCGTCGTGACGCGAGAAGAGACTCGGGTACGTGTCGGCGAGCGCCGGCACCGCGTGCTGGCCGAGCCAGCAGGCGAGCGAGTCGGAAGGCGCCTCGGCCGATGCCGCGTCGCGGTTGGCGAGCGCTCCCCAGAGACCTTCTCCGTACTGCCGAACGAGCGTGTCCCGAACGAGTCCGATCAGCTTCCCATCCATCGCGTCCCTCCCTCGCATCTTCGCGGCCCGCGACCGCGGAGGATTGCCTCCCTTTCTCGCAAAGTGCCGCGAGAAAAGACCTTACGAGCTTCGGGTCCCTCCGGCCTCTGTTCCCGCGAACCGGCGTAAACCCACCGTTTCGCGGCCGTTTAGCGGCTCGGAGACACCGAACGCCGCCGACATGAGGGGGCAAGGTCGGGACCCGACGGTCTTCGTCCGGCTCTCGAGACTCCGGTGTGGTCGCAACAGCGTGTCAAAACGGCTCTCGAGGCCTTCCCCGTCGGCTGCGGGGCGCGCCGACCGGCCATAGCTTCTGCCCACATGCCGCTTACGCTCCTTCGCTGCGAATCCAATGCCCGGTTGTGGGGGGCGTGTGCGTCGGGCTTCCTCGACGAGCTCGGCGGGCATGCCGGCCCGGAGAGTTATCCGTCGCATCTGTGGATCGCCCACCGGGCCCAGCGCGACCTCCTCCTCTCCGCCGCCTCGGCGCGCGGCATCGAGGGCTGGCTCTCTCCCCCGTTCTCGTTCCTCTCCGAGCTGCCGGGCCGGTTCGGGATCGTGCGGCGCCCGATCGGTCTGCTGACCGGACGTCTGCTCGTTTCGCGCCTCGCCGGCCGGGCGGCGCGCGCGCACGACTTCCCCGGGTCGACGGACGGCGATCTCCCGGGACGGGGGCACATGGTCGACAGGGCTCTCTCCGAGCTGCTTCCCGAGGGGGTGTCGCCCGACGAGCTCGCGCGGGCGCTCGACACGCTCGAGACGGACGAGTTCACCGAGCGTCGCAACGCCTGGCTGGTCGACACGTACCGGGCCTACCTCGCTCACCTCGAAGCCGCGGACCAGTTCGACCCGCGGTCCATCCATTCGCTGGTGGCCGGAGCGATCCACGCGGGCGGTCTGTCCGGCGCGATCGGGGGCGCGAAGAGGCTGCACGTCTACGGCCTCACGTCGCTCAGGGGCCGCACGCGGCTGTTCCAGGCGCTGGCCGAACAGGACGGGTGCGAGGTGGTCGTCTACCTGCCGTCGGGTCCCGACGACGGAGAGTGGATCGCGCTCGCCTCGTCCGTCGAGAATCCCGGGCGGGGGCCGGAGCGGCGGCCCCCGGTGATCCAGCCCGTCCCCGACGCCGTGCGCGAGGCGGAGTGGGTGGCGTCGCGTGTGAAGCGGTTGCTGGTCGAGACCGACGTCGCCCCGTCGTCGATCGCCGTGATCGCCCGCTCCGGCCGCGACGACACGCGGCGCGTCCACGAGACGCTCGAGCGGATGGGGGTACCGAGTACGGCGCGTCTGCGCTCGAGACTCGACGAGGTGCCCGCGCTGCGCGCGGTGCTCCAGCTGTTCGGCGCGGGGGCGGACGGCTGGAGCTGGCGGACGCTGCGGCCCGTGCTGGCGAGCCCCTACTTCGGCCGCTCGGTCGACCTTCGTGCCCTCGACGTGCTCGCCTCGCGGAGCCGTCCGTCCGGGCTCGACGAGTGGGTCGACGGGGCCCGGTCGCTCGCCGACGAGGCGCGGTCCGACCGCGGGTGGGTGCTGCGGCGCGCGGGCGTTTCGCTGGCCCTCATCGAACGAGTGACGCGCGAGCTCGAGGATCTCGCCGAGGCGCTTGGAGATCGCTTCGAGCCGGCGCCCGAGACCGCCTGGATCGAGCTCACCCGGGGGATTCTACGGGGGGACCCGCTCGATCTCGCCGCCTCGCTCAACCGGGTCGTCGGCGACCGCTGGGACATCGTGCGGCTCGACCAGCGCGCCGTGCTGGCCCTCGACTCGCTATTGCGCGAGTGGCGCGATCTCGTGGCCGATTCGGAACGGCCCATCGACTCGACCGAATGGTACGCGCGGCTCCGACGGCTGCTCGAGAGCAACGAGATCGCGCTCTCGACCCCCTCGCAGCTCGGCGTTCAGGTGCTCGAGGCGCACGAGGCCGCGCTCACCCCGTTCGACCATGCGTTCGTGATCCACGCGAACGACGGCGTCTTCCCGCCGCGACCGTCGGGAGGGCTGTTCACCGAGGCCGAACGCGATGCCCTCGCATCGACCGGTCTGCCGATCTCGACACGGGAGATCGGCTTCGAGCGGGAGCGGCTGCTCTGGCTCGCGTGCACCGGCTCCGAGCGCATGCACGTGACCTACCGGACCGTCGACGCCAGCGGAATCCCCCGGCTCGCGTCGCTGTTCGTCCCGGCCCACGATCGCACGACCGAGCTGGCCCGGACCCGGCGGCCACTGCCCGAGCGCGAGGCGGACGGCGAGCGCCTCGTCACCCGAGAGCAGGTCGTGGAGGTCGAGCTCGCACGGTTCGTCCGGCTGCGCCGTGGCGGACGACCCGTCTCCTTCGAGACCCCCGACCCCGACGCCATCCGCGAGGCGACCCTGCGCGCATTCGCCGAAGAGCTGCGCTCGGGCGGGCTCGACGACCTCGCACTGCGCGAAGCGACCGACGCCCTGGCGGCGGCCGCCGCGCGTTTCGACGGAGACGCCGCGTCGCTCGACCCCGCGGTCGTGTTCGGGAACCGGCGCCCGCTGTCGCAGCGCCCCTCACCCTGGAACGGGGAGATCCGGGACCCCATGCTGCTCGAACACCTCGAGCGCACGTTCTCGGCGACGCACGAGTGGTCGGCCTCGCAGCTCGAGCTCTACGGAACCCGCCCGTTCGACTTCCTGCTCGAACGCGTGCTCGGGCTCCAGGAGATCGAAGCGGTGGAGGACGAGGCCAGCAGGCTCACGATCGGCAGTCTCGTCCACTCCATCCTCGAGAGCTTCTACCGGGGTCGTCTCGGGCGACCGGGCAGAGCATTCGACGCCGACGTGCGCGCGGCTCTCGAGGAGGCCTTCGATGCGGCGTGCGGCGCCTTCGAGGAGAGCGAGCGGCAGTGGGTGGGACTGCCGCACGTGTGGGCGGCGACGCGGTCCGAGTTGCGCGAGCGCATGACGGCGTTCGTCGAGTGGGAGTTCACGCGCCCGAAACAGGGGACTCCGCTCGAGGTCGAGTTCTCGTTCGGCCGGCGGGGCGACCGTCCCGCCGCCGACCTCGGAGGACCCGGCCGGACGGGCGACCCCCGCCCCCTCCTCCTCGCCGGGCGAATCGACCGCATCGATCGGGTCTCGGACGGGGCGCTGCGGGTCGTCGACTACAAGAGCGGACGCGGCGCGCCTTCACCGGGCGCGTTCGACGACGGGGCGGCCCTCCAGGCGTCGATCTACATGGCGGCGGTCGAGGCATCCGGTCTCGGCAGGGCCACGATCGGTTCGTACCGGACCGTACGGGCCCCGGCGGACCGGGCCCGGCGCTCGGCGGCCGACATCGCGCCCTCCGTCGTCCTCGCGCGCGAGATCGCGGCGCGGGTGCGTGCGGGTCTCTTCGAAGCCGTCCAGGCCGCATCCACCGAGATCCGCGACTGGCAGCCGGGGCGCGCCCTCACGCGCACCGACGCGCGGATCGAGAGCGGGACGCGGTTCGATGCGGTCGCGCCAATGCCCCTGCCGGGCGCGGAGGGCTGAGACATGGACATCCGGTGGACCGACGAGCAGGCGGCCGCGATCACCGCGGATGGGGACATCCTGCTGGCCGCGTCCGCTGGCACGGGCAAGACCACCACGATCGTTGGTCGCATCCTGTGGTCGCTCGGTCTCGGCGTGGGTCGTGTCCGGGGCGAGTCCGGGCCGATCGCGCCGTGCGCGGACCCGTGCCGTCTCGATCAGATCGCCGCGATCACGTTCACCGAGAAGGCGGCCCACGACCTCCAGGACAAGCTCCGCCGCGAGCTCGAGGCGTCGCCGGACGGCGCCGCGCTGCGCTGGGAGCTCGATCGGGCGACCGTGGGCACGATCCACGGATTCGCCGCCGACCTCCTCCGCGACCACGCGCTGAGGCTCGACATCGACCCGACCTTCAGGATCCTCGACCAGCGCGAGTCCGAGATCCAGCAGACCGAGGTCGTTCGCGGCGTGATCGCCACCGCGCTCCGCGAGCGCGACCCCGGGGCCGTCGAGCTCACGAAGCGGTACGGACTCACCGGGTGGAAGATGTCTCCCGGCGCGATCGGCCGCGTGCGCGAGGTGATGCGCGATCTTCGGTGGCGCTCGCGGGAGTTCGACGGGTGGAGCGTCGAGACCGGCGATGCGCGGTACACGCGGACCCTCGACATGGACGGCCTGCGCGAACGCGCGCGATTCATCGGGGTCTGGGGGACCGGGGCGGACGAGATCGCCCGCGACGAAGGCGCGCTCGAGATGGCGGATGCCCTTTACCGGCTCGGACGGTCGAGCGTCCACGAGTGGCTCAACTGGCTCGAGCGCGAGAACGGGCGCGACTTCGACAGCCTCATCCTCGACGCGCGTCGGCTGCTGACCCGCCCCGACACGACGACCGCCCTCGACGCCGTCCGACGGCGCTACCGCCTGCTGATCATCGACGAGTTCCAGGACACCGACCGCGCACAGTGGGATATCGCCAGCGCGATCATGGGACCCGGAGCGACCGACGCCGCCGGCGCACCCGACCCCATCGAGCCCCACGACGCGTCCGACGCCCCCGGGTCCGGCGACGCCCCCCACCGCCCTCGCGTCATGCTCGTCGGCGATCCCAAGCAAAGCATCTACAGGTTTCGGGGCGCCGACATCGACGTGTGGAACGCCGCACGTGAGCGTTTCGAGACCGACGGACGGGTGCTCAGGCTCTCGTGGAACTTCCGCTGCGAGCCGCGGCTCGTCGACTACGTGAATCGCGTCGGCGCGACCGCGTTCGGCGAGACCGCGTCGGCGCTCGCGACCGAGGCGCCCGACTCCGTCATCGAGTACGACGAGTTGCGTGGCGCCCGCGAGCCGACCGCCGCAGCAGCGCTCGAGTGGATCGCCGTCGACGAGGCCCGCGCGGGGGAGCAGCGCGCTGAGGAGGCACGTCGCGTCGCGGGCCGGCTGTACGAGCTGATCGGCCGCGCTCTCGTGGTGGACCCCGACGACGAGACGCTTCGCCTCTGCCGCGCGGGCGACGTGGCGATCCTCGCGCGCCGGCACCACGACCTGGTCGAGCTCGAGGCGGGGCTGCGCGAGTACGGGATCCCCTTCTACAACTCGGCCACCAGCGGTCTCGCGGACCAGCAGGAAATCCTCGACCTCGTCACCGCGCTGCGCATCGTGGAGAACCCCTTCGACGATCTGGCCGCGTTCGCGTTTCTGCGATCGCCGTTCGTGGGCCTCCGCGACGAGGTGCTGGTCCGCCTGTCGCTGTTCGACACGTTGGCCAGGACCGGCCGGGGGCGTCCGGCACGGGAGCCTTCGGCACCCGGACCCGGATCCGCTCGCACGAACGCGCCGGATCCCGTGGACGTCGGAGGTGGAGATGCCCCGCTTCTGGATCGGGCGGGACGGTACCTGGCGAGCGTCGAGTCCGACGACGACGGCGAGTCCGACGACGACGATCGGCACCACGGGGCCGGCCCGCCATGGTTCAACGCCCCCGAGAGCCCCCACATCACGCCGATCGAGCGTCGCGCGCTCCGCATCGGGCTCGCCGCCGTCCGGGCCGCCCAGGGCCTCGCCGACCGTGCCGATCACGCCGAGATCCTCGAAGCACTGCTCACCCGGACCGGTTATCGGTATCACCTGCATCTGCGGGACGCCGCGTCGGAGACCCTCGCGAACATCGAGCGGTTCCTCGCGCTGCTGGAGGAGTACCGCCACCTCTCGCTCTCGGATCTGCTCGGTCTTTGGGATCGGTGGGGAGAGCACGATCTCGCGGTCCCGCAGGCGAGGCTCTTCTCGAGCGGCGACGACGTGGTGACCCTCTCGACGATACATGCGGCGAAGGGCCTCGAATGGCCGGTGGTGGTGCTGCTCGGCACCGGCAGCGCGCTCGCCGGCACCCGCCAGTTTGTCGGCCAGCACTGGGGAGATCCGGCGCTTGGACCGGTCTTCCTCCCCCGAAAGGACGATCAGGGCCCTCGCACGGCGGCCGCCCTCGACCGACGGCTCCGGCAGGAGCAGGCGGAGGAGGCGCGACTGCTCTATGTGGCGACGACCCGCGCCCGCGACCGGCTGCTCGTCGTCGGACCCGACGCCCCCGGAAAGACGAGTTTCGCCACGTGGCTCGGGGTCGAGCTGCCCGACGCGCGCGAGTCGCACGAGGCGCCCGAGCCCGGGAACGGCGCCGCGCCCGGACGGCGTCGTAACAACACCCGCGCGCGCGTCGACGACCCGACAACGGGGACGGGTCGACAGATCGACGCGTTCGGGCTCGACGCACGACCGCAACTCGAGCTGTTCGAAGAGGGCGCGCGGACAGCGGAGCCGCCCCCACCCCCGCGCGACGTCCGCATGGTGATCCGACGCCACCGCCCATCGCTGCAGACCTCCCTGAGACCGCTGCCGGTCTCGCTATCCTGGCTCGCCGACATCGAGCCCGCCCCCTGGCCCGAGGGCGTGGCGCCTATCCCGCTCGAACGCCACCGCTCCATCGGCAGCGCCACCGAGCGGATGATGTTCTCTACGAATCGTAAGCTGTGGTCGCTGCGCTACGAGCACGGGGTGATTCCGCCCGACGACTTCCTCGCGAGCGGCGCCGGGGTGGCGGGCTTGCCGGGCCGGGTGCGCGGCACCTTGATCCACGGAATCCTCGAGCGGATTCGGCACGAGCGCGAGCTCGCCCGCGTGCTCGACGAGACCATCGCGAGCCTCGACCTCGGCGACCTCGAGCTCTCGCTGACGGCGGGCTCGGGCTACAGGGAAGCGCTCGAACGCGAGATCGCGAGAGTCGTTCGAAGCCCCGAGTGGCGGTGGTATCTGGAAGGACGCTCGTACCGCGAGACGCGCTTCCTGCACCGTTCGCCAGACGGTTGGGTCCAGGGCGCCTTCGACCTGCTTCGCCTCGCGGACACCACGGGGCCGAAACCCGAGCAGGTGGGTCTCTTCGACGCCCCGTCGGAGGACGACGCCAGAGCCCACCTCGACCCGTGGGTGGTCGACTTCAAGACCCACCGGATCGAGGCGTCGGAAGCCGCGGAGGTGGCGGCTCAGTACCACATCCTGCCGGGGCTCTACCGCGCGGCGGCCTCCGCGTTGCGGCCGGCGGGGGCCGACGCGCCGCCCCGGGTGCGTGTGGGGCTGCACTTCACGCACCCCAACGTGGCGATCGAGGTCTAG
>JAWWCR010000130.1:0-13645 GCA_033720355.1 Gemmatimonadota bacterium
AGAACTGCGCACAGGGCGACGACCTGCAGGCCGACCTGCTTGTGGTGGGTCCCTGCTACACGATCCTGACGTTCGTGAACGGCGTGCAGACCGACCTCGATCTCGTGGGCGGGGCGGCGACCGTCTCGATCTGCGACCTCAACGACGTCGACGGGATCCTGGCGAACCCGCCGGCGTTCGCCAGCCACGAGCAGGAAGAGCTCGTCTCGATCATCCACTTCGACAACGGCGACTTCTACGAGGCGCTCGAGCACACGGCGCCCGTCGGGTGCTCCACGCCCATCCCGAGCGTCGCACCACGACGGTCCGGGGTCGTCGGGCTCGCCCGCTCCGTCGTCGACGGTGTCTTCGGGTGGCTCTCGCCGCGCGAGGCGGTCGCGAACGCGGCGATGATCGACCGGGGCGGCGGCGGCCGCACCGGCAGCTTCCGCAGCAACTTCCGGGCGGCGCTGCCGTCGAAGATCGTGGTCGACGCCTCGTACCCGTCCGACCCGAACGGCGATCCGCTGCCCGGCTCGGCGATCGTGGGCGGCGCGGTCACCCCGAACCCGGCGATCCTGGTGATCGACGCGAACGGGGAACCGGTCCAGGGCGCAACCGTGAACTTCGAGATCCAGCCGACGATCGAATCGACCGTGAACGGCTCGACCACGGCGGCCGTGACGACGAACGCGTCCGGCGTGGCCGACGTGAGCTGGGTGCTCGCCACGACGAACCCCCAGAGCCTGAAGGCGTTCGCACGCGGCATGACCGCGAAGACGAACCCCGTCATCCAGCCGCCGCCGGACAACAACGACGGCGTGCTCGACAACGTCGTTCTCGGCAACGCGACGTTCTGCCAGACCAACGAGTGCGCCTCCAACGACATCATCGCCGAGTCCATCACCTTCGACGCCACCGCCGTGGTACTGAACCTCATCGGCTCGTCCAGCCGCGGCGGGGGCGGAGCCGGAACCGGCGGTTTGGGCACGAATCCAGGAAGCCTGTTCGCGATCGATCCGGCTACAGGTCAGGCGACCCTGATCGGAAGCACGGACGTCAACGACTGCACCGGGGTTCCGTCGATGTCGGACGTGGACTACCAGCCGGGCACGGGCACTATCTACGGCATCATCGGATCGGCGCTACGAGGTGGCGTCCTGGTGACCGTCGACCCGGCAACCGGAGCCGCAACGGTCGTCGGGACCCTCGTCGGAGCAGGATTCGACGTAAGCTGTGGCGCGGGGGGTGGTTCGGACGCGCTGGCGTTCACCCCGGACGGGCGACTGTTCGCGGGAGGGTGGGCCGGCGGGTTCGCCGGGGGCTCTCTCCTTGAGATCGATCCGGCGACGGGTGCCGTAATCGCGACTGTGCAGACGTTTGACCAGGTCAACGTGGGCGACAACGGACACCTTGCGGGCCTCGCAACGGACCCGCAGGGCCAGCTATGGGCGTCGCGCGGCGGCAGCAACCTGGGGACAATCCACACCGTGGATATCACGAGCGGCATCACCTCCACGCTGCAGCTCGTGGATTCTCAGGGAGCGGCGGAGTTCGTCCACGTCTCTGACATCGCCTTCGCGGCCGACGGCACGCTCTACGCAAGCCTTTCGCGAGAAAACATGCTCGCGACGATCGACACGCAGACCGGCCTCCTCACGAGGATCGGGTCGTATGGCGCGGTCGTGACCCGGATGTCGGGTCTGGCGGCGCTCCCGTAGCGCCCGAACTGAAGCCCGGGCGGGGTCTCGTGGATTCGAGGCCCCGCCCCGCCGCGCGAACCGCGACCGGGCTACGTCAGTGCCCCGTCTCCATGACGGACTGGAAGCCCGGCTCATCGCGCAGCGGACGCCACCACCAGTGGAGCTGTCCACCGCTCGAGAACGTGTGGTGGGCATTGCCCGCCACGTACTGCTGGAGCAGACGCACCGCCCCCTCGGTGTCGCCGATGATCGACCGGACGGCGGCCTCGAACCCCAGTAGCTCGAGGTTCGGGTCCACCTCCGTCGACAGACGGGCCTCAGCCATCATCCGGTCGGCCCGTTCTCCCTCGCCCGTCCGGGCGAGCACCCCCGCGGCGAGCGTGGTTCCGAGCCCCCGTTCGTACTCGGCCAGATCCGCGGGAGCCACCGAGTCCAGGTAGGCCTTCAGTCGCGCCGCCCTCGCGGTGTCCGCGTCCGCCCCGGGCACCAGCATGAGCCACATGCGGCACTCCGTGAACCGGTGATCGGTCGGGAAGCGGCGGAACCCCTCCTCGCACCAGCGCCGTGCATCCCCGAACTGTTCCAGGTCGTAGTGACCCCAGAACAGACGGTCCAGGATGAGGTCGGCATCGCGCAGGTAGGAGTCCTCCTCGTACGCCCGACGCGCCGCGAGCACGACGTTCACGTTGTCGTCGAGCGCGTAGTACATGTGGCTCAGGCTGCTGTGCGCGGACGCGAGCGTCGGGTCCAGCTGGATCGCCATCTCGAGATCGGCGCGGGCGGCGCTCAACAGGTCGTCGGACGTACCCTGCGGTTCCAGCTCCCACAGCCAGCGTAGATAGCGGAGGTTGCCCCTGGTCTCGAGCGCCCGGGGATCCTGGGTCGAAGCGACTCTCATGGAACGAGCGAGCGCCTCGCTCGCATACCCGATCCCCTCCTCGATGCGGGCGTCCGCCGCATCGAAACGATCCTGGCTCAACAACACGCGCGCGATCCGGAAGCTGTTGTGAGCCCGCAGAGTGACCGGCTCGGGCCAATCCGGGTCGGCCATCCCCGCCGCCTCGAGCAACTCGTCCGCGCGTTCGAAACGCGCCACCGCGTCGTCGAGCAGACCGTCCCCGTAGAGCGCCTCCGCTTCGTCCTGAAGGCGGGTCGCTCGCTGGACTCCCGACCACGCCTCGACGACCTCCGTGGCGCGCTGCCGCTGACGGACGTCGATCTCCTCCCCGATTCGGGACCGTAGAGCGCGCGACACCTGATCGGCCACCGAATCCTGTGCGGCCAGCAGCTCCTCGGAAGGCATGTCGACCGACATCCGGGTGACCGGGGCCCCCGAGCCGCCATCGACGAGGGTGGTCGAGATCAGAACGCCGCCGGCACCCGATCTCTCGACCGTTCCCGCGACGAGCGTCCCGGCCCCGAGTGCCCGCGCGATGCTGTCCCGACCCACGTCGGTGCCGCGGAAGGGTCGAACACCGTTGGCGGACACCACCGAGAGCGCGCGTACCCGGTCGAGCTGGGCGATGAGGGACTCGGTGAAACCGTCGGCCACGTATGCGAGCTCTCCCTGCGGCGAGAGGTCCTCGAAGTACGTTACCGCCACCGCGGCCGGGTCGAGTCCGCCCGCCGCGCTGGCAAGAACCAGATCGCGCGAGCGCGCTTCCTGAAGGGCGTCCCGCAGGACCGCCGCGGAGACTCCGATCGCGCCGACCAGAAGCACCCCCTGGAGCCAGATCTCGATCTTCGGGATCGACTGATCGCCCTTCTCGCCGTGGAACCAGGCGAGAACCAGCGTGCCGGGGATACCGAAGAGGTAGAAGACGAGAACGATGCGGTACGCGTACGCCGGGAGGAGTCCGTTCCCGATCAACTGATCAACGCCCTCGAGCGCGGCGAACCCGGCCGCCAGGTATGCACCCAGCCACGGGATCATCTTCCGGCGACTGAGGGCCTCACGAAAAGACATGATCGCGTCGTGGGAAGGGGGAGCGTAGGCCAGAGGGACGATGAGCCGGGCTCGCGGGGGTGTCAAATCGTCGAACGGACCGGCTTCGGGGCGCGACCGGGGTAGCGGCCATCAGTTCGAACGCGTTCCGAGCGAGTACCACGGGCGCCGCGGCCGCAACGGTTTGTCGCACGGGACCTCGCGGGTGACCTCGGGGCCGCCGAGCTCGACCAGACCGGCGGCCGCGCACGCCTCGACGACGCGATCGTAGATCTCGTCACCCGCGGAAGGGATGCCCGCGCCTGCGATCTCGTCGATCTCCATCTCCTCGACGAAGGGCTCGCAGCCGGCGATCGGGAACGTCCGGAAGCTCTCCACGCCGTTGTAGCTGTAGCGGCCGCTGCACGCGGTCGACATGACGTGGCTCATGGCCTGACGCGCCAGCTCGCGGCGGTACTCGCGAGTCGGCTCACCGCCGGTCTCGAGGGGGACTCCGGCATCGCGCAGACCCGAGACGACCAGTTCGACGGCGTCGCCCCCCCCGCCGACTACCGCCTCCCGCATCCGATCGCGCACGTCGCGGCTCACGCCGAACGAGCCGACGACCTCGAGGTAGCGCTCGGTGTCATAGATCCCGTCGTGTCTCAACGCCTCGTCGACGAGGGCCGCCCAGAAGTCGAGCAGGTCGAGGTCGGGGCGGGCGCGGCGGATCGCCGCCTCGGTCCACAGCGCCATCGCGTGACCGCATTCGTACGGGGCGCGCGAGTGCCGCGACTGCTTGATGGCGTCGCCTCCGAGCCGCAGGAAGCAGCCGTTCAGCGCGTTCGTCTGTCGCCGCGCGATCGCCGCTTCGTCCAGCACCCCGAACTCCAGGAGGAGCTGGTCGGCGAGCGCGTCGGCCGACCCCTCGTGGATCCACGGGTCGGTGCCCCGGTTCGAGGTGAGCTGGCCGTTCCACAGGTGAGCCACTTCGTGGGCGACGAAGCCGAGCGCGATCTCGCGAGCGGTGGCGCTCGGCCGCGTCCACGCATCGCCGCTTACGGTGAGCTGGATGAGCCCGGTGAGGGTCCCTCCGCCGTACGAGTACCCCTCGTCGCGCGACTCCTGGTGCCCGTAGAGGACGAGCGGCTTCCACGGCAACGGCTCGCCGAGACGCTCCCGGTACCAGTCGAACACCCGCGGGATCCATGCGTCGAACTCCTCGCGCAACCACCCCGGGAGCCCCTCGTCGAGCACGGCGATCACGACGTCCGTCTCCAGGGGCTCGGTCGAGCCGTAGAACGCGTATGTGCCATCGCCGTACTCGTCGGTCCAGACGATTGGCTCGTCGTGGACGCCGCCCCGGATCACGAGCTTCTCGCCTGGCAGCGGCGCCAGCTCGAGGGTGTTGATCGCCTCGCGGCCATCGGGGCGCGCGTACAGGTGACCGGTGTAAATGGCGCGCCCGCCGTCGCTGAACCTGACGAACAGCTCGTACTCGGCCGAGAGCTGCGACGTGTATTCGGGAAACTCCACGACGATCTCATCGGTGACCGCGGAGGACTCGCGGGCGACGAGATACTGCATCCCGCCCTCGAACTCGAATCCGTAGCCGGGCGTGGCGACGGTCCATACGCGCGCACGGTAGAAGTTGGCGGGGCGCACGAACTCGAGCCGCTCGGTGGGCCGGGACAGCCGATACGTCGCGCGCCAGGTGCCCGCGGGGGTCGCCTCGACGACGATCGACTCGGCCACGGTCGGTTGCGGACGATCCTGCGCCTGAATGCTCCGTACCCCGATCGCGGCGCACAGGAGCGTCGCGCCGACGACGGCCATTCGGGGGAGCGGAGATCTCGTCATTCGTCTACTCGGGGCGAAGTTCCGCGTGACAAGGTGGGCGATCGGGACTGCCGAACGCCATACGCGTCGGGGAGTTGGACTCCGGAGCGGGGCCCGGCGTTTGCCCCCTTCGTATACGCCCGACAGGATTGCGCGTCTGCGGCGCGCGAGCTCGCTCGCTTCGCTCGCTCGGTTCGAACGGAGGTCAGAATCCCTCGCCAGACCCTATGCGACGAAAGCCGGGGACAAGCCCCGGCCTTCGTCGTATACGCCCGACAGGATTCGAACCTGTGACCTCTTGCTCCGGAGGCAAGCGCTCTATCCAGGCTGAGCTACGGGCGCAGACACGGAGCGCGCCGCCTTGGCGACGCGCTGTAGCCTCGAAACTAGTGTGAGTTGAACGAGCCTGCCACGCTTTCGATCCCAACCCATCTGCGGCGAGAATCATCGCATATGGAAGCCTCGACCCGGGAGAATCGCATGTACGTGCCGCTGACCTCGCTCCAACACTCGTCGCGATCTCTCGCGGTCGCCGCGATCATGGCCATGGTCGCCGCTTCGGGCTCGTCGCTCGCGAGCCAGGTACAGGTCTCGTCGGCCGGTGCCGCGCCGCTCGCCTGGGCCGAGTGCCAGCCCGGACAGATCGAGGTGATGATTCTCGGCACTTTCCACTTCGCACAGGTAGACGACGTGGACGTGCTCGAGCCGGCGCGCCAGCGCGAGCTCGACGCGATCCTCACCTCGCTCGAAACGTTCGGCCCGGCACGGATCGCGGTCGAATACCCGCACGCAGAGGCGGCAGAGCTTCGACGCTCATACGGGGAGTACCGGGGACGCGGCGCCGACAGCCTCGTTTCCCGAAACGAGATATCGCAGATCGGGTTCCGGCTCGCCCGGCGGCTCGGACACGACGAGGTCTACGCGGTCGACGTCCCGATGAACCTGTGGGACGATTCGATCCAGGTCTTCGACGATCGCTGGCCCGACTCGCGCGGGGGCCTTCGCGCCCGGTGGCCGGTGCGACACGAACGGGACGCATGGGACCGGGCGACGGCGCCGCTCGCCGAGACGCTCCTCCGGCTCAATCGGGACGAGATCCCCGGCAACTCGGACATGTACGGCGGATTCCTGCCCCTGGTCGAGGAAGACGTGTACGCCGGGGCGCTCAAGCTGCGGCCCTGGTACGATCGGAATCTCCGCATCGTCCAGAACCTGTTCAGGACCGCCGAGCCCGGGGACGAGAGGATCCTTCTCGTGATCGGGGCGGGCCACCTCCGCGTGTTGAAGCAGATTCTGGAGATGACGCCTCAGCTGTGTCCCGTGAGCGCCACCCCGTATCTGGAGCGGGCGATCGGCGGGGACTGAGGAGGACGGCCGTCCTCGGGCTCACGAACGCGAGCGCATCCTCGCGGCCGGCGACGGGTAGCCTCGGTCGATCCGGGCCGATCCGTCAGACTGCCCGGTGCGCTTCGTCGAGGCACTCCCGCACGGCCCGACACAGGTCGGCGGCGACGAAAGGCTTCTCGACGATCCGCACCTCGGGGTCGAGCACGCCCCGGGTCTGTAGCGCGTCGCCGGTGTATCCCGACATGTAGAGGACCGCGGTGCCCGGGCTCACGAACGCGAGCGCATCGGCGAGCTCCGGGCCGCTCATCCCGGGCATGACGACATCGGTCAGCACCAGATGGATCGGATCCTTCGACCGCCGGGCGAACGCCACCGCATCCTCGGGATTCGTCGTGCCCTTCACCCGGTAGCCGGCCCGCTCGAGGATGCTGATGGCCGCGGACAGAACGGCCTCCTGGTCCTCGACGATGAGCACGTTCTCGCTGCCGCGTTCGACGACGAGCCCTCCGCCGGTGTCGAGCTCGACGGGGTCCGGCCGCTCGTCATCCGTCCGTGGGAAGTAGACCCGGAAGGTGGTCCCCCTGCCCGGCACGCTGTCCACCGTCACGGTCCCGCCACCGGCCTTGAGGATGTCGAAGACGGTGGCCAGACCGAGCCCCGTCCCCTCGTTGGGTCCTTTGCTCGTAAAGAAGGGGTCGAAGATGAGAGACATCATCTCTTCGTCCATCCCGACCCCGTCGTCGGTGACGGACAGCGTCACGTATGGGCCCGCTTCCAGCTCGCCGGTGGCCCCGACGACGTCCCCCTCCTCGACCTCGATCTCGCCGGTCTCGATCGACAGCGAGCCACCCTTCGGCATGGCGTCGCGCGCGTTGACCGCGAGGTTGAGGACGACCTGCTCGACCTGGGTCGCATCCGCCAGGATGCGACCGATGTCCGGGTGGGGACGGAACTCCAGCGACACTTCATGTCCGATCAGCCGCTCGAGCATGCGCTGCATGTCGGCGACGATGTCGTTCAGATCGAGTGGCTCGGGGTTGGTCGCCTGCTTGCGGCTGAACGTCAGCAGCCGCCTGGTGAGCTCGGCCGCCCGGTTGGAGGCACGCGTGATCTCCTCGGCCGAGTCCCGGTTCGGGTCGCCCTCCTCCATGTCCATGAGGAGGAGCTCGCAGTGCCCGAGGATCGCGGTGAGCAGGTTGTTGAAGTCGTGCGCGACACCGCCGGCGAGCCGTCCGATCGACTCCATCTTGGCCGCCTGCATCAGCTTCGCCTCGCTCTCGCGAAGCGCGGTCTCGGCAGCGACTCGATCGGTGACGTCGAGCGCGAACACGATGACCTGCTGTGCCGCGCCGGACTTCGCGAACACGGGTGCGTAGCCCCGGATCAGGTGCCGCTCCGAGCCGCCGGGGAGACGCAGCACGACGTTCGACTGCACGGGCACGCGGTTCTCGACGCACCGACGCACGGCCTCGGACGGCGGTGTGTCGCATTGCGCCTCGATTCCGCGCGCCCTCCACGTCTCCTCGGCCGTGTGGCCGATGACCTCGCGGCCGGATGCTTCCACCGACGTACCGGCGGGATTCACATAGACGTAGCGACCATCCGGATCGAGAAGAGCCACCTCGACGGGCAGATGGTCGAGGATCCGCCGAAACTGCGCGTTCCGCACCCGGACGGCCTTCTGCCCCTCCTGGACGCGATCGACCATGCGGTTGAACGCCGCGGCGAGCTGCCCGACTTCGTCCTCACCGCCCTCTTCGGCGCGGTGCCCGAGATCGCCCGAGGCGATCCGCTCGGCGGCGCCGACCATGGCGACCAGGGGTCGCGTGACGTTCCCGCTGATCGCCGCCACCGCGAGCAGGCCGAAGACGAGGATGCCGACGCTCACGACGGCCGCCGTCCACCGTCCCTCGCGCCCGGCGGCCTCGAACGGCGCGGCGGAGAGCGCGAGCGTGAGCCGCCCGCTCGGCCCCTGCACCGACGGGATGTTCACGATCGTGATGTGCGCGCGGGCATCTCCTTCGCGAACGAGCCCCTGCGAGGTGAACGGACCGTCGAACGCGGCGTCGAGCGCACCGGCCGATGCGAGCAGCCTGCCACGCCCGTCCGTCGCCGCGACGTACTCCACGGCGCTGCTTTGCAGGACGGCCCCGAGCGCCTCCTCCAGACCGTCCCGGCGGTCGACGTCCATGACCGGCTGGACAGTGTACGCCGCGAGGTTGGCGATCGCCTCGCCCCGCACGTCGAGGCTCGCACGTGCCTGGTCCTCGAACTTCTGTGGAAGGTAGATATTGAGGATCACCGCGATCGCCGCGAACACGATCGAGAAGAGCGCGGCCAGCTTCGCCTGGAGCGTCCGTCCCAACCGAAGCCGCGTCAGGTCCAGGGCGCGGCCGAGATCAGCCATGGCTGGCCGGTCGCGGCGCCTCGGCCCGGGCTTCGCGAGCCGCGCGTGCGAGGGCGCCGTTCATCCTCGCGTGAGGTCTGCCGTTTCTGGTTGGCGGTCCGTTCGACCCGGTCGCCCCGTTCGCCCCCGCCCGCCGCTCGACCTCGTGCCTGAGGACCTCGAAGAACGCCCGGACCACGCGGGGGTCGTAGCGTGTGCCGCTGCACCGCCGGATCTCGGCGACCGCCTCGGGGACCGGGGTGGCATCCTTGTAGGCCCGCTCGTGCGTGATCGTATCGAACGAGTCGGCGACGGCCACGATGCGGCCGCTGAGGGGGATCTGCTCGCCGGCCAATCCGGCCGGGTAGCCCGCCCCGTCCCAACGCTCGTGGTGGGTCCGACAGATCTCCTCGGCGAGCTTGAGCGCCCGGTGCGTCCCGCCGCTCAGGATGCTCGACCCGATCGTCGTGTGGGTCTTCATGATCTCCCACTCGTCGTCGGTCAGCGGGCCGGGCTTGAGCAGAATGCCGTCGGGGATCCCGATCTTGCCGACGTCGTGAAGCGGCGCGGCCATGAGCAGCATCTCCACGTCATCGCCGCGCAGCCCGAGGCGCCGTGCGATCGCGGCGGACACCCTCCCGACGCGCGCGGCGTGGTGACCGGTCACGTCATCGCGGTACTCGGCCGCGGTCGCAAGCCGGCGCATGACCTCGAGCCGGGCTTCCTCGAGCTGGATCGTCCGGGCGCGGACCCGCTCCTCGAGGGCCTCGTTGTGGCCGCGCAGCTCGAGGTGAAGCACACGTGTCTGGAGGAGGTTGTGGATCCGGAGGAGAACCTCGGAGGGGCGGAAGGGCTTCTCGACGAAGTCGTTCGCGCCGGCTCCGAGCGCCTGGTTCTCGGTCTCGGGATCGGTGCTTCCGCTGAGGATCAGGACCGGCAGGTAGACGTCCTCCGGCACCTCGCGCTCGAGCTGCTCGAGGATCGCGAACCCGTCGACGTGGGGCATGTTGAGATCGAGCAGTACGAGATCGGGGGCGTGCTCGCGGAACAGGGTCATCGCTTCCCGCGAATCCGTCGTCGACACGACGTTCGGGTACTCGGCCCGCTCGAGGATCTTCTCGAGCAGACGGATGTTCCCCGGCTCGTCATCGACGATCAGGATCGCGGAATTTCGGATTCTCTCTTCCATTGCCCCGCCACACGATGTCCCGATACCGGTCGCCCGAAGACGCAACCAGTTGCCACACAATCGGTTACGACCGTCCGTGCCCTCCTCGACTCTCCCCATCAACGCACGTTCGGTGCCTGTATGGGGGGCGGGCGCTGAGCCCCGTGGCGGGTGTTTTCCGGTCGTTCAGGTGAGTGGTCGCGAGCGGCCGCGGGCCGCCGACCGTCAAACGTCCGATGGACCCGGGCACGGATCCGGTGAAGAACATGAACATCTCAGCCAGCGCCATGGCCTCCGGAGAAGTCACCGGGTTGCTCGCGGCCATGTCCCGGGGCGACCCCGGCGCGCTCGACCGCCTGATGCCGATCGTCTACGACGAGCTCCACGCGATCGCGGGGCGCCACATCCGGGGCGAGGCCTCGTGGCACACGCTCGGCGCGACCGCACTCCTTCACGAGGCCTACCTCCGACTCGTCGGGATCGACCGGCTCGAGTGGCAGGATCGGGCGCACTTCTTCGCCCTCTCGTCGCGACTCATGCGGCAGGTGCTGCTCAACCGGGCGGAGCGCCGCGGGGCGCGGAAACGAGGCGGCGGACGTCCCGTTCTTCCTCTCGACGGGGCGCTCGCCCACGCCGATGGATTCGGGGCGCCCGACCGGCTGTCCGCCGAGGACGTGCTGGCCCTGGAGAGCGCGCTCTCCGAGCTCGAGATGCTGAACGAGCGCGCGGCCCGCGTGGTCGAGTGTCGGTGGATCGCGGGTCTCGACCTGTCCTCGACGGCCGAGGCTCTGGGTACGTCCCCCGCGACGGTCAAGCGCGACTGGACGTTCGCGCGGGCCTGGCTGAACAACCGGTTGGCGTCGTGACGGCCGCGATCGACTGGGAGAAGGTCCAGCGGATCTTCCACGCGACGCTCGACCTGACCGAGCGCGAGCAGGAGCGGTTTCTCGTGCGGATCGGCGAGGGGCACCCCGCGGTCGCGGAGGAGGTGCGGGCGCTCCTCGCGGCGCACGCGCGCACCGGTCTCCTCGACGGGACGGGGCCCTTCGACCCCATGGCGTCGGACGCGCACCTGATCGGCGGGACGGTCGGGCCGTACCGGATCGTCCGCCGCCTCGGACGCGGGGGGATGGGGATCGTCTTTCTCGCCGAGCGCGACGACGACCAGTTCGAGCAGCGGGTGGCGCTCAAGCTCCTCCGCGGCGACCCCGCGGGCGATCTCCGCGAGCGGTTCCTGAGGGAGCGCGAGATCCTCGCGGGGCTCTCGCACCCCAACATCGCGCGGCTGTACGACGGCGGCGTGACCGGGAGCGGGATCCCGTGGTTCGCGATGGAGCTCGTAGAGGGCGAGCAGATCGAGACCTGGTGCGAGTCGGAGCGACTCGATGTCGAGGCGCGGCTCCGTCTCTTCTGTCTCGTGTGCGATGCGGTCCAGTACGCGCACCAGAACCTCGTCGTCCACCGCGACATCAAGCCGAGCAACGTGCTCGTGACGCGAGACGGCGAGCCCCGGCTCCTCGACTTCGGGATCGCGAAGCTGCTCGAAACGGATGGCGAGCGCACCGAGACCGTCGAGCAGCGGCTCACACCCCCTTACGCCGCGCCGGAGCAGCTGTGCGGCGGGTCGCTCACCACGGCCACGGACAGCTACGCGCTCGGCGTGCTGCTGTACCGGCTGCTCGCGGGGGTGCACCCGTATCGCATCGATGCGTCGTTCCCCGTGCTCGCGCGCTCGATCTGCGAGAGCGAGCCGACGCGACCGAGCGTCGCGGTCGCGAAG
The DNA here is from genome assembly GCA_033720355.1 of Gemmatimonadota bacterium. Taxonomy (GTDB): domain Bacteria; phylum Gemmatimonadota; class Gemmatimonadetes; order Palauibacterales; family Palauibacteraceae; genus Palauibacter. The sequence continues at coordinate 12,127 of JAWWCR010000130.1, forward strand.
CGGAACCCGGGCGGGGCGCCCAGGCTCGAACGACGGCTGCGCGGCGATCTCGACACGATCGTCCTCAAGGCCCTGCGGAAGGAGCCGGAGCGCCGGTACGCGACCGCGGGCGCGCTCGCCGAAGACATCCGGCGGCACCTCGCCGGACGGCCGGTGGCGGCGCGTCCCGACACCGCCGGATACCGGGCGTCGAAGTTCATTCGACGACACCGCGTGGCGGCGATCGCCGGTCTGGCCGCCTCGATCACCGTCGTGGCTGGAGCGATCGGCATGGGGTGGCAGGCGCGGCGCGCGACCGCACAGGCGAGGATCGCCGAGACCGAGCGCGACCGGGCCCGCGTGGAGGCCGCTCGCGCCGAGGAGACGAAGGACTTCATGCTCGGGCTGTTCTCGGCCGCCGACCCGCGCGAGTCGATGGGACGCGAAATCACCGTGCGCGAGCTCGTCGATCTCGGAGCCGAGGGTCTTCTCGAGGGAGATCAGCTGGCCGACCAGCCCCTCGTCCGCGCCTCGATGCTGGATGTCGTCGGTCAGGTCTACGACCGGATGAACCGGTGGGACCGTGCCCGACCCATACTCGAACGGGCGCTGGCGATCAGGCGCGAGCACCTGTCCGCGGACGACCCCGATCTCGCGACGTCGCTCAACAGTCTCGCCGTGATGCTGCTCAACAAGGGCCAGATCGACGCCGCCGAGCCGCTCGCCCTGGAGGCCCTCGAGATCCGGCGCCGGGTACCGGGCGGCGAGCTGGACGTGGCCACTTCGCTCAACAACGTCGCGGCCATCCCGTTCATGCGGGGCGACTATGCCGGGGCCGAGGGGCGCATCCGCGAGGCGATCGAGGTTCGGAAGGCCGGCGGCGACTTCGGCCCCGATCTCGCTGTCAACATCGATGCGCTTGCCGGGATCCTCCGCGAGCAGGGTCGGTACGCGGAGGCGGACAGCCTGTTCGGCGAGGCGCTCGCCATCAAGCGCGCCCACCTCGATCCGGCGCACCCCGACCTCGCGCAGAGCTACAACAACCTCGCGGGTCTCCGGCTCCGGTCAGGCGACGCTGCGGGCGCCGAGCGGTCGTATCGGGAAGCGCTCGCGATCTACCGGCGCATCGACCCGAACCACAGCGTGGTCGCCACGATCGTGAGCAACCTCGGGTCGAGCCTCGAAACGCAGGGACGCTATACCGAGGCCGAGTCCGCCTACCTCGAGTCGCTGCGTATCCGCCGCGCGCTGTTCGGCGACGAGAACGACGACGTGAGCGTGAGCCTCAACAACCTGGGCCTTCTGTACGCGCGCACTGGCCGGTTCGCCGAGGCCCGCCCGATGCTGGAGGAGTCGCTGGCGGTACGGCTCGGCGTGCACGGCGAGAGCCACCCGATGGTCGGACGGGCGTACCACAACCTCGGCTTCCTGACGGAGGAAGAAGGCAACGTCGAACGCGCCGCCGAGCTGTACCGACGCGCCTGGGAGATCCGGCTCGCCACGCTCGGCGAGACGCACCCCGAAACGGAGGAGTCCGCCG
>JAWWCR010000131.1:0-13642 GCA_033720355.1 Gemmatimonadota bacterium
ATGCTCATGCTGAGGGGATGGTCTCGCCCGAGACGGGCATCGGCCGCGGCGATCCCCTCCTCGAGCACCTGCACCGACTCGCGGTGCCGCCCCAGCTCGTGAAGCAGGAGCCCCCACTCGTTCAGCGCCTCTGTCAGCTCGGGGTGCCCGGGCTCGTAGAGCCGGCGCCGCATCTCGACGCTCGTCTCGAGAAGCGGAGCCGCCTCGGACAGTCGGTCCTGGAGCCGGCGGACGAGACCCGCGTTCAGCAGCGCCGCGGCCGCCAGGGGGTGCGGGCGCCCGTCGCTCGCCCGATACCGGTCGATCACGGTCTGGAAGACGGAATCGGCCGCCGCCTGGCTCCCGCGATCGTGGAGGACGGCCGCGAGCCCCGAGTACACCGACAGGACATCCGCGCTGACCTGGTCGCCGAGGGCCTCGTGCGCGGCGAGCGCGCTGCGGAACAGCGCCTCGGCCTCCTCGTGCCCGCCCTGGTCCCGCAGCGCCCAGGCGAGGTTGACCTGGGCATGCGCCCTGACCGAGTCGGGGCCCGGAAGTGTGGCCCGCCGCGCGAGCGCCTCGCGGTAGGCGTCGGCGGACTCGTCGCGTCGCCCCTGCGCCTCGAGCAGGTCCCCGAGCTGGCTCAGACTCTCGGATACGACCAGATCCGACTCTCCCTCGGCCATCTGGATGTCGATCGCCTGGCGAACCAGCTCTTCGCCACGGTCCAGCAGACCGAGGTTGCCGTAAACACCCGCGACTTCGGTGAGAAGCTGCGCCTTCACCAGAGGCTGGTCGTCGAACTCGCGCTGGATGCGGTCGGTCCCCTCGTCGAGCACCTGTCGCGCCGTGACGGTGGTGCCGAGCGCCTCGCCCGGATCCGAGAGGCGGAAGATGTCGACCATGAGATCGGCCACCCTCCGGGCCTTCGCCGCTTCGGACGAGGCGATCTCCGCCTGCTCGCGCACCCGGCTCGCCTGCCACGCCGTCGCCGCGGCGCCCGCGAGCAGCGAGAGGGCGGCGAGCGAGCCGGCCACGACCGCGACGCGGTGTCGGCCGATGAACTTGCGGCCGCGGTACGCGAGGCTGTCGGGCTGGGCCATGACTGGACGGCCCTCGAGATACCGCCCGATATCCTCGGCCATCTCGCCCACCGAGCGGTACCGTCGCTCGGGGTCCTTGGAGAGAGCCTTCGTGACGATGCGGTCCAGATCGCCGGACAGCGCCCTGCGGAGGCGATCGGGTGTCGTCGACCGGAGGAGGGCGATCTCATCGACGGTCGGCCGTGCGATCGCGCCATCCGCCACCCGTGTGATCGCGGCGCTCGGCCGCTCGGGAACGGTCTCGCAAACTACGTGCTGGATCTCGGCCGGCGACAACGCGGCGATCTCGTAGGGGCGGCGCCCGCACAGCATCTGATAGAGGAGGACTCCGAGCGAATAGACGTCGGACAACGTGGTCGCGCGCTCGCCACGTGCCTGCTCGGGGCTCGCGTAGGCGGGCGTGAAGAACGGGACCGTGGCGTGCGAGTCGGAGGTGACGTCGGGGTCGAGCGCCTTGGCGATCCCGAAGTCGAGCAGTTTCACGTGGCCGTCGGGAGTCACGAGGATGTTGCCGGGCTTGAGGTCGCGGTGGACGATGAGCTGCGCGTGCGCGTACCGGACCGGCTCGCAGATCCTCGTGAAGACGTCCAGACGCTCGCGGATGGAGAGCTCGCGGTCGTCGCAGTACTCGAGCAGCGGCTGCCCGAACACGTACTCCATCGCGTAGAAGGGGTGTCCGTCGTCGGTCACCCCGGCGTCGATGAACCGACCGATCCCGGGGTGCTCGAGCCGGGCGAGGATCCGCGTCTCCTCGAGAAACCTCCGCCGGACGAGGTCGTGCGCCACACCCGTCTGGAGAAGCTTGAGCGCGACCTGCTGGTGGAACTCGTCCGTGACGCGCTCGGCCAGGTAGACAGTGCCCATCCCGCCGGCTCCTACCCGGCGTACCAGTCGGTACGGACCGACCATCCGCCCCGCCGAGTCGTCGGGCGGCGCGGCGGTCGCGGGCCGGCGCGGCTCGCCGAAACCGGCGCGGCTCGCGAGCTCATCGAAGAAGCCGTCGGCGCCATCCGCGTCCGACAACAGCTCCTCCACCTCCCGGCGGATCCCCGGCGTCTCGCACTCGCGGTCGAGGTAGGCGGCACGCTCGGTCCCCTCGAGATCGAGCGCGCGGTTGAACAGCTCGTGGACCCGCCTCGGGTCGTTCTTCTCCGACATGTCCGCAATCTCGGGGGCGTCGTGCCCCCGCAACAACCCGCCGGTGGAGTCGGCCGGCAGGCAGTCGCCGGACTCCCCGCGACGCTACTCGGCGCGCAGCGTCTCGATGGGGTCGGTTCGGCCGGCCCGCACCGCCGGGACGAGACAGGCCCCGATCGCCACTGCCGCCATCAACCCGGACACCGCGCCATAGGTCACGGGATCGTGCGGAGTGATCCCGAACACCATCGTCGCGAGTACGCGGGCACCCACCGCCGCCGCGACGAGCCCGACGACGATACCCGCGCTCGTGAGGACGAAGCCCCGCCGGAGGACGAGCCGGACGACGTCGGTTCGCCGAGCTCCGAGCGCGAGGCGAATCCCCATCTCCCGGACGCGCTGGCGCACCGAGTAGAGGAAGGTCGCGTACACGCCGCCGGCCGCGAGCAGCAGCGCGACGGTCGCGAATGCCGCCAGGATCGCCGAATAGAAGCGTTCATCGGCCACCGACCGCGCCATACGGCCCTCCATGCTGACGATGTCGGGCACGGGCAGATTCGAGTCCAGATCCCAGATGGCCGCCCGCACGGCCGGCGCGACCGCGGCGTCGTCGAGATTCGTCCGCAACGCGATGTTGAGGTAGGGCATGTCCGTCCCCACCGCCTCCCAGGGCAGGTACATGGTCGGGGCGACATCGCGGTCGAAGGCCTGATGCCTGACGTCACGTGCGACCCCGACCACGGTCGCCCGCATGCGGCTGAAGTCGAGCGTCTCCCCGAGGGGGTCCTCTTCGCCGAACAATCGCTCGGCCGCGTGCTCGCCGAGGACGACCGGCAGCGGGTCGACGTCCTCGTCGCCGGGCTGGATGTCCCGGCCCGCGACCAGCGGAATCTCGAGACCCGACAGGTATCCCGGCGTCACCGGGTACATCGAGGTCGGCACGTCCGAGTCGTCGGGGGCGCCGGCGACGATCACTGACGACCGCCAGCAACAGTTGCCGCCCGATGGATACTGAAACGGCAGGGTGTTCCCCGCGACGACCGCCCTCGTCTCGGGGATCGCCCGGAGTCGTCGCATCAGCTCCTCGGTGAAGCGAACGCGCGCCTCCGCGTCGTACGGCTCGCGGAGCTGCAGGTCGACCGTCACGAGATCACGCGATTCGAAACCCGGCTCCACGCTCGTCAACTTGAGAAAGCTGTGGAAGAGCAGCCCGGCGCCGGTCAGGAGGACGAGCGACACCGCCACCTCCGAGACGACGAGCGACCCCTGGAGCCGCGACCGACGGCGCGTCCCGGTACTCTGCCCGCTCCCCTCCTTGAGCGCCGCGTTCGCCTCGACGCGCGACGCCTGGAGCGCCGGCACCAGCCCGAAGAGCAGACCGGTGGCCACCGAGACGAAGGTGGCGAACCCGAGCACCCTCAGATCGACCGAGACAGACTCGGTCCGCGGGATCACGCCCGGCTCGAGGACGCTGAACAGCTTCACCCCGAGAAAGGCGAAGGCGATGCCCACCGCGCCTCCGGCCAGCGCGAGAAGCAGGGATTCGGCGGTCAGCTGCGCCAGGACGTTTCGTCGGGTCGCGCCGAGCGCACCCCGCAGCGCCATCTCGCGCGTGCGGTCGGCCCCGCGCGCCAGCAGCAGGTTCGCCACGTTGGCGCAGGCGAGGAGCAGCAGCAGCCCCACCGCCCCCAGCAGCATGACGAGCGTGCCCTGCACCCCGCCCACCTCGGCATCACGGAGCGCGAGGACCGGCGTGGTCGGGAACGTCCCGTCTCGGAACCGCCTCTCGGGGAAACGGTCCGCGAACGCCTCGTTCATCGACAGCATCTCGGCATCCGCCTGGTCGGCCGTGAACCCGGGCGCCAGCCGCCCGACGAGCTGGATCACGTGGAGCCCGCGTTCCTGGAGGTCGGGTCGACGGATATCGAGGGGAAGCCATACGTCGGCGCCCCCGCGGGGCGAGATCGTACGGGGCGGGACGAAGTCGGGGGACATCACACCGACGATCGTGACCGTCATGTCGCCGAGCTGCACCTGTTTGCCGAGCAGCTCCGGGTCGCTGCCCCACCGATCCCGCCACAGGCCGTGGCTCAGCACCGCCACGGCGGGCTGGCCCACGTGGTCCTCGGGGGTGAACAGACGGCCCAGCGTGGAACGCGCACCCAGCAGCCCGAACAGCTCGCGCGTCGCCAGCCCGACCCCGAGCCGGGCCGGAGGCCCGTCGCCGGTGAGATCGGCGCGCTCGAACCACATCCCTCCCCACGTGTCGATCGACTCCACCTCGCGCTGCCAGTCCTGGATGTCCATCGCGGAGTGCGAGCCGTTGTCGAGATAGATGAGGCGGTCCGGCTCCGGATACGGGAGACGCTTCAGCAACACCGAGTCGACCACCGAGAAGACTGCGGTGGTGGAGCCGATCCCCGTCGCCAGGAGGAGGACGACCGTGGCGGCGAAGCCGGGGCGCTTTCTGAGCGTTCGGAGGGCATACTTGAAGTCGTGCCGCATTGCGGTCCACCTCTGGCGTTCGAGTGAGGGATGGGAGCTCGAGAGGTCGGCCCCCGTCGGTGACCAGCGCTCGGCGGCAGCGCCGGCCAGCGCGAGACCGATGGATCGGACCCCGAAGAGCACCGCGCCGAGCCGGCCCGCCGAGGCGCGCCGGTCGCCGTACAGTGCCGCGAAGTCGCGGGCCGCCTGTTCGGCATGGTCGTCCCTGAAGTCGGCCGGATACGCCCGCAGGGCCGCGGTGTACGCCCGCACCGCGAGAGGGGCGCCCCCGCGGCGCCGGCCCGTCACGCCCGCCTCCCCGCGTCGGGGATCAGACGCCATGCCCGCGCGGTGTCGGTCAGCCGGGCGAGCCGGGCCGCTTCGGCCTCGACGACGTCCCGGCCGCGTTCGGTGAGCGCGTAGGTCCGGCGCCCCCCCGAGCCCTCGTCCTGCGGCGCCTCCTCCACCCTGACGAGCCCATCCCGGTCGAGTCGTCTCAGCGCGCGGTACAGGTTCGCCGGGTCGAGCGGAATCGGATCGCCCGACAGGGTCTCGGCACGCTTGATGATGCCGTAGCCGTGCGCGGGCTCGCGGGCCAGCACCAGCATGATCAGGTAGTCGCGCGGGCTGAGCGGGATCTCGCTCGGTCGGGTCACGGCCTCTCCGGAACGACGGTATTAGTCATTTGACTAACGATCGGTCGTATCCTTCGACCCCGCCAGACGCCGGAAGGTTGCACGCGGTCGGCGTCGCGCCGCGTGCTACGGCGAGAGCCGGTACCCGACCTTGCGGACGGTCAGGATATGGCGGGGATTCGCCGGTTCCTCCTCGAGCTTGTTCCGCAGGGCGGAAACGTGCGTGTCGATCGTACGTGTCCGTATCCGGTCGGGACGCGCGATCCCCCAGACCTCTCGCAGCAGTCGGTCGCGGCTGACGACGTTGCCGGCGGCGCGGAGCAGGGACGCGAGCAAGTCGAACTCGAGCCGCGAGAGCTCGACCGGCTCGCCGCGCCGCATCACTGTTCGCGCGCCCTCGTCCACCTCGACATCGCCGAAGCGGTAGTGCTCGGGCTCGTGGAAGGCGGTGTGTCCGGTGCGGCGGAGGATGGCTCGCACGCGGAACAGGAGCTCGAGAACACCCACGGGCTTCACGACGTAGTCGTCCGCCCCGAGCCTGAACCCCTGGATCTTGTCGAGCTCCTCCCCGCGCGCCGAGAGCACGAGCACCGGGGTGGCATCGTCCCCGTCGCGCAGACCGCGCAGCACCTCGAACCCGCCGGCCCCGGGCAGCATCAGGTCGAGCATCACAAGATCGAACCTGTCGCGCCCGAGCACGGCCAGGGCATCGTCTCCCCTGACGAGGTGCACGACGTCGTAGCCCTCGGTCTCGAGCGCACGGCGAATCCCGAGAGCGAGGTTCCGGTTGTCCTCGACGATGAGGATGCGGGCGTCCCCGGCGATCACGTCGCCACCGGAAGCTCGATCTCGAAACGGGCGCCGTGCGGCTCGGCGTCCTCGACTCCCACGGTTCCCCCCATCCGCTCCACGAGCTCGCGGACGATCGCGAGGCCGACGCCGTGCCCCGCCCGGTTCGCCCGGCTTCCGTTCTCAATCCGAACGTACGCCTCCCAGATCCGATCGCGCTGATCCGGCGGGACGCCGGGCCCCTCGTCGCTCACCGCGATGATCGCGGAGGGGCCCCGACGCGACACCTCGACGGTGACAGTCTGCCCCTCCGGCCCGTACTTCACGGCGTTGTCCAGAAGGTTGAGCAGGACGCGCTGCAACGCCTCGGGGTCGCACGACACGATCACCTCGTCTCCGACCAGATCGAGCTCGACGCCGTCCCCCTCCGCGATCGGCCGGAACGACTCGACGACCATGGTGACCAGGTCGAGGACCGCGGTGTCGCGCGGTCGGCCCGGTTCGCCGATCGGCCGCGAGAAGGAGAGGAGGTTCTCGACCATGTCGATGAGTCGCCGGGTCTCGCGGTGGATGACGTTCACGGCCTGCGCGCGCTCGCCCTCCGACTTCATGCGCTCGAGCCGTATCAGGTCGGTGAAGATCAGGATCTGCTGCAGCGGCGTGCGCAGCTCGTGCGAGACGTTCGCCACGAACTCCTCGCGCAGCCGCACGAGCTCCTGGCCCCGTCGGAGCTGCCGCCCGGCGATCGTGAGAAGCAGTGCGGTGAGCCCGGCGAGACCGAGCGTCTCGGGGAGCCGGGAGCGCGGGAGCCCTCCGACGACAAGTCTCTCGGCAACGCTCTCGCGGAGACGGAGCACGACCGTGAGCCCATCGTACGCCTCTGCCGGGCGCACGGCCGACCGCCCGGTGAACCTCGTGTAGTCCATCGAGCTGTCTCCCCACACGGGAGTGCCCTCGCCGTTCAGCAGCGTGACGCCATACAGCGAGTCGCCAGGCGTCTCACCGACGAGGGTCGGGGGAAGCAGACCCGACTCGGCGACCGCCGCGGCCACGACGTCGTCCTGGAGATCCCTCAGGCAGTTGTCGAGCCCGTAGACCGCGTTCCCGGCAGAGGTCCGGAAGACCCGGTACGCGACACCCACCGGCCCGATGCCGGGCGCCCCGAACCGCAGCCCGAACGATCGTCCCGACTCGGACTCGGCCACGGTGGCGACCCACCCCTCGAGCCAACCTCGCAGCCCGGGATCGGCGGGCCCCATGATCGAGAGCTCGCCGGCGGCCCACCTGAAGTACACGCGGGCCTCGGCGGGTATGTCGGGCCGACACCTGCGTACTTCCTGGTCGACGGCGAGACCCTCGACGGGCGGCCATCGTTCGCCGGCTCGAATATTCAGGTCGACGCGATAGAAGGCGTAGAGCATCGTCTGGGTGATCCGCCCGTCGAGACGTCCGGCGAGCAGATGGGCGGCGAACCCGGCGTGATCGCGAACGGTAGCCTCCGCTGCCTCGCGGTGGCTCCGGGCGGCGTCCCAGGTCTGGTACGCGAGCCCCAGCGCCAGGACGAGACCCAGGCCGAGGGGCACCAGGATCCCCAGCCACGGCAGTCGTCCACGCGGTTTTCGCGAGCCCGTGAAGCGGTTCATGACACGAAATCGAGTCGGCGGGGCCGGGAGCGGCAAACCCCGGCCGTCGACTTTGCAGCTTCCTGACACTCGGGACGCGATTCCCTGTCGTTCACCGCTTGTGTGCGCCGCGTCCCCATGGCTTCGTCAATGGGTCTCCCGGATGACCGTGGACGAATCCGGGGAGGAAGCTCCGGAGAGGAGGGATTCATGTCGATTTCGCGCGGCGCGGCCAACCCCTGCACACGAGCTCGAGAACGCCTCTGGCTCGCCGTAGTCGCTGCGGCCTTCCTCGCCGGCGCCCTGGCGGACAGGGGGGTCGCGCAGATTCCGGACACCTTCACCAACCTCGAGGTGTTTCCTGACGACGTGTCGCGGTCGGAGCTGGTCGGCGTGATGCGGGGATTCTCCTTCGCCCTCGGCGTGAGGTGCAACTACTGCCATGTGGGCGACGACCCGAACGACCTCACGGGCTACGACTTCGCGTCGGACGAGAAGGAACCGAAGCGCATCGCCCGGGAGATGATGAGGATCCGACGGGACGTCAACGAGAGGATCCTTACGGCGACGGCTCGCGAGCGCCCCGTCGAAGTCGGCTGCGCGACGTGTCACCGCGGTATCGCGCGTCCTGTCGCCCTGAGCGACGAGATCCTCGACGTCGTCCGTGAGGAGGGCGCCGAGGCCGCCGAGCGACGATACCGGGAGCTTCGCGAGCAGTACTACGGCCGGGCGGCGTACGACTTCGGGCAGGGCCCTCTGAACACGGTCACCGAGACGCTCACCCGCGAGGGCGACCTCGACGCGGCCCTCGCTATGATCGCGCTGAACATCGAGCATCACCCCGAAGAACCCTACCCTCTGGCGCTTCAGGCCCAGACGCGGCTCGCCGCCGGCGACCGCGAGGGCGCGATCCGGAGCATCGAGGCCGCCATCGCGCTCGACCCCGAGAACGAGTTTTACCGGGCGCAGCTCGAACGTCTCCGACGAGAGCCTTCGTGATCGCGCGCGCGAGCCGGCTCCTTCGCGAAGCCGGGGCGTTCGGAATCATCCGACTCGGCGTCGCGCTCCTGGTCGGCGTCTATCTGATCGGCATCTACTTCAGCAACGGGGTGGACAAGTTCGACCCGTCGGGGTTCTGGGCGGAGCCGTTCCGACGCTGGGGTTATCCCGTGTGGCTCCGGCTCCTGGTGGGGGTGCTCGAGAGCGCGGGGAGCGCCATGCTGGTGATCCCGTGGCTGGCGACGTGGGGAGGGCTCGCGACCGCCGTCGCGATGGCCGGGGCCCTCTACACTCGTCTCCCCTCCGGGTACTGGACGGACGTGGCGTGGATCACGCTGTGGCTGGCGCTCAGCCTGTGGATCGCCTGGGAATGGCGTGAGTGGAGGTGGCCGCAGCGCGAGGTCGCGGGCGACACGGCTCGGACATGATCCGGCCGCCGCCCGCCCGCCCGGTCAGTCCTCGCGGAGCGCCACCAGGGGGTCGACGCGGGCTGCCTTTCTCGCCGGCATGAAGCTCGCCGCCGCGGCCGTGGCCAGCACGACGGCCGCCACGAACGCCAGCGTGGCCGCGTCGATCGCTGATACGCCGTAGAGCAGGCCCTCGAGCAACCTGGCCGTCGCAACCGACCCCAGCAGACCGAGCCCGATACCGGCCGCTCCCATCATGACGGCACGTCCGACGAACCTGCGCAGCATGCCGTCAGGACGCGCGCCGAGCGCGATCCGCAGACCTATCTCGCGACGACGACGCGAGACGTCGTACGCGAGAAGGCCGTAGACGCCGATCGCCCCCAGCAGGAGCGCCGCCCCCGCGAACGTTGCGAGGAGGATCGCGAGGAATCGCTCGCGTCCCATCGAGTGGGCGACCTGGCCCTCCATCTCGCGGACCGCCCCGATCGGCACGTTCGGATCGATGTCCCGCATCGCGTCCGACAGCGCCGCCCGAAAGGCATCCGGAGGAAGATCGGTATCGACGGTCAGGGTGAGGTCGGGGATCGGCCCGAACGGCACCTCCGAGATCGGCACGTACGTCTGCGGCCTCGGTTCGGCACCCAGACCGCGAGCGCGCACATCGGCGACCACACCGACGACCGGCCGCCACACCTCTTCGGCGAAGTCCAGGTTGACCAGTCGGCCGATCGCGGGCTCGTCCCCGAACAGGCCGCGTGCCGCCGTCTCGCTCAGGATGACGGCCCCCTCGGCCCTGGCACGGTCGGTGGCGTCGAACGTCCGTCCCCGCAGCAGCTCGATCCCGAACGTCTCGAAGTAGGAGTCGGCGACGTAATTCGGGTCGGCGCCGACCCACTCCGCCTCGGCCTCGTTCGTCCGGATCGGCCAGTCGCTCATCCCCGACTGGAGCGGCGTCTGCCAGGACGCGGTAGCAGACTCCACGCCGGGGATCGCCATCACGGCCGGTAGCAGCAAGTCGTACAGCGCGCGTACGCCCTCGAGGCTGCGGTAGCGGGCGTCGGTGGCGTTGATGTCCGCCATCAGCAGCCCGTCCGTCTCGAACCCGGGGTCGACGGCGCGAAGCTCGACGAGCGTGCGACCCAGCAGAGCCGCCGCGGACGCGACGATCACGGCCGCCGCGACCTGCCCGACGACCAGACCGCGCGACAGCAGGGTGCGGGCACCCCCGACCCCGCCACTCCGGCCCCCGGTCTTCAGCGCCTCGAGGAAGTCGCCGCGGAAGAGCCTCACCGATGGCAGGAATCCGGCGAGCAGCCCGGCGACCATGGACACGCCGGCCGCGAAGACGAGGACCCGGAGATTGAGTCCGACCTCGTCGAGACGCGGCAACTCGGGCGGCGCCAGCCCCACGAGCGTGCGCTGCGCGGCGATGGCAAGCGCGATACCGAGGATGCCACCCAGGAGCCCTATCACCAGGCTCTCGACGATGCCGTGGAGCGCGATGCGCCCCCGTCCGGCGCCGAGGGCCGCATGCACGGAGGCGTCACCCAGCTTCGACTCGCCGCGGGCGAGGAGGACGTTCGCCACGTTGACGCACGCGATGAGGAGGAGCATCCCGACCGCGGCGAGCACGATCGCGAGGGTCGAGCCCACGTCCCCGGCCACTCTCTCGTCGAGCGGGGTGACCGACACCTCGCGGTTGCCGGCCTCGCTGATTCCGGGGTACAGACGCTCGAGCCGCGCGACCGTCTCGTCCATCGCCCGCTCGGCCCGATCGGGTGTCGCGCCATCCGCGAGACGCCCCACCACGTAGAGGTTGTGGAGCTCGAGGCTCTGCGCGTCGAACTCCGACGGGTCGATCGCGACCGGAAGCCAGTAGTCCACCGTGCGGCCGGGGAAGAGGTACGGCGCGAGGGGCGTGTGGTCCGGGGAGGTGACTCCGACGATCGTCCGCGCGCGTCCGTCCACCGTGATGGTGCGCCCCAGGACGTCGGGATCGCCGCCGAGCGCGGACCGCCAGAGACGATGACTGATGACCACGACGTCGGGGGCGCCGGGCGCCTCCTCGTCGGACGTGAACGAGCGGCCGCGGGCCACCGGCGTTCGCATCACGTCGAAGTAGTTCGGCGATACGCGCATCCCCTGCAACCGGACGGGGGTCTCGAGCCCGGTGAGGTTGCCCGCGTGGACCGTGAGCGCGGCCAACCCATCGAAGGTCTCGCCGGTCTGCCGGTACTCCCAGAATTCGGGGCGCGAGACCGAGCCCGTGCGTCCATCGGGCAGGTAGCGGTTCATCACCCAGACGAGGTCGTCGCCCTCGTCATAGGGCAGCGGTCGCAGCATCACGGCCTCGACCACGCTGAAGATCGCGGTCGTCGCCCCGATCCCCAGACCGAGTGTGAGAACGGTAACCGCCGCGAACCCGGGGTCCCGACGGAGGCTGCGGAACGCCCTCCGGATCTGTGTCGCGATCATTGCTCGTTTCCTTCCTCGCTCGGGCGTCCCGAGGCTCGCCGCGACCTCGCGCGGCAGTCGTCTCCACAGGCGGCCCCTCGCCCTTATGGCCGAGCCCGCCAGGTCCCGCAACAGCCACCACGCGAGCCCGAGTCCGGAGCGGCCGCCGGGAGGCGAGGCCAGCACGTCCCTGTAGAGGCGCTCGATCTCGTCCCCATGCTTCCGTCTGAAGTCGCGCGGGTACGCGTAGAGGAGGAACCGCAGCAACCGCCCGTGGCGGCCGGACGACGACCCGCCCACGCTCAGGCGACGCCCTCGTCGCGCAGCAGACGCTTCTCGCGAGCCAGCTCGACGATCTCGGTAAGGACCTCCAGCTCGGACCCCAGGATCGCACGTCCAAACTCGGTCAGCCGGTAGTACTTCCGGCGGGCGTCCCCATCGTCGCCCTCGGGGCCGGGGGTTTCGCGGATCATCCCCGCTTCCTGAAGCCTGTTGAGGGTGAAATAGAGGGACCCGGGGCCGACGCGGATCGATCCGCGGGTGCGCTCCTCGATCTCCTGCATGATCCGGTAGCCGTGCGCGCTGTCTTCGCTCATGGCGAGCAGGACGTGGAACACGACGGGGGTGATCTTGAAGGGAGGCTTGGGACGGGGCCGCGGATCGGTCATTTCGCTCGACTCGCTCAGTTATCGTTATATCCATAACTGATATACAGGCGCCGCCGAAGGAGCGCAATCGGCGTTCGGATCTGCCCCGGAGGGAAGCCGACCGACCTCGGCTCGACCGCGCTCCCCCCGGGATACCCCCCGACCGGCGTGTCTCGGGCCGATTGACCCGGTGATCCGGTGGCGACAGATTGCCGGCGGAGCAGTCCGCTTACCCCCCAAGAACCCCGAGCATCCGTCGGATAGCGCACCGGCGGGTCCCGGGCCACCGCCGGCTTCGAGCTATGAGCCGCCGCGTTACTTCGTTGCGTTAAAAGGTTTAGGACCGGGGAGGGGAGGTCCCCGGTCCCGACCAATACGACGACACGTCCATCCTCCCACGCGACCTGCAAACGGAGGACAATCTTGGCCAAGCGACAACGATTGATCGCGGCCGCGACGCTCCTGACCGTCGTGGCCTGCTCGGACACTGATAACGGAACGCTCGGGCCGCCGGTGACCGACCCGTCGGCGAACGTGACCACGGTCGACCTCGACGGAACCAACGCATTCGTCTCCGACATCTGCGGGCCAGTGGACGTCTCGTCGGGCGATCTTGCGGGAACCCAAATCGCTTCGCCGTGCGACGGCGATTTCGCCAACAGCGACGGCGAGTTTCCGGACGCCGACGGCGACGGCTACCCGGATGAGGCGTTGGATCCCGCGAAGCTGCCGTTCACGGGAGCGACCTGGTTTCTCTCTTCGATCGACGCCAGCCCGTCGCCGACCCCGCCGAACTTCGGGGGTCTGGCGAGCAGGCTGAAGGTGAGGGCGTTCCCATACCCGGATAGGGACTGGTGCGAAGACTCCGCCAACACGGCGGGGGGGACGGGCAACGACTGCGCCGAGTTCGATCTGCCGGCCGTGGTCGAGGTGACCGACGGCGCGGGGACGTCGTTGAGCTATCGCACGGACTTCAAGACGAACAAGAAGAAGGGCGGCGGCGGGGCGGGCCGCTACGTGCCTGCCGAATCGTACTGGCAGCTGGTCGTGTACTTCGACTTCGACGGCAACAACCAATTCGCTGACACCGAAGACATCGCGTCCCGCATCGTGAAGGCAACCGAGACGCCATCGACGGACATTCCGCTCAACGGCTGGTCGCTCGATATCCAGCGGGGCTCCAACCAGCCGGTCCCGTTCGTGATCGAGGACGACGGAGGCTGCTTCGGCGAAGCCGTGGGGTTCCAGTTCGCCAGCTGCTTCGTCGACTTCGCGCGAGGCTTCCGCATCGCCGTTCTCACCGGCGACGGTGAGGGGCTCGTGCTCTCCGCCGGTCCGGGGAACGATCACGTCGGCACGCAGCTCGTGAGCGGAGAGGTGTGC